>JBOGDF010000016.1:0-30350 GCA_050701635.1 Micromonosporaceae bacterium | reverse complement strand
CGACCACCCCGACCAGCGCGGGGGTACGCGCCCGGCGCGCCGCCAGCGCCGTCGCCTCCGCCAGATCCCGCAGCACCTCGTGTACGCCGAGCGCCGGCCGTTCGCTCGGTACGGTGTGCGGCTGCACCGCCACCCCGACCAGCTGCCGCCCCCGCAGCTCCACCCCGAGCGCGCCGGCCCGGTCGGCGAGATCCGCCGGCGCCGGAGTGGACGCCAGCAGCGAGCTCAGCAGCAGCCGGTGGGTCTGGCGCTCCAGGCTGTCCCGGTCCCGGGCGACCAGCCGGTTGAGCGCCAGCGCGTCGGCGGCCCGCTCGGCGACCACCACGTGCCGGTGCGGCGGCTCGGCGTCGGAGAGCAGCACCAGCCGCCCCCAGTCGTCGCCCCGCGCGCCCACGATGGTGACCAGCCAGCCCGCCCCCGGGTGGTACGCCGTACGCCCCGGCAGCGTCATCGCCCGGGACCGCCGCTCCCAGTCGGCGAGCAGCTGCCGGGCCGGCCCGCCGGCCGCGTCGTACGCCAGCACGTGGTGCGCCAGGGTCTCCAGGATCACCGGCAGCCCCGTCATCCGGGCCACCTCACGCAGGATCGCCGCCGGCTCCGCGCCTGAGACGGTGAGCCCGGTGAACGTCTCGTGCACCTGCTGGGCGGCCCGCAGCTCGGCCACCTGGGCGTCCATGATCATCGAGATCACGGTCTCGGAGATGGTGACGTACCGGGTTTCCTTGGCGAGGGTGACCAGCGGCAGGCCGTGCCGGTCGGCGGCGGCGGTGAGCGCCGTGGGCAGGGTGTCGTGCCAGCGGCGTACCAGCTCGATCACCAGACCGGCCACGCCCACCCGGGCCAGGTCGTCGACGTACCGGGTGAGCGAGGCGTCGTCGCCGGGCAGCGCGATGCCGGTGGTCAGCACCAGCTCGCCGCCGCGCAGCAGCTCGGCGATGTCGGCCACCTCGGCGACGTGCACCCACCGGACCCGGCGCCCCAGCCCCGCCGCGCCGGCCGCCACCACGGCGTCCGCGCCGCGCATCACCGGCAGCGCGAGCACCTCGGCCACGGTGGGGTACACGGCGCCTCCAGGGCTCGGCGAGCAGGTGTGCACACCGTACCGTCGAATGGCTCATCTCGATACAGGTTGTCAATGGAGCCGCGACGTACGGCAGGCACAGACTCACCCCATGACGTTGCTTTCGCGGCACCGCGCAGTGATGCCCTCTTGGCTGGCGCTCTACTACGACGAGCCGATCGAGATCGTCAGCGGATCGGGCCGCCGGGTGACCGACGCCGCCGGGGTCAGCTACCTGGACTTCTTCGCCGGGATCCTCACCAACGGCATCGGGTACGACATCGCAGAGATCTCCGACGCGATCCGCGCCCAGGTCGACACCGGGATCTTCCACACCTCGACGCTCTACCTGCTGCGGCGCCAGGTCGAGCTGGCGGAGAAGATTGCTTCGCTGTCCGGGATCGAAGACGCCAAGGTGTTCTTCACCAACTCCGGTACGGAGGCCAACGAGGCGGCGTTGATGCTGGCCACCCAGCTGCGGCGCAGCAACCAGGTGCTGGCGCTGCGCAACTCGTACCACGGGCGGGGGTTCGGGACGGTCGCGATCACCGGCAACCGGGGCTGGTCGGCGTCGTCACTGAGTCCGGTGCAGGTGTCGTACGTGCACGGCGGTTACCGCTACCGCGGCCCGTTCCGCGACTTCTCGGACGCCGACTACATCGCCGCCTGTGCCGACGACCTGCGCAACGTCATCGAGACCGCGACTGCTGGGGACGTGGCGTGCATGATCGCCGAGCCGATCCAGGGCGTCGGCGGCTTCACGGTGCCGCCGCCGGGCATGTTCGCGGCGTTCAAAGAGATCCTCGACGAGTACGGCATCCTGTTCGTCGCCGACGAGGTGCAGACCGGCTGGGGGCGTACCGGTGAGCACTTCTGGGGCATCGACGCGCACGGCGTTACGCCGGACGCGATGACGTTCGCGAAGGGGCTGGGCAACGGGATCGCGGTCGGTGGGGTGGTGGCGCGCGGCGAGCTGATGGACTGCTTCACCGCCAACTCGATCTCCACCTTCGGCGGCAACCCGATCGCCGCCACCGCCGCCAGCGCCGCCCTGGACTACCTGCTCAGCCACGACCTGCAGGCCAACGCCGCCGCCCGCGGCGCGTCGCTGATGGACGGGCTGCGGGCGATCGCCGCGGACCATCCGGTGGTGGGCGACGTACGCGGCGCCGGGCTGATGATCGGCGTCGAGCTGGTGGAGCCGGACGGCGCCCCGTGTCCCGCCGCCGCCACGTCGCTGCTCGAGGAGACCCGCGCCCGCGGCCTGCTGATCGGCAAAGGCGGCCTGTACGGCAACGTACTGCGGCTGGCGCCCCCGATGACCGTCACCGCCGACGAGATCACCGAAGCCCTGGCGATCCTCGGCGACGCGATCGCGGCCACCCAGAAGGAGCTCATGGCATGAAGCGGGTGACGCACTGGATCGGCGGGAAGCCGTGGTCGGGTACGGCGTCGCGTACCGGCGACATCTTCAATCCGGCGACCGGTGAGATCGCGGGAGCGGTCGACTTCGCGTCACCGGCCGAGGTTGGGCTCGCGGTGGACGCCGCCGCGGGCGCGTTCGGCGGCTGGCGGGACGCCTCGCTGGCGAAGCGCAGCAACGTGCTGTTCGCGTTCCGGGAGCTGCTCGCCGCCCGAAAGGGCGAGCTCGCGGCGATCCTCACCGCCGAGCACGGCAAGGTGCTCAGCGACGCCGCCGGCGAGGTGCAGCGGGCCCTCGAAGTGGCGGAGTACGCCTGCGGCGTACCGGCGCTGATCAAGGGCAGTTACAGCGAGAACGCCTCCAGCGGGGTGGACGTCTACTCGATCCCGCAGCCGCTCGGGGTGGTCGCGGTGATCTCGCCGTTCAACTTCCCGGCGATGGTGCCGCTGTGGTTCGTACCGCTGGCGATCGCCTGTGGCAACGCGGTGGTGCTCAAGCCCAGCGAGAAGGACCCGTCGGCGTCGCTGGCGATCGCCGGGATGTGGGCCGAGGCGGGGCTGCCTGACGGCGTGTTCAACGTGGTCCACGGCGACAAGGAGGCGGTCGACGCGCTGCTGGAGCACCCCACGGTGCGCGCCGTGTCGTTCGTCGGCTCCACCCCGGTGGCCCGCTACATCTACCAGACCGCAGCCCGTAACGGGAAGCGGGTGCAGGCGCTCGGCGGCGCCAAGAACCACATGGTGGTGCTCCCGGACGCCGATCTCGAGCTGGCCGCCGACGCCGCGGTGAGCGCCGGCTTCGGCTCGGCCGGGGAACGCTGCATGGCGATCTCCGCAGTGGTCGCGGTCGACCCGATCGGCGACGAGCTGGTCTCCAAGATCGCGTCCCGGATGGCGTCCCTGCATGTCGGCGAGGGCACCCGGCCCGGCTGCGAGATGGGGCCGTTGATCACCGCGGCCCATCGCGACCGGGTCGCCGGCTACCTCGACGCGGGGGTCGCCGCGGGCGCCGAGCTCGTCGTCGACGGGCGGAAGCATCCGATCGACGGCGCCGACGCCGGCTTCTGGCTCGGGCCCAGCCTCTTCGACCGCGTGAACCCGGAGATGTCGGTCTACACCGACGAGATCTTCGGCCCGGTGCTGTCGGTGGTGCGCGCCGGCACGTACCAGGAGGCCGTGGAGCTGGTCAACGCGAACCCGTACGGCAACGGCACCGCGATCTTCACCGACGACGGCGGCGCCGCACGACGCTTCCAGTACGAGGTCGAAGTCGGCATGGTCGGGATCAACGTACCGATCCCGGTGCCGGTGGCGTACCACTCGTTCGGCGGCTGGAAGCAGTCGCTGTTCGGGGACGCCCACGCGTACGGGCCGGACGGGGTGCGCTTCTACACCCGTACCAAGGCGGTCACCAGCCGGTGGCTCGATCCCTCACACGGCGGAGTCAGCCTCGGCTTCCCCCAGAACCGGTAGCTTTGTCGCATCGGCGGGTCGCTAGCATAGCCACAGCCGATGCACGGCCATCCGACTCCAGGAGCCAGACCGCAGATGTCCGATAACAAGGACACCTGGGTGATCATCCCCGTGTACAACGAGGAGAAGGTCATCGCCCAGGTCATCACTGAGCTGTTGCCGGCGTTTCCCCATGTGGTCTGCGTGGACGACGGCAGCGCCGACGCGTCGGCCTCGGAGATCGCCGCCACCGGCGCTCACCTGGTACGTCACCCGGTCAACATGGGGCAGGGCGCGGCGCTGCAGACCGGCCTCGCGTACGCCCTCGCCCGGCCCGGGTCGCGGTTCTTCGTGACCTTCGACGCCGACGGGCAGCACCGGGTCAGCGACGCCGCCCGGATGGTCGACGTGGCGCGGCGCGGCGACGTCGACGCGGTGCTCGGCTCCCGGTTCCTGGAGCGCACCACCACCACCGTGCCGTGGCTGAAGCGGGTGGTGCTGCGGATCGCGGCGCTGCTCAGCCGCAGCGGCCGCCGGCTCAAGCTGACCGACGCGCACAACGGGCTGCGGGTCCTCGCCCGCCCGGTCGCGGAGCGGCTCCAGATCCGGATGAACGGCATGGCACACGCCTCGGAGATCGTCGCCAACCTGGCCCGTGGCGACTGGCGGGTGGTCGAGGTGCCGGTGACCATCCTCTACACCGACTACTCGCGCGCGAAGGGCCAGTCCCTGGTCAACGGGGTGAACATCCTGTTCGACCTCAGCATGCGCAACCGGAGGATCTGATTTCGATGGTGATCCAGGTCCTGCTGCTGATCGCGGTCGCCGGTCTGCTGCTCGGCTTCATCCGGTGGCAGCACGGGGTGAGGCTGCAGGCCAGCAAGCGCCTCGCGTTCTTCGCCTTCCTCGCGGTCAACGTGTGGGCGGTGCTGCGCCCCGACGACGTCACCTGGGTGGCCAGCAAGGTCGGCGTCGGGCGCGGTGCCGACCTGGTGCTCTACCTGCTCGTGGTGGCGTTCATCTTCGTGGTGCTCAACTTCTACCTGCGCTTCCGTGACCTCGGAGAACGCTTCACCGACCTGGCCCGCGCGGTCGCCCTGCGCGAGGCGGAGCTGACCAATCGGGAGCGTGGCGTCCTGGTGGAGCTGCCGGCGCCGGCCGCGGATCCGCCGGCGGCTCCCGAGGCCACGTGAAACCCCTCGCTCAGGTGGTACGCCGGCTGCTCGCCGCGCTACCGGCGGGGACCGCGATCGTCGGCGCCGGGCTGGCGATCCTCGGCATCGCGGCGTACGTCTACCTGGCGATCGCCGGCCACGCGCTCGACGACGCCGGGTACAGCGACCTGGCTGTGCTCTGGATGATCGTCTTCTCCGTCGGGCCCGGCCTGTTCTTCCCGCTCGAGCAGGAGCTGAGCCGGCTGGTCGCCGCCCGCCGGGCCCGGGGCCAGGGGGTACGCCCGATCGCCGTACGGATCGCCGTGGTCGGGTCCGCGATCCTCGCCGTACTGCTGGTGGCGGTGATCGCGCTGCGGCAGCCGCTGGCGGACGCGCTGTTCGAAGGCGACGCCCGGCTGGTCGACGTACTGGCGGCGAACCTCGGTGCGCTCACCGCGGCGCACCTCTCGCGCGGGCTGCTCTCCGGTCACGGCGAATTCGGCCGGTACGGTGCCCAGCTCGCCGCCGACGGACTGCTGCGCTGCGGCTTCGCCGCCGGCCTGGCGGCGTACGGAGTGCGGGAAGCCGCCTGGTACGGCCTCGCCCTCGCGGTCGCTCCGCTGCTGGCGGTCGCGCTGACGGTGAACCGTACGGTGTTACGCCCGGCGCCCGGGCCGACCGTCCCGTACGCCGAGGTCACCCGCGGGATGGGGCTGCTGGTGGCGTCCAGCACGCTGTGGCTGGCGCTGGTGAACGCCAGCGTGGTGAGTGCCCGGCTGCTGTCCACGCCCGCCGAGGCGGCGCTCGCCGGCGCGCTGCTGTCCGGGGTGGTGCTCGCCCGGATCCCGTTGTTCGCGTTCTCCGCCGTACAGGCCTCGTTCCTGCCCGCACTGTCCGGGTCGGCGGCCACCGGGGACCGTACGGGGTTCCGCCGGCTGTTGGTGCGTACCACCGGAGCGGTCACCGCGATGGGGGTGATCGGTGCCGTGGTGTGCATCGCGATCGGCCCGTGGCTGGTGCGTACCCTCTTCGACGCCGAAGCGGTGCTCAGCCGCGGCGACTTCGCCTGGCTCACCATCGCCACCACGATCTACATGATCGCCACCGTGTTGGGACAGGCCGGCCTGGCGTTGGCGGGTCACCGCGACCAGGCGCTCGGGTGGGCCGCCGGTTTCGTGGCGTTGCTGCTGGTCACGCTGCTGCCGGGGAGCATCCTGCTCCGGGTCGAGCTGGCCTTCCTGGTCGGCTCGCTGGTGGCCGGCGTGGTGCTGGCGGCGCAGCTGGTACGCCGGATCCGGGACTGGCCGAGCCACCCGGCGGACGCGGTGCCGGCTACCCAGGGCGCGGGCCTCGTGGACTGACCCCGGCAGCGGGGCGCTTCGCGCCGTTCGGGTCGGTGAGGCCGTACGGGTCGGTCAGGCCGTTCGGGTCGGTCAGGCCGTTCGGGTCGGTCAGGCCGTTCGGGTCGCTGGCCGCCTGCAGCGAGCGCCACAACGGGGTTTCCAGCAGCGGCCCCTCAGGGTGCTGCGCCAGCGCCGTGGACACCTGTGTCACGGCCTTCCTGATCGCCTGGTACGCCTCGTCCCGCTCCGCCGTAATGGCGGCGAGCAGCAGTCCGGTCAGCGCCACGGTGCCGTTGAACGCCTGCAGCACCACCATCGTGGTGAGGGTGTCGAGCCCACGGAACGCGCCCACCTGCCCGGAGGCCGCGAAGATCGCGCCGATGGAGGCGATCAACGCCACCGGCGTGGCGCCGGCGTGCCGGAACCGGACCGCGGCCCACACCACAAAGGGCAGCGAGGTGAACACCACCGGCAACCGGCCGGAGGCGGACGCCATGCTCACCACGACCGAGCACCCGACCACCAGCGCCGCCTCCAGCCAGCGCCAGGTGGGCTTCGCCAGCCGGTACCGAGCGGTGTAGCAGGTCAACAACAGGGGTGCCACGAGCAGCAACCCCATGGCATCGCCGGCCCACCACACCGACCAGGTCACCCAGAACTGGCTGGACGGCACCCCGCCGCCCTGCACCAGCGCCAGCGTGCCGATACTGGCGCTGACCACCGATCCGCCGAACGCCCCGAAGAAGATCAGGCCGAGCGCGTCGGTGAGGCGGTCGAGTCGCAGGTGAAAGTCGATCCGGGTGAGCAGCAGGTACGCCAGCACCGGCGCCATCGTGTTGCCCGCCGAGATCCCGAGCACCGTGAACAGCGACGGTCCGATCGGCAGGTTGACTAGCAACGCGCCCAATGTGATGCCGGGCCACACCCGCGGTCCCCAGATCAGCAGCGCCACCAGCGCGATGCCGGTCGGCGGCCAGAACGGCGTCACCTGGTCACGTACCACCGCCATCTGCAGGCCGAGCTGGGCAGCCAGGTAGTACGCGGCGGCGACCGCGACGATCTGCAGTACGACCGCCGCGCGGGGCGGGATCCGCGACAGCAAAGTCACCGACATACCGAGCCGTTCTCAGGCGACAGGACGTGGCCAGTGTGCGCCAGCGGAACGACCCCGACAATCGGGTCTCCGGTCGATGTTTTCGTTACTCCTCGTCGGCCGGCGGCTCGGCCGGCGGCTCGGGTGGCGGCGACTTCGGCTTCGCCTTGCGCGGGCCCGACTTGCGGGGCGTACGCCTGCTCGGCGGCGTGGTGGCGGGCGGCTCCGCGGGTGGCTCCTCGAGCCCTTCGATGAGCTCGTCCACCACGTCGTCGGAGAGCTCCCCCTCGGCGCCAGCGGTCTCCCCCGGCGGGGTGGTCTCGGCCTCCGCCTCGGGCGCGGGCTCGGCCTCCGCCTCGGGCGCCGGTGCGGCGGCCCCGCCACCGAGCAGCGAAGCCAACGCCGCGCCGGTGATCCGGCGGAACGCGCGTCCGCCGCGGCGCCGGTCCAGCACCGCCACTTCCAGCCGGTCGGCGGGGATCTCGCGCTGCTTGCCGCCTTCGCCGCCGACGCTGCCGAGCGCCTCGATCGCCAGGTGCAGCGAGTCCGACAGTGATGCGTCGTCGTGGTGCCGGTCCTTCAGCACCGCCGAGATCGCGTCAACCTGGCCACCCATCGCGACGAAGCCAGGCTCGTCGCCGACCGATCCGTCGTACGTGATCCGGTACAGCTCGTCGGCGGCCGGCGTCTCCCCCAGCTGGGCGATGCAGATCTCCACCTCGAACGGCTTGTGCTGCTCGGTGAAGATCGCCCCGAGCGTCTGGGCGTACGTGTTCGCCAGCCACCGTCCGTTGACGTCCCGGCGGTCGTAGCTGTAGCCGCGGATGTCGGCCAGCCGTACGCCCGCCATCCGGAGGTTTTCGAACTCGTTGTAGCGCCCGACGGCGGCGAAGCCGATCCGGTCGTAGATCTCGCTGATCTTGTGCAGCGCGGTCGAGGTGTTCTCCGCGACGAACAGCACTCCGTCGACGTACGTGAGCACGACGACGCTGCGACCGCGGGAGATGCCCTTCCGGGCGTACTCCGACTTGTCGCGCATCAGCTGCTCAGGCGACGCGTAGAACGGCATTGCCACGGCTGGGCTCTCCTCTATCTGGTGGGTCGCTGGTACGGGCGGGGATCAGCTCACCCGCCAGGGTTCTCCATGCGCTCGTTGACCACGGACTGGGCCACCTGGGCGCTCTGGTCCTCGCTGAGCCGGTCGATGCCGTCGGCGGTCGCGGTCATCACCACCGGGTAGATCCTGCGGGTCATATCCGGACCACCGGTGGCGGAGTCGTCCTCGGCGGCGTCGTACAGCGCCTCCACCGCGATCTTGACCGCCTGTTCGGTGGTCATGCCGGTGGTGAACCGCTTCTTCATCGCGGACTTGGCGAAGATCGAACCGGAGCCGATGGCGTGGAAGTCGCGTTCGGCGAAGCAGCCGCCGGTGACGTCGAAGCTGAAGATCCGACCCGCGGCGGTGGGGTCGTCGGAGTCGGTGTCGAAGCCGGCGAACAACGGCAGCACCGCCAGCCCCTGCATCGCCGCGGCGAGGTTGCCACGGATCATCGCGGCCAGCCGGTTGGCGGTGCCGTGCAGCGACAGTGTGGCGCCTTCGATCTTCTCGTAGTGCTCGAGCTCCACCTGGAACAGCCGGATCAGCTCCAGTCCGACGCCGGCGGCACCCGCATATCCCACCAGGGAGTACGGGCCCGCCGGGAACACCTTCTCGATGTCCCGGCTGGCGATCAGGTTGCCCATGGTGGCGCGCCGGTCGCCGGCCATCACCACGCCGCCGGCGCAGCTCACCGCGACGATCGTGGTGCCGTGCGGCGCCAGGTGCTCCGCGGAGCCGGGCGGCATCGGACGCCGCCCCGGCAGCAGGTCGGGAGCGGCGACTCTCAGAAACTCGGTGAACGAGGAGATGCCCGGGGTGGTGAAGACAGCTGGTAGACGCCCGGTTGCACCAAAGTCCGCTGCCACGTAGTCCCTCTCAGGTAGCCGATCGCGTTCCACAACAGGTCAGGGCGGTCCTTGAACTGTCCCAGACCACCGTTGCAGTTGAAGCACAGGATGCCACGTACGTTTCCGAACACATGATCGTGGTCCACATGTTGCGGGTTCTGAGCCCCGCAGATCGCGCACCTGCCACCTTGTTCGGCCAACAGCTGGGCGAACTCCTCCACGCCGATCCCGTACCGCGCTTCAGGTGATAGTGCCGCGACCCGCCGTACAGGCGTTGCTTGGTCTCCTTGCCTCGTTCGTTGTGACATGGCCTGCAATAGGTGTGGCAACCGCTCGCATTTGCTCTGGTACGTGCAAACTCATCGAGCGGCTTGACCGCCTCACAGTCCGGGCACCACTTCATGCCATCCGGAACCACGACCTCCGGCCGCCGCCGTGCGGAGACACCCCTGCGGCGGCGGCTCGCAGTTGACCGCTCGTTGGCGCACTGCTTGCAGTAGTACGCCCGACCATCGGGGCGACGGGCGTTGCGATGAAAGTCAGTGAGGGGAAGTTGTCGTTCGCATTGGGGGCATGTTGGCCTTTCCGCCTGAGCAGAATCCGACATTTAGGTCACTGGCCCCCTTTTTGTACGTAGCCCCTCACGAACTCCTCGGCGTTTTCTTCGAGTACGGAGTCGATCTCGTCGAGCAGGTCGTCGACGTCCTCGGAGATCTTCTCGTGCCGCTCGGAAACCTCCGGATTGGCGGCAGGCTCTGGGGTCTGGTCGGTCTCTTCCTCGCGCTTGCTCTTTCCGGACTGCGACTGACCACCGGTATCGCGTGTCGCCATCTGAGCTGCTCCCTCCTCCGACGTACTACTTCGAAGCTACCCGCTAGTTACGACGAAACGGTTACCCGGAGGTCAGCGCCTCGAGCAGGTCCTTCGCGCTGGGACACCGGTCGAACAACGCGCCGACATGCACCTTGGTGCCGCGCTCGGGCTCCATCATCGGCACCCGTACCAGCGATTCGCGGCCCACGTCGAAGATCACCGAATCCCAGCTGGCGGCGACCACCTCGCTGCCATACTCCCCGAGACAGCGGCCCCGGAAGTACGCCCGGGTGTCCTCCGGCGGCGCGGTCATCGCGGCGACCACCCGCTCCTCGTCGAACAGGGTCTTCATGGTGCCGCGGCTGACCAGGCGGTTGTAGAGCCCCTTGTCCGGCCGTACGTCGGAGTACTGCAGGTCGACCAGCTGCAGCTTGGGCGAGGACCAGTCGAGGTTCTCCCGATCCCGGTAGCCCTCCAGCAGCCGCAGCTTCGCCACCCAGTCCAGCTCGCCGGCGAGCAGCATCGGATCCTGTCCCAGCCGGGACAGCACGTCCTCCCAGCGGTCCATCACGTCCGCGGTCACCTCGTCCACATCGGACTCGGCGCGGTGCTGCAGGTAGTCGCGGGCCCGCTCGTAGTAGATCCACTGCAGATCCAGCGCGGTGAGCTGGCGCCCGTCCCGCAGCCGCATCCGGTGGTTGAGCGTGTAGTCGTGGCTGACCGAGCGCAGCTCGCTGATCGGGTCGGACAGCCCGAGGTCGTTGGCCAGATACTTGTCCTCGATCATCGCCAGCACGATCGCGGTGGTGCCGACCTTGAGGTACGTGGAGATCTCGGCCAGGTTGGCGTCACCGATGATCACGTGCAGCCGGCGGTACCGGTCGGCGTCGGCGTGCGGCTCGTCGCGGGTGTTGATGATCGGTCGCTTCAGGGTGGTCTCCAGGCCGACCTCGACCTCGAAGAAGTCGGCCCGCTGCGTGATCTGGAACCCTGCCGTGTTGCCGTCCTGGCCGATCCCCACCCGGCCGGCGCCGCAGATCACCTGGCGGGTGACGAAGAACGGCGTCAGGTGCGACACGATGTCGGCGAACGGGGTGGAGCGGCGCATCAGGTAGTTCTCGTGGGAGCCGTAGCTGGCGCCCTTGTTGTCGGTGTTGTTCTTGTACAGGTTGATCTGCTGGCCGCCCGGCATCATCGCCGCCCGGCGGGCCGCCTCGGCCATCACCCGCTCCCCCGCCTTGTCCCACAGCACCAGGTCGCGCGGGTTGGTCACCTCGGGGGCTGAATACTCCGGGTGGGCGTGGTCGACGTACAGCCGGGCGCCGTTGGTGAGGATCACGTTGGCCAGGCCCATGTCCTCGTCGGCCAGCGCTTCGGCGGGGTCGTACAGGGCGCCGGAGTACGTGAAGCCGCGGGCGTCCCGCAGCGGCGACTCCTCCTCGTAGTCCCACCGCGCGCGGCCGCCGCGGGCCAGCTCCGGGCGGGCACCGTACGCGTTGACGATCTGCGAGGAGGTCACCATCGGGTTGGCGCCCGGCTGCCCGGGCACCGAGATGCCGTACTCGACCTCAGTGCCCATTACCCGCCGGGTGCTCATCTGACGAGCCTAGCTGGCCCAGGCGTCCGAGCGCTCCGCAGCACGATGCGTGTTACAGGTACTGGCCGGTGTTGGTCACCGTGTCGATGGAACGTCCGGACTCGGTGCCCTTCCCGGTCACGAGGGTACGGATGTAGACGATCCGCTCGCCCTTCTTGCCCGAGATGCGCGCCCAGTCCTCCGGGTTGGTGGTGTTGGGCAGGTCCTCGTTCTCGCGGAACTCGTCGACGCAGGCGTCCAGCAGGTGCTGCAGCCGGATGCCCTTGACCCCGGTGGTCAGCAGATCCTTGATGGCGCCCTTCTTCGCGCGGTCCACCACGTTCTGGATCATGGCACCGGAGTTGAAGTCCCGGAAGTAGAGCACCTCCTTGTCGCCGTTGGCGTACGTCACCTCGAGGAACCGGTTCTCCTCGGTCTCGGCGTACATCCGCTCCACCGCGGACTGGATCATCGCGGCGACGCACGCGTCCCGGGAACTACCGTGCTCGGTCAGGTCGTCCGGGTGCAGCGGCAGGTCGGTGGTTATGTACTTGGAGAAGATGTCCTTCGCCGCCTCCGCGTCCGGGCGCTCGATACGGATCTTCACGTCCAGCCGGCCTGGCCGCAGGATCGCCGGGTCGATCATGTCTTCCCGGTTGGAGGCGCCGATCACGATGACGTTCTCAAGCCCCTCGACGCCGTCGATCTCGCTCAGCAGCTGCGGCACGATGGTGTTCTCCACGTCGGAGGACACACCCGAACCGCGGGTCCGGAACACCGAATCCATCTCGTCGAAGAACACGATCACGGGCTGGCCTTCGCTGGCCTTCTCGCGCGCCCGCTGGAAGATCAGCCGGATGTGCCGCTCGGTCTCGCCGACGTACTTGTTGAGCAGCTCGGGGCCCTTGATGTTGAGGAAGTAGCTCTTGTGCGACTTGTCGCCGGACTGCTTGGAGGTGACCTGCTTGGCCAGCGAGTTGGCGACCGCCTTCGCGATCAGGGTCTTGCCGCAGCCGGGCGGGCCGTACAGCAGGATGCCCTTCGGGGGCCGCAGCAGGTGCTCGCGGAACAGGTCGGCGTGCAGGAACGGCAGCTCCACCGCGTCGCGGATCTGCTCGATCTGCCCGTCCAGGCCGCCGATGTCGTGGTAGTCGACATCCGGGACCTCTTCCAGGATCAGCTCTTCGACCTCGCTCTTCGGGATCCGCTCGTACGCGTACGCGCTGCGCGGCTCGATCATCAGCGAGTCGCCGGCGCGCAGTGGCTGGTCGGAGAGCGACGCGGCGAGGTGCACCACCCGCTCCTCGTCGGCGTGCGAGAGCACCAGCGCGCGGTCGGAGAGCCCCTCGGGACCCTCCAGGATCTCCTTGATCATCACGACTTCGCCGGCTCGCTCGTAGCCCAGCGCGTCGACGATGTTCAGGGCGTCGTTGAGCAGCACTTCCTGGCCGCGCTGCAGCTTCTCGCCCTCCACTGCGGGCGAGACCGCCACCCGCAGCTTGCGACCGCCGGTGAACACGTCGACGGTGCCGTCTTCGAACCGGTGCAGGAAGACGCCGTACCCGCTCGGCGGCTGGGCCAGCCGGTCGATCTCTTCCTTGAGCGTGACGATCTGCTCGCGGGCCTCCTTGAGGGTGCCGACCAGCTTCTCGTTCTGCTCCGTGAGGCGATGTACCTGCGCCTGGGCAGCCGCCAACCGCTCTTCCAGCAGCCGCGTGTGACGCGGGCTTTCGGTGAGCTTGCGCCGCAACAGAGCGAGCTCCTCTTGCAAGAAGCTCACCTGGGCGGAGAGGTCGTTGGCCTCATTCTCCAGACGCGCGGCGCGCGTCTCCGCGTCCTCGCTGCGTGCCACGTCTCACCTCCCCGGCTCGAGGTCGTGTGTACCACCCTAGCCGCTAAAACCGGCTCAGGGCCTTTCGTAACACTCCTCTTACGAACGCATGTGGCGTACCAGTCATCCGGGTGGTCCCGGGATGGCGATTCCACCCCGAGGCCATACCCTGGGTCGGGTACGCATACGCGCGAGGAGGTGCTCACGGTGTCCACAGCGCCATCCGACGGGGCGGTGGCCGTCACGTCCGACGACGCCCCAGCACTGAACGTCTGGGTCGACCAGGACCTCTGCACCGGTGACGGGCTGTGCGTGCAGTACGCGCCCGAAGTCTTCGAATTCGACATCGACGGGCTGGCGTACGTGAAGTCGGCCGACGGTGAGCTGTTGACCGACGCGGGAGCCCGCACCGACGTACCGGCGCATCTGCGGCTGGAAGTGGTCGACGCGGCCCGCGAGTGCCCGGGCGACTGCATCCACGTACGGCGGGCGGGCGACGACGTCGAGGTCGCCGGTCCCGACGCCGAGGACTAACCCTCCGTAGCGCCGCCGCCCGCCGCGCCCGCCGCTTCCGTCGCGGGCGCGCCGTTGTCCGGTGCCGGGGCGCCGTTCTGGCGGGCCTTGCGGGCGGCGTACGCCTCCGCGCCCTTGCTGGGTTTGCGGCGCCGCGGCGGAGCCACCACCCCGTCGGTGAGCCGCCGCGCGGTCACCAGAAACGCGGTGTGCGCCACCATCCGGTGGTCCGGGCGTACCGCCATGCCGTCGACGTGCCACTCCCGATTGAGTGACTCCCAGGCGCGCGGCTCGGCGAAGCTGCCGCTCTCGCGCAGCGCCTCGACCAGCTCGGACAGCTGCGGGGTGGTGGCGACGTACCCGACCAGCACGCCGCCGGGGATCAGGATCCTGCGTACCGTGTCGAGCACCTGCCACGGTGTGAGCATGTCGAGGATCACCCGGTCGATCCCGGTCTCCTGGCAGTCCACCACGTCGCCGACGTGCAGCTCCCAGGCCGGGTGCGGGCCACCGAAGAACTGCTCCACGTTGCGCCGCGCCACCTCGGCGAAGTCGGGGCGGAGCTCGTACGAGACGACCTTGCCCTGCTCGCCGACGGCGCGCAGCAGCGAGCAGGTCAGCGAGCCGGAGCCGGCGCCCGCCTCGACCACCCGGGCACCCGGGAACACGTCGCCGTACGCCACGATCTGCGCCGCGTCCTTGGGGTAGATCACCTGGGCGCCGCGGGGCATCCCGAGCACGTAGTCGGTGAGCAACGGGCGGAACGCGAGGTACTGCGTACCCCCGGAAGAGGCCACCACGACGCCTTCGCTGAGGCCGATCAGGTCGTCGTGCGCCAACCCACCGCGGTGGGTGTGGAAGACCCTGCCGGGCTCCAGCGTGATGGTGTGCAGCCGACCCTTCGGATCGGTGAGCTGGACCCGGTCACCCGGGCGGAATGGACCGTGCGGCACTGGTACGGGCACTCAGGCGTTCCTCTTCGCGTCGAGCCGGCTGGCGAGATCCTCGGCGCGCAGCACGCCGAGCACCTCGCCGCCCGCCACGACCAGGTATTCGGTGGCGGGGGTGGCCTGCACCGCGCGCAGAACCGCTTCGCCGACCAGGTCGGCGGGCAGCGTCAGGCCGGGCCCTAGGGTACGTGCCACCGAATCCACCGGTACCCAGGGCCGGCGCTCGGTCGGTACGGCGTCCGCCGCCTGCTGTCCCACCACCGCCACCGGCCGATCCGCCGAGTCGGTCACCACGATCCCGATCTCACCCTCCGGCTCGGCCCGGCGCAGCGCCTCGGCCAGAGACGTCTGACTCGGTACGCCGATCGCCGGACGTACCAGGTCGCGTACCGACAGGCCGCCGAGCCGGGCACCGACCATGCCGGCGCGGATCGCGTGGGTGGCGCCGATCCACAGCACCATCGCGACAATGCCGGCGAACACCAGCCCGAACGGACCGATCACCCCGAACGCCCAGCCCGCGGCGAGCAGCAGCACCACCACCACGGCGACCGCCCGGCCGCTCCAGCCGGCGATCCGGCTGCCCAGGTGCTTGTCGCTGGTGGCGGCCCAGACCCCGGCGCGCAGCGCCCGGCCGCCGTCGAGCGGAAGCCCGGGCAGCAGGTTGAACACGGTGACGAGCACGTTGCTGGCGGCGAACTGGAACGCCAGCTCGAACCACACGGTGTCCGTCGGCAGGATGATCACGGTCGCTACCCCGACCACGCTCAGCGCCCCGGAGATCAGCGGCCCGGCCAGCGCCACCATCGCCTCCACCGACGGCCGCGGCGCCTCGCCCTCCATCTCGGTGTAGCCGCCGAGCATCTCCAGCGTGATGGCGCGTACGCCGATGCCGTACCGCCGGCAGGTCAGGGCGTGGCCCAGCTCGTGCAGCAGTACGGAGATCGCCAGCGAGATCACGAAGCCGAATCCGACGGCGTACGCGGCGGTGCCGAGCTCGGGGCGGCGTTCGGCGACCACGCCCCCGTACACCACGGTCACCACCACCGCGAGCAGCAGCCAGGACGGCGCCAGATACACCGGTACGCCGAGCAGCCGGCCGACCAGGAAGCCGGATCGCCGCGCCAGCGGGTCGGGCCGGCGGGACGGTTCGGAGGACTCGGACGGCTCGGAAGGCTCCACGGTCCCGATGCTACGGGGCTGCGCGTTGCCGCCGTCTCGTCGTACCCCTGGCCTAGGGTTCCTGACATGGTGACCAGCGTGAGTGCCGACGCCGACCAGCTCCCCGGCGAGCCGGCGGAGCAGGCCGAGCAGGTTGAGCAGACCGAGCCGTCGGGGCCGTCGCTGTCGCCGTCGCGCGCCGCCGACTTCAAGACCTGCCCGCTGCTCTACCGGCTGCGCGCGATCGACCGGATCCCGGAGCAGCCGACCCCGGACCAGCTGCGCGGCACCCTGGTGCACGCGGTGCTGGAGCGGCTGTTCGACCTGCCGGCTGCCGAACGTACCGTCGCCGCCGCGCAGGGGCTGGTGACGCCGCAGTGGCAGCGGCTCACCGAGGAGGCCCCGGAGCTGGCGGAGCTGTTCGACGACGCGACCGCCGCCCAGCAGTGGCTCGGGTCGGCCGGCCAGCTGGTCGAGGGCTACTTCGCGGTGGAGGACCCGCAGCGGCTGGAGCCCGCCGAGCGGGAGACCAAGGTCGAGGTCACGGTCGGCGACGGGCTGCGGCTGCGCGGGATCATCGACCGGCTCGACGTCTCGCCCGCGGGCGACATCAGGGTGGTCGACTACAAGTCCGGCGGTGCGCCGCGGGAGGCGTTCGAGGCCCGTGCGCTGTTCCAGCTGAAGTTCTACGCGCTGGTGCTGTGGCGTACCCGGGGTGTGGTGCCGCGGGTGTTGCGGCTGCTCTACCTGTCCGACCGGGAGGCCTGCGACTACGCCCCGGAGCCCGACGAGCTGCTGCGCTTCGAGCGCACCCTGATGGCGCTGTGGCAGGCGATCGAGCGCGCCACCGAGGCGAAGGAGTTCCGCCCCAAGCCCAGCAAGCTGTGCGGCTGGTGCCGGCATCAGGCGTTGTGCCCGGCGTTCGGCGGCACTCCCCCGCCGTTCCCCGAGAAACCCGCACCGGTGGCGCCGGCCGACGAGCGAGTGACAGAAGAGCCGTGAGCCCTGGGTACGTCTCAGGGAGGAGACGAAGATCGGCCTGACCGCTGACTCGGCGGCTCGAGCGACCGCTAGCGTGGAGTCCGTGCCGACGTTTCCGGTTATGACCGCATGGTTCCGCCATCGCCCGCTCGCCGCGGACACGCTGATGGCGGTGGTGCTGTGCGTGCTGACCGTGGTGCTGGTCCGGGTCGGCCCCGTTGAGTTCCGGCCCGCCTCGTGGTGGCCGATGCTGCTGATGGCCCCGCTCGGCGCGGCGCCGATCGCGATCCGGCGCCGCTGGCTGTGGCCCGCTGTGGTCGGCACGGCGGTGCTGTGCGCGGTTCCGCTGATCGACCTCGACCTGTGGTCCAGCCAGAGCGTGTCGCTGATCGTGGTCAGCTACACCGCGGCGGCGTACCTGCCGTTGCGGCCTGCGCTGTTCGCCAGCCTCGTGATGTGGGCCCCGGCGATGAGCGTGGCGGTGGTGTCCCGGGACGAGATGCCGTACGCCGGCAGCCTCACGTACGTGCTGATCAGCAATACCGTGTTCGCGCTGTTCATTTTCCTGGTCGGGCGTACGGTCTACACCCGCCGGGCGTACGCGATCGCGCTCGAGGAACGCGCGTACGCCGCCGAGTCCAACCAGCGGGCACTCGCCTCCCAGGCGGTCGCCGACGAGCGGCGCCGGATCGCCCGGGAGCTGCACGACGTGGTGGCCCACCACGTCAGCGTGATGGGAGTGCTGGCCAGCGGCGCCCGGCGCAGCGGCAAGCGGGATCCGGAGGCGGCGCAGACCGCGCTGGCCACCATCGAGGAGACCGGCCGCAGCGCGATGCGCGAGCTGCGCCGGCTGCTGGACGTGCTGCGTACCGAGTCCGAGCCCGCGGAGCTGGTGCCGCAACCCGGCCTGACCGCGGTACGCCACCTGATCGACCAGATCCGCGACACCGGCCTGCCGGTGACCGCCGAGCTCGACCCCGGGCCGGACGACCTGGACCCCGGGCTGGCGCTGGCGGCGTACCGGATCGTGCAGGAGGCGCTCACCAACACGATCAAACACGCCGGCAAGGCCAGCGCCACCGTACGGGTGACCTGCTCCCCCGGGCTGCTCACCATCGAGATCACCGACGATGGTCGAGGGCCCGCGCTGGCGCCCAGCGGAGTCGGACACGGCCTGGTCGGGATGCGGGAACGGGTCATCCTGTACGGCGGCCAGCTCTCCACCGGGCCCCGTACCGGTGGCGGTTTCCGGGTGTACGCCACCATCCCGGTGGAGGGCACCGAACGGCTCAGCCTGGCGGCACCACAGGAGATGAAGGCGTAGATGACCGAGGACACGACCGTCCGTCCGGTACGGGTGCTGCTTGCCGACGACCAGCCGCTGCTGCGTACCGGGTTCCGGATGGTGCTCGGTGGCGAACCGGAGATCGATGTGGTGGGCGAGGCGGCCGACGGCGCCGAGGCGGTGGAGCTGGCGCGCCGGCTGCAGCCCGATGTGGTGCTGATGGACATCCGGATGCCGCGGATGGACGGGGTGGCCGCCACCGCCGCGATCACCGCCGCCCGACTCCCGGTACGCGTGCTGATCCTCACCACCTTCGACCTCGACGAGTACGTGGTCGGGGCGCTACGCGCCGGCGCCAGCGGGTTCCTGGCCAAGGACGTACCGGCCGAGGAGCTGGTGCTCGCCATCCACACCGTCGCCGCCGGTGAGGCGGTGGTGGCGCCGCGGATCCTGCGCCGGCTGCTGGACAAGTTCGCCGACCACCTGCCCGACCCGTCGGCGACCCCGCCCCGCCAGTTCGACGACCTCACCCAGCGGGAACGCGAGGTGCTGGTGCTCGTCGCGAAGGGGCTGTCCAACTCCGAGATCGCCGCCGAGCTGCACGTCAGCGAGACCACCGTGAAGACCCACGTCGGGCACCTGTTGACCAAGCTCGGGCTGCGCGACCGGGTGCAGGCGGTGGTGCTGGCGTACGAGTCCGGCCTGATCCGCCCCGGCGCTTGACTCTCACGCGGCGTGACGGTCCAGGCTCGCCGTACGGGTGAGATCCCGTAGGGGTGCCTCCACCGGAAGGTGGGGGGCAGACCCTTCCGAAGCATGAGGTACGCGCACCGGCGGCCACCTACCGTGATCTAGGGCGGCGATCGCCGTACCGAGGAATTCAAAGGGGGACGGTGGGGTGACCACCACTGTGGATACGACAACCGGCGTCGCGGCACGTGCGGCGAAGGTGTGGAAGGCGTACGGCTCCGGCGAGGCGCAGGTAATCGCGCTGCGCAGCGTGAGTACGGACTTCGAACGAGGCAGGTTCACCGCGATCATGGGGCCGTCCGGCTCCGGCAAGTCCACGCTGATGCACTGCCTGGCCGGGCTGGACAGCGTGAGCAAGGGCGAAGTCTGGATCGGCGACACCAAGGTCACCGGCCTCTCCGACGGCAAGCTCACCAGGCTGCGCCGGGACAAGGTCGGCTTCATCTTCCAGCAGTTCAACCTGCTGCCGACGCTGACCGCCGAGGAGAACATCCGGCTGCCGCTGTCGATCGCTGGCCGCAAGGTCGACCAGGCGTGGTTCGACACCGTGGTCGACACCGTCGGGCTGCGGGACCGGCTGCACCACCGCCCCACCGAGCTCTCCGGCGGCCAGCAGCAGCGGGTGGCGTGCGCGCGCGCCTTCGTCAGCAAGCCCGATGTGGTGTTCGCCGACGAGCCCACCGGCAACCTGGACTCGAAGTCCGGCTCCGAGGTGCTGCACTTCCTGCGCAACTCGGTACGCGACTTCGGCCAGACCATCGTGATGGTGACCCACGACCCGGTCGCCGCCTCGTACGCCGACCGGATCATCTTCCTCGCCGACGGCCAGATCGTCGACGAGATGCTCGACCCCACCGCCGAGGACGTACTGGACCGGCTCAAGCGGCTCGACGTGGGAGCCGAGGTCGACCCGAGCGAGCGGCCGGGGGCGCACTGATGCTGCGCGCCACCCTGAAAGGCCTGATGCAGCGTAAGCTGCGGCTGGCCCTGGCCGTGATCGCGGTGATGCTCGGCGTCGGCTTCGTCTCCGGCGCCAACGTGCTCACCGACAGCCTGTCGGCCGGCTTCGACAAGCTGTTCGCCACCATCAACCAGGACGTGTCGGTGCAGGTCCAGCCGGGCCCCGACGCCGGAGACGCCGCCGAGCCGCCCCGGCTCACCGCCGACGACCTGGACGAGATCGAAGCCGTCGACGGCGTACGGCGGGTCAACGGCGACGTCAGCTCCGAAGGCGTGGTCCCGTTCCACAGCGAGACCGGCAAGGCGGTGCAGACCGGCGGTCCGCCGTCGCTCGGCGTCGGGCTCGATCCCGCGGAGCTGGAGCGACCCGAGTCGGTGCTGCGGCTCGCCGAGGGCGAAGCCCCCGACGCCGACGGCGAGGTCGCGATCACCCGGCGTACCGCCACCGCCGCGGAGGTCGGGATCGGCGACACCATCAAGGTGTACGTACCGCTGGAGCACAAAGCGCGTGACTTCACCGTCGTCGGCACGTTGGTGTACTCCGGTGACCGGGAGTCGCTCGGCGGCGAGACGATGGTCGGCTTCACCGTGCCGGAGGCGCAGCGGCTGTTCTACGGCAAGGAGGACGTGTTCTCCGGCGCCTCCGTGATCGCCGACGACGGGGTCTCCGACGCGGTGCTCAAGGGCCGGGTCGCCGAGGTGATCCCGAGCGCGTTCGAGGCGAAGACCGGCAAGGAGCTCGCCGACGAACAGGCCAGCCAGATCAAGGAGGGGCTGGGCTTCATCAACTGGTTCTTCTTGAGCTTCGCGCTGGTGGCGCTGCTGGTCGGGATCTTCCTGATCTTCAACACCTTCAACATCGTGGTCGCGCAGCGATCCCGGGAGCTGGCGCTGTTCCGAGCGTTGGGCGCCAACCGGCGCCAGGTCACCGTGACCATGCTGGTGGAAGCGGTGATCGTCGGCCTGGTCGGCTCGGCGTTGGGGCTGCTGTTCGGGGTCGGCATGGGCGCCGCGGTACGCGGAGTGTTCGGGGCACTGGGTCTCGAGCTGCCCGACGGCGGCATTTTGGTCAGCCTGTCGACGGTGCTGATCGCGGTCGCCACCGGCGTCGGGGTCACCCTGGTGGCGGCGATGATCCCCGCGATCCGGGCATCCGGCGTACCGCCGGTGGCGGCGATGCGGGACGTGGTGAAGCCGGACAAGCCGCTGCGCTGGCTGGTGGTCTCCGGGCTGCTGCTGACCATCGCGGGTGCGGTGGCGTTCGGGTTCGCGCTGCGCGGCATGGGCGATGCCACGCTGCAGGTGATGGGGCTGGGCGTACTGCTGGTGTTCCTCGGTGTGGCGTTGCTGTCACCGGTGTTCACGAGGCCGCTCGCCGGACTTGTCGGCTGGCTGCTGTCGTGGGGCGCGGCCAGCAAGCTGGGGCGCCGCAACGCGCTGCGGAATCCGCGGCGTACGGCGGTGACCGCGGCGGCGCTGATGATCGGCGTGACGCTGGTCAGTGCGCTGTCGATGCTGGGCGCGTCTTTCAAGGCCACCACGCTGGAGATCCTCAACGACCAGCGCGGCGCCGACGTGATCATCAACACCCAGAGCACCCAGGCCCCGACCGGCAAGGAGGGCTTCAGCACCGAGTCACTCGACAAGGTACGCGAGCTCGACGGCGTGGCGAAGGCGGTGCCGCTGTTCGTCTCGGTCGGGACGGTCGACGACAAGGAAGGCTTCGTCCTGGCGACCGACCTGGGCGACGCGAAGAGCCTGTTCGCGATGACCGCCGAGGACGGGGAGATCCGGGACCTCAGCGATAACGAGATCGTGGTCGACTCGCAGACCGCCGAGGACAACAGCTGGAAGGTCGGCGACGAGATCAGCATCAAGCTGGCGAAGGGCGGCGACCGTACGTACGAGCTGATCGGGGTGTACGACAGCGAGCTCGGCATGAGCGGGCCGGTGCTCGACTCGTCTGTGAACCGGTACTTCGCCGGGGATCTCGCGAGCCAGGCTTACCTGAAGCTCGACTCCGGGGCCGACGCCGACGCGGTGGTCGCCGACGTCGAGAAGCTGATGGCCGACTACCCGATGGTGAGCGTGGCCGACCGCAGCGACATGGTGGAGCAGATCGCCAGCCAGATCGACCTCACGCTGAACATCTTCAACGGGCTGCTGGTGCTGGCGGTGGTGATCGCTTTCCTCGGCATCCTGAACACCCTGCTGCTGTCGGTGTACGAACGCACCCGGGAGCTGGGCATGCTGCGCGCCATCGGGATGGCACGCAAGCAGGTGAAACGCATGATCCGGGTGGAGTCGGTGATCATGGCGGTGTTCGGCTGCCTGCTCGGGATCGGGCTCGGGCTCGCCCTCGGGTACGCCGTCGCCACCACCCTGATGGACCTCAACCAGCTGACCACGATCGCGTTGCCCGGCGTACAGCTGGTCGGGTTCGTGGTGGTCGCGATCATCGCGGGCGTGATCTCCGCCTGGTGGCCGGCGTTCCGCGCCTCGCGGCTGAACGTGCTGGAGGCCATCGCGTACGAGTAGACCTGTCTGCGAGGGGTGTCGGGACCGGAATCCGTACGGGTTCCGGCCCCGGCCTGTGCTAGGACCTACGGCATGGCTTGTGAGCAGCCATCATCGCTTCATGACCGAGCTGATCTGAGCTCCACCAACACAAGGAGGGCCAGCAATGTCACTCGCTCGCGTTCACAACTTCGCCATCTCGCTCGACGGTTTCGGCACCGGTGACGTGCAGAGCCGGGAGGCACCGTTCGGCCACGCCGGCGAGCGACTGCACGAATGGATGTTCGCCACCAGGTGGTGGCGCGGGCACGACGAGCCAGGTGGTAGCGGCGGTGTCGACGACGTCTTCGCCTCGCAGCACGGTCCGGGGATCGGCGCCGAGATCATGGGCGCGAACAAGTTCGGCCCGCCCGGATGGCACGAGGACCCGGACTGGAAGGGCTGGTGGGGTCCCAACCCGCCGTTCCACACACCGACCTTCGTGCTCACCCATCACCCACGCCCGTCGATCGAGATGGAGGGCGGCACGACCTTCCACTTCCTTGACGCCTCGCCCGCCGAGGCGCTCGAGACCGCCCGCGAGGCCGCCGGCGGCCAGGACGTACGCATCGGCGGGGGTGCCACCGTGATCCGCGACTTCTTTGCTGCCGGGCTCATCGACCACATGCACATCGTGGTGGTCCCGATCCTGCTCGGCCGAGGCGTACGCCTCTGGGACGGGCTGGAGGGCCTCGAGAAGGACTATCAGGTCGAGGCCACCTCCTCGCCCAGCGGAGTCACGCACGTGACGTTCACCCGTACCGGTCGCTGAACCGCGGACCTAGTCGCGCGGGTCTTCGTCGCGCCGGGCGTAGGGGCGGAGGCTCGCGATCGTCAGCACCGAGATCGGGATCCCGAGCACACCGATCATCGTGCCGCGGTGCACCAACGCCCGGTCGCACCGCTCCATGATCCGGCGCTCCACCGAGAGCGGCTCCTCACCCTCCTCTTCCTCGGGCTCCACACCGTCGGTGACCTGGTACGTCGTCCACACGGTGTTCTGGTCGTCGAGGTATTTCGACCCGTCGAAGCCTTGCGAGGCCAGCGACTGGCATCGCACGGTGAAGGCGGCATTGTCCTGTCCCTGGAGGGTGAGGCTCGGACCGGCCAAGTACAGGTAGAGCGCCCAGATCAGGAACACGCCGGCCCCGAAGGCCCGCCACCGGCGGCGTACCTGCTCCGGGCTCAGGACGAGTGGCTCGTCGGCGCCCGGCGCCGGGTCGTCAGGCGGGGTCGACTCGGGGACGGGCGGCGTCGGCGATGTCATGCGCGGCAGGATAGTAGGGCTCGTCACGCGGACCGGACGACCGACCCGCGTCAGGCGACGCCGCGCGGCCGGAACTGGACGCTGACCCGGGGACCGACGGTGTGCGCCGACTTCGGCACCGCGTGCTCCCAGGTGCGCTGGCAGGAGCCGCCCATCACCAGCAGGTCGCCGTGGCCGAGCGCGAAGCTCCGGGTCTGTCCTCCGCCGCGCGGCCGCAGCAGCAACCGGCGCGCCGTGCCGAGCGAGAGGATCGCCACCAGAACGTCTTCCCGGCTGCCCCGCCCGATGGTGTCGCCGTGCCACGCCACGCTGTCCCGCCCGTCCCGGTAGTAGCAGAGCCCGGAGGTGCGGAACGGCTCTCCCAACTCGTCGCGGTAGTGCGCGCTCAGCGCCTGCCGCGCCTGCGCCAACACCGGATCCGGGAGTACGTCGTGCTCGTCGTACCAGCAGAGCAGCCGTGGTACGTCGACCACCTTGTCGTACATCTGGCGGCGCTCGGCACGCCAGGGCACGGTGGCGACGAGCCGCTCGAACAGCGGGTCGGAGCCCGGCAACCAGCCCGGCAGCAGGTCCACCCAGGCACCCCGGGTCAGCACCGTACGCCGCAGACCGGCCAGGTCGCCGAGCGTGTCGCGGTTGCCGCCTGCGAGGTCGAACAGGGACGGTTGTAGGTTGACGGCCATCTGGGGATCGTACCGCCGATTCGAACAGATGTTCCACACGTGGCCCGGGACGGCCGGGCCGAGGAGGAGCGCCACCATGACATCGGACCCGTCCGAGGGCACGCCGAGCTTCGAGACGCTGGGGCTGCGGTCCGAGCTGCTCACCGCGCTCTCCGGCCTGGGGTACGAGGAGCCCACCCCGATCCAGCACGAGGCGATCGGGCCGCTGCTGGCCGGACACGACCTGCTCGGCCAGGCCGCCACCGGCACCGGCAAGACCGCCGCGTTCGCGCTCCCGGTGCTGCACCGGATGCCCGACGGCGAACGCGACGTCGACCCGCTCGCGCTGGTGCTGGTGCCCACCCGGGAGCTGGCGATCCAGGTGTCCGAGGCGTTCCACCGGTACGGCCGCGAGCTCGGCGCGCGGGTGTTGCCGATCTACGGCGGGCAGCCGATCGGTCGCCAGTTGCAGGCGCTCAAGCGCGGCGTCGACGTGGTGGTGGCCACCCCCGGGCGCGCCCTGGACCACGTACGGCGGGGCACGCTGCGGCTGGACGGAGTCCGTACCGTCGTGCTCGACGAGGCGGACGAGATGCTCGACATGGGGTTCGCCGAGGACCTCGAGGCGATCCTGGAGACCACGCCCGCGCAGCGGCAGACCGTACTGTTCTCGGCCACCATGCCGTCCCGGATCGACGCGATCGCGCGCCGCCACCTGACCGACCCGGTACGCATCGAGATGGGCCGCGCCACCGTCCCCGAAGGCGAGCCGCCGAAGGTGCGGCAGAGCGCGTACGTGGTCGCCCGGGCGCACAAGCCGGCGGCGCTGGGGCGGGTGCTCGACGTGGAGGCGCCGGCGGCGGCGATCGTGTTCTGCCGTACCCGGGAACAGGTCGACGAGCTGACCCAGACGCTGAACGGCCGGGGCTACCGGGCCGAGGCGCTGCACGGCGGGATGAGCCAGGAACAGCGGGACCGGGTGATGGGCCGGCTGCGCGGCGAGACCGCGGAGCTGCTGGTCGCCACCGACGTGGCCGCCCGTGGGCTCGACATCGAGCACCTCACGCACGTGGTCAACTACAACGTGCCGTCCGCGCCGGAGGCGTACGTGCACCGGATCGGCCGGGTGGGCAGGGCGGGCCGGGAAGGCGTCGCGATCACCTTCGCCGAGCCCCGGGAACACCGGATGCTGAAGGCGATCGAGCGGGTCACCAAGCAGCGGATCGCGGTGGAGAAGGTGCCCACCGTCGCCGACCTGCGCGCCCGGCGCCTCGAGCTGACCCGGGCCGCGCTGCACGAGACGCTGATGGAAGACGACCTGGAACACGTACGGGTCGTGGTCGAGACCCTCACCGACGAGTACGACCTGATGGAGGTCGCGCTGGCGGCGGTGAAGTTGGCACACGAGGCGCAGGCCGGGCCCACCGACGACGAAGAGGAGATCCCCGACGTCGCCGCGAAGCCCGCTCCGGAGCCGAAGTCCCGCCGCGAGCGCCGGCAGCCGGACGACCGCGGCGATTCCGAGGTGCGCCGTGGCCCCGGCCCCGCCGGACGGGTCACCCGGCTGTACGTCGGGCTCGGGCGGCGCGCCGGCGTACGGCCCCAGGATCTGGTCGGCGCGATCGCGGGTGAGTCCGGGCTGCCGGGGCGCAAGATCGGGTCGATCGAGATCGCGGACCGGTTCTCCCTGGTGGAGGTGCCCGAGGCGGCCGCCGACGACGTGATCGCGGCGCTGAAACGTACCGCCATCAAAGGAAAGAAGCCGACGGTACGCCGGGAGCGCTACACCGTCCGCAAGCGCAGCCGCTGACCTCAGAAGTACGCAGCCGGACCGACCAGGACGCCGCCGTCGACCCGCAGCACCACGCCGGTGACCCAGGCCGCGTCGCCGGAGCCGAGGAAGGCGACCGCGGCCGCCACGTCGCTCGGCTCCCCCACCCGGCCCAACGGGATCCGCTCGGCGAACTCCTCCAGCACCCCCGGCTGGTCGTCCCAGTTGCGGGTACGGATCGTGCCGGGCGCCACCAGGTTGAAGCGCACCCCGTCGCGGGCGTACCGGGCGGCGAGGTTCTGGGTGAGGCTCTGCAGCCCCGCCTTCGCCGCCGAGTACGCCGGATCCCCGAACGCCACCAGCCCGTTGACCGACCCGATCGTGACCACGTTCCCGCCGTGCTCGGAGGCGAGCAGCTGCGGCAGCGCGGCCTGTACGCCGTGCACCGCCCCGATCAGGGTGACGTCCAGCTGCTGGTGCCACGCCTCGATGTCGGAGTCGGTGAAATCCCCGGTCCGTACGCTGCCGCCGGCGTTGTTCACCAGCACGTCGAGCTGCCCGAAACGCTGCACCGCCGCGGCGACCGCCTCGTCGAACGACTCCCGGCTGGTCACGTCGCAGTGGACCGACACGGCACCGGCGCCCCGCTCCGCCAGCTCGGCCGCCAGCCGCTCGCCCGCGTCGGTGTCCACGTCGGCCACCACGATCGCGGCGCCTTCCGACGCCAGTCGCTCGGCGATTCCTCGGCCGATGCCGTGGGCTCCGCCGGTGATCAGCGCGACGCGGCCGGCGTACCGGCGGATCGGGTTTCCGGGTTCTGGAGCGGGTGGGCTCGGCATCCGTCCAGGCTAACGGCCCGACCTGCCACCGATCTGACCAGCTTGATCAGGTGTGTCCGGATGCCTCCGCACGCTCCGGCGGCGTGGCACGTAGGCTGTGCCGGTGACCGAGTTCGACGGCCTTCCCGTGCTCAACGACCCGGTAGTAGTGGCCGCCTTCGAAGGCTGGAATGATGCCGCCGACGCCGCCACGGCATCGGTGGAGCATCTGGAGGACATCTGGGATGCCCGGCCGATCGCGGAGCTGGACCCGGACGGTTACTACGACTTCCAGGTCACCCGGCCCACGATCACGATGAGCGACGGTGATCAGCGCCGGATCGAGTGGCCCACCACCCGGTTCTCGGTGTGCCGTCCCGCCGGCACCGAGCGGGACGTGGTGCTGATCCGCGGCATCGAGCCGAACATCCGGTGGCGGGCGTTCTGCGACGACGTGCTCGAGATGTGCCACAGCCTCGGCGTCAACCACCTGGTGCTGCTCGGGGCGCTGCTGGCCGACGTGCCGTACACCCGGCCGCTGCCGGTGTCGGGCAGTTCGTCGGACGAGGCGCTGGTGGACCGGCTGGGGCTCGCCCAGACCAAGTACGAGGGCCCGACCGGGATCGTCGGCGTGCTGCACGACGCGGCCGGCCGGGCGGACCTGTCGGTGGTGTCGTTCTGGGCACACGTACCGCACTACGTCTCCGAGCCGCCGTGCCCGAAGGCGACGCTGTCGCTGCTGCACCGGGTCGAGGAGGCGCTCGACCTGCCGGTGCCGATGGGTGAGCTCACCGAGGAAGCCGCCGAGTGGCAGGAGCGGGTGGAGAGCTTGACCACCCAGGACGCGGACATCGCCGAGTACGTACGGGCGCTGGAGCAGCGCGCGGACGACGTCGGTGTCGAGCCGCTCACCGGTGAGGACATCGCGCGGGAGTTCGAGAAGTACCTGCGCCGCCGGGGTGGCGGTTTCCCGTCCGCGGGTGGGCCGGCGACGCCGTAGCGGGTTGTTGGCACCGCTTACCTGAGGTTTTCGAGTCGGCCGTGCGCCGGCGTGTCGTTGTGGTTATCGCACTCCAGCTTTCCTAGGATGCTAGCTCTATAACCCGGAGAGCCATCGGAGGTCCGACGTGAGCATCAACCCCGGTTCGCCGGTGCCGCCCAGCCAGCAGATCGCGGCGGCGCTGCGTACCGCGATCACGGCCGGCACGTACCAGCCCGGGGAACGGCTGCCGTCCATCCCCGCGCTCACCGAGCGGTACGGCGTGGCGAAGCAGACCGTGCAGCGCGCCATCGACCAGCTCCGGCTGGAGGGCACGCTGATCACCAAGCCGGGCTCCGGGACGTACGTACGCGGCACCCGGCGCCGGCTGGCCCAGCTCGCCCGCGGCCGGTACGGCCCGGTACGCGGCTACCACGCGGCGCTGCCCACCCGCTACCGGCAACGGGTGTACGCCGTCGGCCCCGAGCCGCCCCCGGCGGTGGTCGGCCGCGCGTTCGGCGTACCGGCGGAAGGGGTTCTTCTGGCGCGGCGGCACCTGCTGCTCGATGGGGAGCAGCCGGTCGAGTTGGGGGTCAGTTGGCTGTCCCAGCAGGACGGCGACGCCCCGCTGGGGCGGCCGGAGCCGCTCGGCAGACCGCTCTACCAGGAGGTCGAGGAGGTCACCGGCCGGCGGTACGGCACGGTCACCGACCAGGTCACCGCGCGGCTGGCCAGCCCGGACGAGGCGCAGCTGCTACGGATCCGGCCCGACACGGCGGTGCTGGTGCTGCTGCATCTCGCCCGGGACACCGAGGGGCAGACTCTGGAGGTCACCGAGCTGTGCTGGCCCGGCCCGACCTCCACGCTGGTCGACGAGTACCGGGTGCCCGAGTCCGCGCCCGGCCAGCACGGCGACCTCACCCCGCCGGCGCCCGGCGACGACCTCACCCTCGCCTGACAGGAGAGCCATGATCACCCGTACCGATGTCGAGACGGCGGCCGCGCGGATCGCCGGCCGGGTACGCCGTACCCCCGTGATGGCGGTTGAGCCCGACACGTTCGGCACCGACCTGTGGTGGAAGTTGGAGTGCCTGCAGCACACCGGCTCGTTCAAGGTGCGCGGCGCTCACAACCGGATCCTCGCCGCGGCCGAGTCGGGCGGGCTCACCGACGCCGGTGTGGTGGCCGCCTCCGGGGGCAACGCGGGGCTGGCGGTGGCGTACGTGGCGCAGCGGCTCGGCATCGCCGCCGAGGTGTACGTGCCGACCACGGCGCCGGAGTTCAAGGTGGCGAGCCTGCGCGAGCTGGGCGCCACCGTACGGCAGGCCGGCGACCAGTACGCCGACGCGTACGACGCCGCGCTCGCCCGGGCCGGCGAGACCGGTGCGCTGTTCTGCCACGCGTACGACCAGCCGGAGATCTGCGCTGGTCAGGGCACCATCGGGCTGGAGCTGGCCGAGGACGTACCGGGGCTGGACACCGTGGTGCTGGCGGTTGGCGGCGGCGGGCTGATGGCGGGCGTCGCGGCGGCGCTGGAGGGGCGGGCGAAGGTGGTCGGGGTGGAGCCGGAGACGATCCCGACGCTGCGTCAGGCGCTGCGGGCCGGCCGCCCGGTGGACGTGGACGTCTCCGGAATCGCCGCCGACTCGCTGGGCGCCCGGCGGCTGGGCGAGATCGGGTACGACGTCGCGGTGCGTACCGGGGTGGCGAGCCTGCTGGTGCCGGAGGCGGCGATCCTGGACGCCCGGCGGCTGCTGTGGCAGCGCTGGCGGATCGTGGTGGAGCACGGTGCCGCGGTCGCGCTCGCCGCGCTGCTCACCCGCGCGTACCGCCCACAGCCTGGGGAACGGGTCGCGGTGCTGCTCTGCGGCGCCAACACCAGCCCCACCGACCTCGCCGACTGATCCCGCCCACCGCACCCACCGCACCCACCGCACCCACCGCACCCACCGCACCCACCGCACCCACCGCACCGAAGATCATGGGGCCCTTGATGCAGTCATGAC
>JBOGDF010000015.1:0-31792 GCA_050701635.1 Micromonosporaceae bacterium | reverse complement strand
CCCGCGACCGGGTCGCGGCCGCGCGGGCCATGGTCGCCGGCAACCCGGTCGCCACCGCTCAGGTGGAACGGGCAGCGGCCCTGCTCGACGGTGACCAGCCGCGACTGCTCGCCACCGCGGACGCGTTCGAGGCTGCCGGCTGCCGCTATCAGCGGGCGCGCACGCTGGTGCTCGCCGGTGGCGAGTACGCCGCCGCCGGCACGGCCGCGCTGACCGCCCTCGGCCTCTCACCCTGAACCAGTACCACCCGCGTGGTTTCCTCTCGTCTTCTCCCGTGAGCGGCGATGACACCCGCGACCACTGCGCCGAGTGCGATCGTGAGCACGGCAGAGAGCAGTAGGGTCTGCCGGCCGCCGACCGCGGTGACCAACGGACCACCGAGCAGTGTGCCGAGCGCCGTCGAAGGTCCGGTCAGCGCGGTACGCGCGGCGAGCACGCGACTCAACACCTGGGGTGGGGCGCTGCGCTGGAACAGCGCCGTGGTGATGGCGGTGAACGGACCGAAGATCAGGCCTCCGACCGCGAACCCGACCAGTCCGGGTGCGACGAGGTCCGTCAGCCCGAGCGGCAACAGGGCGGCGCCCCAGCCGACGATGATGGCGACGACCACCGGCCACGGCGGCCGGCGCCGGAGCAGCCCGGCGCTCAGACCGCCCACCGTCGCCCCGATGCCGAAAACCGTCCAGTAGAGACCCAGCAGACCGGCCGAGCCGTGGAGCTCATGGGCGACGTGGACCGGTAGCGCTACCTCGACCGGGCCGTAGAGGAAGAAGAACACACACGTCACCACGATCAGGCCGAGCAGCCGCGGCTGGCCAACAATCGTGCGCCATCCGCCGGTGACCGGCGCAGCCGGCGCAGCCGTGGTGGCGGTGGCGGCGGCGGGCTGACGGCGTACGGCCGCCCAGCAGGTCAGCGTCAGGACGGCGAAGCTGGCCGCGTCCGCGCCGATCACCCACCCCGGGCCGACCAACCCGGTCAGGCCGCCGGCCAGCGCGGGGCCGACCACCATCGCCGCCTGCGAGAACGTCGACAGCAGCGCGTTGCCGGTCACCTGGTCCTGCTCCGGCAGCAGCTCCGCGACCAGCGTGTACGCGCCGGCGTTGCCCCACGCGTGGAGCAGCGAGGAGACCGCGAGCAGCACCACGTACCCGACCGGGTTCAGCAGCTCCGCCACGGCCAGGATCGCGACCGTGCCCAGCGCCACCGCCCGCAACCCGGCATCTAACGCAACCAGCTGCGCGCCGCGGAAACGCCGCATCAGCGGGGCGAGCACGGCCGCGCCCACGGTGGCCGGCAACGCGTACGCCGCCACCGCCAGCCCGGTCCAGACACCGGCCTGGCCCGCAGGCGCGATCTGCACCGCGAGCCACGCCACCGCCACCATGCTCATCCCGTCACCGAGAGCGGAAACCAGCACCCCGGGAAGCACCCGGCGAAGCACCGGCTGCCGCAGCACCCGACCGATCGATCCGGTCCAGGACCGAGCACCGGTCCGTACGTCGTTCGTCATGCGGCCGAGCCTGCCCCGGTGGCGATCGGGTCGGCATCCGTGCCGAGCACGGAAACCACCACGGATCCTGGGTTCGACACCCGACGGTGTGCACTTCAGATTTCGGCCGACTGGCGTGGAACCGTTCCGGTCCCTAAACCGACCATAGAGATGGCGCCACATGCCGGTGGCGCCGCGTAGCGTCCTCGTTATCCGAAGTCACGGGATCGGAACCCATGTTGTGAAGGCAAACCACCGAATCACACGGGACCTCATAACCCCAGGGGTGCTACGCATCTCGCTGAGCGGCGAGATCGATATCGCTACTCACGACGAGCTGTTCGACTCGATCATGACCCCGCTACGGCACGCGGGCACCTTGGAGCTGGTCATCGACCTGCATGGGGTCAGCTTCCTGGATTCCGGCGCCGTGGGAATCCTCGTCGCCGGGCACAACGCCGCTACCCAGGCTGAGTGTGCCTACCACATTCTCGATCCACCGGAACCAGTACGGCGGGTGCTGCAGCGTACTGGCGTCCTTGATCTGCTTATCGGCGCATAACGCCAACGGCTCCTAGGCTGAGTTCCCGGCGAGCCAGGCGCCGACGCGGGGGAGCGCCTCGGGCCCGCTGTCGCGCCGAACGTCGGCCACCAGGTCGGCGATCGTCGTGGCGCGCAGCGCCTCGCGCCAGGCGTGGTCGGCCCGGATCATCGCTCGGGCGACCGGACACGCGTTCTTGCAGTTCTCAGGTGAGGTCGCCAATGGTCCGCGCTGGCGAATCTCGGTGCAGACGAAGGTGGGGTCCGGGCCGTCGATCGCCTCGACCACGTCCAGGACGGTGATGTCGGTCGCCGGCCGGGTCAGGCGATAGCCGCCCGAGTGTCCCTGAACGGCGTGGATGATCCCGGCTCGGGACAGAGCCTGGAGCTGCTTGGCGAGGTAGCTGCTGGACACGTCGTGCAGCTCGGCGAGCTGGGTCACCGGGACCGGCGCTTGCGCCGTTGTCAGGACCACGCAACAGTGCAGGGCCCACTCGACCCCTCCACTCAGCTTCATTCGCCCATGCTACTTGACTCGGATGCCTTCTATCCGAGTAAAATCGCGGACAGAAGTTATCCGAGATGTTGTGGAGGATCGTCATGAGAATCACCGTCATCGGAGGTACGGGGCTGATCGGGTCGCAGGTGGTCGAGATCCTCCGCCGGCAAGGCCACGAGGCCGTCGTCCCCGGAGTCCGGCGTCGACGCCACGACCGGTGAGGGCCTGGTCGAGGCGCTGAAGGGGACAGAGGTCGTCGTCGACGTCACCAACCCGCCGGTCTTCACGCCGGACGGTGTGCTCGCCTTCTTCACCGCCTCGGGCGAGCATCTGGCCGAGGCGGAGCGGGCCGCCGGCGTGGGCCACCACGTGGCCCTCTCCATCGTCGGTGTCGACCGCCCCGATGCCTACGGCTTCTACATCAAGGGCAAACTGGCTCAGGAGGCGCTGATCCGCGAGTCGGGCGTGCCGTTCACCATCGTGCGGGCGACCCAGTTCTTCGAGTTCCTCAAGGGCATCGCCGACGCGGGAACCGCGGATGACGAGGTACGGGTGACCTCCAAGACGCTCCAGCCGGTCGCGGCGGCCGAAGTCGCCGCGTACGTCGCAGAACTCGCGCTCGGTGCGCCCGCCAACGGCGTCGTCGAAATCGCCGGGCCGGAGCGCATCCCGCTCGCTGATGCGGTGCGCCGCCGGCTCGAGGCGCTCGGCGATCCCCGTACGGTCGTCGCCGACGACGCCGCCAGCTACTTCGGCGCCGTCATCGCCGACGACACGCTCGTACCGCGGGACGAGACGTACCGGCGTACTGCTACGACCTTCTCCAGCTGGCTCGCGGCTCAGCCGGCGGCGATCGTCAGCCGGCGCGGGTTGGCGTCGAACACCGCGCCGGAGACGTCGGGTGCGCCGACGGGACGTACGTCGTCGTACGGGAAGGCGTAGCCGATCGGGGTGTTGGCGTGCACGATCCGGGCCCAGTGGTTGGTGACCGGATTCCGGTAGTAGTCGTCGCGGGTAGGCTGGTCGGCGGACTCGTACAGGGTGCTGCGGTTGAACGCGGCGGCCAGCCGGGCGATCAGGGCCTTCTTGGTGTCGGGGTCCGCGGGGTTGTTCGCGAACGGGCCGTGGTTGCAGGTGAAGATGTCCTTCGAGGCGGGCCGGGCGAAACTGGACCCCTCATCGAAGGTGAGCACATCGCCGTTGACCCGTCCGGTGCGTACGCCGCGCCCGCCCTGCAGGTCGACCCGCAGATCGGTGCTCTGGTACTTCTGCCACACCTGGTCGACGTACCCGTCCCAGTACGTGCCGAAGGCGCCGCTCGACGACGCCATGTGGATCTGCGGCGCGACCGCGCGCAGGATCGTGTCGCCGTCGCGCCGTACCAGCTCGTTCCACGGTTGGCCGTCGGCGGACGCCTGCGCGGCCAGGGCGTCGGCGATCGCGCCGAGCGCCCCGGCGGGCATCGGCTCGACCGTCCCGGTGGCGTCGCCTTCGAGGGTCAGGCCGATCGGCAGCGCGGTCACCAGGTCGACGTAGCTGAGGTTGACGAAGATCTGCGCGGTGTTGAACGTGAACTCGCAGAACGCCCAGATCTTGCGGTAGTTGGGGTCCCCGGGGGTCGCGAACGCCGGCTCCACCAGCGACGGCCCGGGGTTGACGAAGAACTCCAGCCGGTCGTCGCGGACCAGGTAGACACGGGCGCCGTACATGTGGCGCAGCGTCAGTACCGTGCCGGCCGGGTCCACCGGGATGGCGCAGTCGACCGGCAGCGGCGTCTGCGGCTGGGACGGCTCTTCGAGGTGGTAGTAGCTGCCGTCGGCGCGCAGCAGCGTCCACCGGTCGGTGCCTTCCTCGCGGCCGGTGACGTACCCGGAGAACCGCCCGGAGCCGGTCCGGTCGGTGAGCGCCAGCTCGCAGGTTTCGGGGGTTTCCGCGCCCCGCGCGACCGCGCCCCAGGCCAGCACGGGGGCGGTCAGCGCGGCGCCGGATGCGGTGAGGAACGTCCTACGGGAGACCATCGCCATCACCCTGTGAAGCCCGCGGTGATGCCCGTGAACTGCCACTCCTGCTGGTCGATGCCGGAGCAGTTGGCGACCACGCCGCCACCCGGACAGGGCCGGTCCCGGTTCACCGACCAGTACGCCAGCCGCGCCAGGTGGTGTTCGTTGGCCCAGTCCCGGATCTTCGTCCAGGTCTCGGGCGTGGTCATTTCCTGCTGGTCGGACAGGCCGTTCATGCCGGAGATACCCATGTGGGAGTACGCCTCCCCGTCGGACCACCCGTACGCGTTCCTGAGCGCGTTCTTCAGCCCCTCGGAGGCGCCGACCGTGTCGGTGTAGATGTCGGAGCTGCCGAAGTCGAACGGCATGATCGTGAACACGTCGATGTTCGCGCCGAGCGCCTTCGACTGGTCGATCAACCGCTTCCCGTAGTACGTCGGCCCGCTGGTCGACGTACCGAAGGTGATGATCGTCGTGATCCCCGGAGTTGTTCGCCTTGACGATCTTCAGCGCGCCGAGGATCCGGTCCTGGACGGCCTCGTTCTCGAATTCGTCGGTGTTCTCGATATCGATGTCGATGTACTTCAGCCCGTACGCGTCGATCACCTTCTGGTACGCGGCGGCCAGCGCCTCGGCGGACTCACAGTTCGGGCCGAGCTTGTTGCCGCTCCAGCCGCCGAACGAGATCTCCACGTCGCCGCCCTTGCCGCGGATTTCGTCGATCGCCTGCTGGTCCACTCCGCCGGTCAGCGGCCGGTTGCCGTCCCACGCGGGTGAGCAGCCGCCGCCGGAGAGCATGAACGCCATCGTGAACTGTTTGATCCCGGTCGCGTCCATCACCGTGGCCGGCGACGGCGGATCGCCCCAACCTTCGTACAGGTAGGGCGCGGCCATCGTCGTGGCGTCGGCCGTCGTCGTCGCGCTTGCCGTCGTCGCGTTGGCGGAGTTCAGGCTGACGGCCGCGGTGAGGGCGAGCGCGGCCGCGCTCGCGATCGGCAGAATGCGTCGAAGTGTCATCAGGCCTCCCCAGAGGTGCGTAATCGGACGTTTGGGTCTTACCGCACGAGGGAACGCCGCCATGAAAGTAATGTCAAGGTTTCTTAACTATTACAAAAGGAAGCTGGCACGACCCCGTTCCAGCCGGTCGGCGGTCTCGCGGGCCAGCTCCCGGGCCACGGCCCGGCTCGTCGCCCACCACCGCCCCGGCTCCCGGGCGTACGCCTGCCGCGCCAGGCTCAGAGCCCTCCGCACGGTGAACACCTCGCCGGGCCGCCGGGACCGGGCGAACACGTCGAGGAACTGCCGGGCCAGCTCCGGCGAGGCGGCCCCGGCGCGGTAGAGCTCGACTTCGAGCGGGCTCATCGACTCGGCTCGGGCCAGCCGATTGGTCCACTGGTACGCCTCCAGACACTCCCGGTCCCGGCGGTGCTCCCAGTCGCGGAGCGCACGGTCCAGCGCGACGGGGTCGTCCAGCGCGGGCGCGGCCAGCTCGCCGAGCAGCCGGCCGAAGCGCAACGCGTCGCGGATGCCCTGCGCCGTGACCGGGTCCTTGAAGTGCCCCGCATCGCCGGGCAGCGCCCAGCCCGGCCCGGCGGAGCGCCGGAAGTACGACGGCGTGTCCGCGGTCGACCGGCACCGGGTCACCCGGGTGCTACGAATCAGCCGTTCGTGCAGCGCCGGAAGGCGGGCCAGGGTGCGGTCGTACTCCTGCTCGATGTCCGGCCGATCGGCGGCGCGGGAGACCGGTGGCATCAGCAGGACCAGCACCAGCCCGCCGTCGCACGGGAACGCGGTGCCGAGCTCGTCCCCGTTTCGCCACTGCGCCGCGATCGACCGCCAGCCCGGCTCGCCGTCCCGCCAGTACGCGAACAGGCAGGCCCGCCCGTTCCGGCGCTGCCGCCGGGTCGCGGCGCCGACCTGCCGGGCGATCGTGGAGCGGCGGCCGTCCGCCCCGACCACGAGCGGCGCCCGGATCTCGTACTGCCGTCCTTTCCGGTCCTCGGCGCGTACCCCGGCAGCCCGGTCGCCGTCCCAGATGACGTGGGTGACCCGGGTGGCCTCGCGGATCTCCACCCCGGCCTGGCGCGCGGTCTCGGCGAGCGCGGCGTCCAGCCCGGTCCGCCGTACGCACAGCCCGTAGTCGATGTCGTGGACCGGGGTGTAGCGAGCGGTGACCGTGAGCCCCGCGCCGGCCATCAGCGCCACCGGCAGCCGCGGCGCGCCGATCGCCTCGACCCGTTCCAGCGCCCCGAGCTCGGCGAGTTCGGCGACCCCGCCGGCGAACAACAGGTGGGTGGAGAGCGTGTCGGACGGAAAGGTGGCGCGGTCGTACGCGATCACCCGCCGCCCGGCGCGGGCCAGCGCGATCCCGGTCGCGACGCCGGCGCAACGCGCGCCCACCACGACCGCGTCGGCGCGTTCTGTCATACCGGCCGGTCGAGCGCGTTGGGCAGCCCGTTGCGGTACGCCTGCTCGTCGGCCCGCTTGGCCGCCTCGAACTCCGGCGGGTCGTACAGCTGGAACATCTGGACCGGTGCGGCGGTCGAGCCGGAGGCTTCCAGCAGGGCGTTGACCGCGGCCCGACCGGACTCGTTCGCCCCCTCCATCGTCGCGAGGTCGACGTCGGTCTGCACGTAGTCGCCGGCGAGGAAGAGGTTCGGCACCTTGGTGTGCGCCGTCGGCCGCTTCTCCCAGGAGCCGATCGTGTTGACCAGCAGCGGCTCGTCGTTGGTGTTGCGCCCGGCGCTGCCGTCCCAGGCGATCGCGGGGTCGAGGAACCAGGAGTGCAAGATCTCGGGCGGCAGCACCGAGTCCCCGGTGTCCTCCAGGTGCGCCTTCATCTGCGCCCACACCTCGTGCTGGACCTCCGTACGGGTGCACAGCTTGGCGGGCTTGCCGTACACGATCCCGGGGGTGTCCCAGTCGGAGACGTCCACGGACAGGCAGTCGGCGACGTTGCCGTCGCCGTAGTCGCGGCGGAAGTTCCGGCCTGCCCAGAACTGCCCCTGGGTCAGCGCGGTCAGCGCCCACGGCGCGTCGATGAAGGTCACGTGGCCGTGGCTGATGTCGATCGTGTCGCGCAGGTAGAACTGGATCCCGGTCATCCAGTCGACGTACAGGTCCTGCATCTCGCCGAGGCTGGGGTCGAGCGCGAGTACGTCGGACGACCACAGCGGCCGGGCCCGCTCCACCGGCATCGCGCAGACGAACCAGTCCGCCTCGACCGTGCTGGTCTGCCCGTGCTGGTCGCGCAGCCGCGCCGAGCTGATCTTGCCACCGCTGACGTCAAGCGCCTCCACGGTCTGGCCGACGTGGAACTCCACGCCCAGGCCGCGCAGCTGCGTCACCCAGGGGTCGATCCACGCCTCGTTGGTGGGCGCGTTGAGCACCCGGTCCGGGGCGCCGTCGTTGCCGCGGCCCATGATGTTCATCAGGAACGCCTCGGCCATGTTGCCGATCGTCCGGGTGCTGGCCACCTCCTCCTTGGCGGCGACCAACGTACGGGTCATCCCGCGGGCGACCACGGTCCGGTACTCCTGCGAGTACCTCTCGGCGCGGACGTAGTCCCACCACGAGGTGTTCTCCCACTGCCCGAAGCGGCGCTGTTCGCAGCTGGTCAGGAAGACCAGGATCCGGTTGGCGAAGAACTCCGCCTCCCACGGCTTGATCCCCTGTTGCTTGAGGATCTCCTCGACCAGGATCCGCTGCAGCCCGTCGACGGTGAGCGCCTCGTTCGGGTCCGGGGCCATGCCGAACAGGGTGCCGTCGGCCCGCCCGTTGGTCCGCGCGGACTTCACCTCGGTGGCCTCGACCAGGTTGTCCCACACCCCGTTGGCGTTGCCCGGGTACGGAATCCGCCGCATCGTGTCGGGCACGTGGTGGTAGAAGCCGGGGAAGAACCGGAAGCCGTGCTCGCCGGGAAGATCGAGTCGGCCGCCCGCGCCGGTGTCCGGCACCGGGATGCTGCGCGCCTTGCCGCCGAGCGCCTTCCGCTCGTACACGGTAACTGCGAAGCCGCGCTCGGCCAGCTCGTGCGCGGCGGCCAGCCCGGCCATCCCGCCGCCGAGCACCGCGACCCGGCGGCCGGCACCGGTGGCCAGCGCGGGGGTCACGACGCCGAGCCCGGCCGCCGCCACGGCGATGCCGGCGGCGCCTAGGAGACGGCGCCGGGAGAGACCCGAACCAGAAGTGTTGTGTTCGTCCGCCATGGCCAGCAGTTAACCAACAGGTGTGTCGGTAGTCAATGCCCAAAAGCGCTCGGCTATCCTGCAGGCATGTCAGTTAACGCCCCGGAGCAGCGACGGCGCAGAATGCGCGCACCCGCCCGCCGTGCGCGGATCGTCGGCGCCGCCCTCGACGCGTTCGCTTCCGGTGGCTTCAGCGGTACGGGCATGGCCCAGATCGCGGACGCGGCCGGTGTGACCCGCGCCGTCCTGTACGACCACTTCCCGTCGAAGAAGGCCCTGTTCCTCGGCGTCCTGCACGAGCAGAACGCGACCTTCCTCGGTCACGTCGGCGCCAGCATCACCGGCGACGGCCCGCCCGAGCAGCGGATGCGCGCCACCATGGACGCGGTGTTCAGCTTCGCCGAGCGCTACCCGTACGCGTGGCAGCTGCTGTACGGCAACCCCACGCACGGTGACCCCGAGATCGACGCGGCCTGGCGGGAGATCGCCGACGCCCGGCACCAGGCCGTGGCGACGATGCTCGCCGGCGACTTCCGTACGGCCGGGATCGACCCCGCCAGCCGGCGTGCGGAGATCGTGGTCGAGATGCTGGTCGGCGCGCTGTCCGGTGCGGCCGACTGGCGTGCCCGGCGCCCCGGCTTCCCCCGCAGCGAGCTGGTCGAGGCCGGCGCCGACCTGCTCTGGACCGGCCTGGGCCACCTGATCGACCAGCTCGCGTCGGCCGCGGCGGACCAGCGAAGCGCCCACCACGCGTGACGGCACGGGACGGCTACAGCGCGATCCTCCAGGAGTCGATGTAGCCGGTGTCGAACCGGGCCGCGTCCCGTACTCGGAGCTTCCAGGTGCCTTCGGCGTACTCGCCGGAAAGGTTCACGGTGTACGTCTTGTCGAGGTTGTCGGTGCCCCCGCCGGTCCGGTTGTGCAGTACGAACACCGTGCCGTCGGGCGAGACCAGGCTGACCACCAGGTCGCCGATGTACGTGTGTTTGATGTGCACCTCCACCCGCGAGTCGGGGAGCCCGCTGGTCGGGCAGCCGGAGACGGTGATCGGACTCTCCACAGTGGAGAAGTCACGGATCGGGTAGTCGGTGCCGTTGTCCCGCTGGCACGGCACGGGCGGAGTGACGATCTGCCAGCGGAACGAGGCCGAGCCGGACCGGCCCGCCGTGTCGGTCGCGGTGGCGGTGACCTGGTAGCTGCCCCACTGGCTCGGCGTACCGGAGATCAGCCCGGTCTCGGTGTTGATCGACAAGCCTGGCGGCAGTCCGGTGGCGGTCCAGGTGTACGGCGCCGTACCGCCGGTCGCGGACAGCTGCAGGCTGGTCGCCTTGCCCATCACGCCGGTCTGGTCGCCGGGATTGGCCACGGTCGGACCGGTCTGGCTGCCCGGAGCGGTGTAGAGGAGGCGGTTCGGCGTACCGGCGCCAGGGTTGGTGATCTTGTCCGGGGTGGCGTTGGTGAGCAGTGCGGCGTGCACCGCGGCCGGGGACGCCGCCGGATTGCCGGCCAGGTGAAGCGCCGCCGCGCCCGCGGCGTGCGGCGCGGCCATCGAGCTGCCGCTGAGTACCTGGGACGCGGTGTCGCTGGTGTGCCACGCGGAGGTGATGGTGACGCCGGGCGCGAACAGGTCGGTGCAGGGGCCGTAGTTGGAGGAGGACGCCCGCGCGTCGTTGGTGTCCGATGCGTTCACGGTGATCGCCTCGGCGACCCGGGCGGGGGAGAAGTTGCAGGCGTCGGAGTTGCTGCCGCCCGACGGTACGGCGAAGCTCACGCCGTCGGCGATGGCACCGCGCACGGCTGCGTCCAGGGTGGCGTTGGCGGAGCCGCCCAGGCTCATGTTCGCCACCGCGGGTACGCCCGCCTGGTGCTGGCCGGCCACCCAGTCGACGCCCGCCACCACGCCGGCGGTGGTGCCGGAGCCCTGGCAGGTGAGCACCTTGACCGCGACCAGGGCGACGCCTTTGGCCACCCCGTACTCGTTGCCGCCGAGGGTGCCGGCGACGTGGGTGCCGTGGCCGTTGCAGTCGCTGTCGACGCCGTCGCCGGTGGTGTTGGTGCCCCAGCGGGCGCGGCCGCCGAAGGTGGCGTGTGTGGTACGGATGCCGGTGTCGATGACGTACCCGGTGACGTTGCTCGCGGTGGTGTCGTAGCTGTAGCTGCCGGACAGCGGCAGGTCGCGCTGGTCGATGCGGTCCAGACCCCACGACGGCGGATTCAGCTGCGTGTCCATGGCGTGTACGGCGGTGTCCCGCTCCACCATCGCCACTCGCGCGTCGGCGGCCATCGTACGAGCCTGAGCCGGGGTGAGCCGGGCGGCGAAGCCGTTGAGGGCGTACCGGTACGCGGCGGTGACGGTGCCGCCGTGTCGCGTGGTCAGGTCGTGCGCGGTACGGGTCGACTCCGCGCTCGGCGCGGCGGTGTCCTTGATCGTGATCAGGTAGGTGTCGGCGGGGGCCGCCGCAGCTGGCGGCGCAGGCACCGACAGCGCGGCGACGACCGCGACACAGAGACTGGATACGGTGCCGGGCAAGCGAAATCGACCCATGGCGGTGTCCTTCGATGCGGGGGGTGACGGCACCGTCAGGCTAGCCAAGATCACGCCGTGGTGACAGGACGTGGACCGCGCCGCGACTACCGCGTGCAGGTTGCCGGCGGCATCGACCGATCCGGTGGCGTGAGGGTCGGCTCGCTTCCCACATCAGTGTCGTCTTGCGCCGTTATGTCATCTGTACAGGCAAGGCCGGGTTCTGAAGGATCGGGGAGTGACGCCTGCGAAGCCCCGCGATCACCACGTGTCAGATCGGCGGACCGCGGAGGGTCGTCGTGCGGCCGCCACGGGCCTGCCGACCCAGCGTACGGCCGCCTCGCCGAACCCGGGGCCAGCGCCTCCCGAGTTCGCCACGAGCTCTTCGCCGCCCCTGATCAACCTGCCGGACCGGGTGGCGATCGAAGCGGCGCGTAACAGTTGCGCTGGCCTGGACCGCGACGATCCGTATCTGGCGCAGCGGTTCTACCATCACCTGTTCGTGCTGGCGCCCGGGGCACGACCGATGTTTCCCACTGACATGACCGCTCAGACGGAACGTCTGTTCTCGGCACTGTTGAGCGCGGTGGACGCGATGGATCGGCCCGAGTCGATCCGAGCCCAACTCCGTGCCTGGGTGCGGCGCACGCCCGGCGGTATCTGGTGACGGAGGACATGTACGTCCACGTCGGCCAGGCGCTGGTCCGCGCCGTACGCGAGGTCACCGGGGATTTCAGTACGTTGACCTCGTCGGCCTGGGCGGCGGTGTACCAGTGGCTGGCGGACGAGATGATCGCCGGCGCCCGCGAGGCGGCTAGATCCGGTTGACTGTCGGCGCGATCTGCTCGGGCAGCGGCTTGCCGGACGTTTCCCGGCCGTTGACGCCGAGTGCGACGGTGGCGCCCACCACGGGCAGCGCGGTGAGCAGGGCGAGCAACCGCAGCGGTGTCGTCGTGGCGAGCGCGCCGATCAGCACCGGGCCGACCATGCCGCCCACCTTGCTGGCGCCCGCGGTCAGGCCGCTGCCGCTGGCCCGCATCCCGGTGGGGTAGAGCTCTGTGGTGTACGGGGCGATCATCGCGATCATCCCGCCGGTGCCGGCGAGCAGGATCGCCAGCATCCCGATCGTGATCACCTGGCTGCCGACGCGGACGTTGGGCAGGTAGAGCGCGAACCCGGCGAGCGCGACCACCGTGACCACGCCGTACAGCACCATGGAGCGTTTGCTGCTCCAGGCGCCGTACAGCTGGGCGGCGAGGAAGGTGTTCGGGATCGCGAGCAGTGCGGCTAGCAGCAGCACCTGGCTCGCGGCACCGTCCAGGAAGCTGGGTAGGAACGTGATGAACCCCCAGTTCACCAGGCCCCAGGACAGCGCGTACCCCACCACGATCACGGTGTGCCGGGTGTACGGGTCGCGGAACAGCCCTGCCATCCCGGAGCTGGCGCTCGGCGCGACCGCCGGAGCCGGGGCGGAGATCTGCAGGGTGACGCCGTACCGGGCGAGCACCGCTCTGGCCTCGGCCTCGCGGCCGTTGGCGAGCAGGAAGCGTGGCGACTCCGGGATCCACCGGTTGAGCCCGATCAGCAGCAGGCCGGTGGGCAGCCCCAACAGCCACAACACCCGCCAGCCGAAGTACGGCGCCAGCGTCGCCGCGGCCGCCGCCGCGACCAGGTAGCCGCCCACCGACCCCAGACCGGTCTGCAGCACGATGTACCGGCCCCGCCGGTCCGCCGGCAGCGACTCGGCCATCAGGGCGTACGCGATCGGCAGCATGCCGCCCGCGGACGCTCCCATCAGGAAACACATCACGAGGTTCCACCGGAACTCCGGCATGAACCCGCAGATCGAGGTGGCCATGAACAGCAGCCCGGAGAGCAGGATGCTGGCCCGCCGGCCGATCCGGTCCCCGAGCATTCCCCACGCCAGCGAACCGGCGGTGGTGCCGGTCAGCGCCACCAGCGGCAGCGTCGCGGCGTGCCGGGTGTCGATGCCGTACTCGGCGGCCAGCCCGGGCAGCACGAACCCCAGCGTCGCCGGCTTCATGGTGTCGATGACGATCGCGATGCCCACCACCAGCGCCAGCGCCCGGTGCGCCGGCCGCAGCGGAGCGCCGTCCATCGCCTTCAGGTACGCCTCGACGCCGTGCCCCGGGCGGTACCCGGCACGCGGCGGCAGGATGCCGTACACCGAGGCGGCGAGCCCGACCACCAGCAGCGCCATGCCGGCGGTCAGCGTCGGTGACATCGCCATGCGGTGACCCAGCTCCGGCATCGCGCGGTCCATCCGCAGCGTGGCCCACCAGTCCGGCAGGTGCAGCAGCACGCCGACGCTGAGCGCGGCGACGCCGCTCCAGAACGCCCACGGCCGACCGATCATCAGCCGGCTCGGAGGTGTTCCGTCCCGTCGACGGGTGCGAAGCGTGCCTGGAAGAACCGCAGGTACGGGGGTTCGTGGACGAACCTGAGCCCGCCGATCGAGTCACGACGGTGCCACAGCTTGATGACGGTGTCCGCGACGACGTCGATGTGGGAGCGGGTGTAGACGCGGCGCGGGATCGCGAGCCGTACCAGCTCGAGGTTGGGGTTGTGGTTGCGTCCGGTGACCGGGTCTCGTCCGGCGGAGACCAGGCCGCGCTCCACGCCACGCACCCCGCCCTCGGTGTAGAGCGCGGCGGCCAGCGCCTGGGCGGGCAGCTGTTCCCGGGACAGGTGGGGGAGGAACGCCGCGGCGTCCAGGCAGACGCAGTGGCCGCCGACGGGGCGCACGATCGGGATCCCGTGCTCGGTGAGCAGGTCACCGAGGTAGGCGACCTGCTCGATGCGGGCCCGGATGCTGTCGTCGTCGACCGACTCGAGGATGCCTTGCGCGACCGCCTCCATGTCCCGGCCCGCCATCCCGCCGTACGTGTGCAGCCCCTCGTAGACCACGACCAGGCTGCGAGCCCGTACGGCGAGCTCCGGGTCGCGCAGTCCGAGCCAGCCGCCGATGTTGACGAAGCTGTCCTTCTTCGCGCTGACCGTCGCCCCGTCGGTGAGGTCACACATCGCGCGCAGAATCTCCGCCACACTCCGGTGCGACCATTCGGCTTCGCGTTGCTGGATGAACCAGGCGTTCTCCACGGCGCGCGCGGCGTCGAGGATGACAGGGATGCCGTGCTGGTCGGCCAGCTGTCGTACGGCACGCAGATTGGCCATGCTGACCGGTTGGCCGCCGGCCATGTTCACCGGCGCCCCGAGCGCGATGTACGGCACCGCGCCCGCGCCGACCTCTGCGATCAGCTTGCCGAGCTTGTCGCAGTCGATATCGCCCTTGAACGGGTGCTCGGCCGCGGGGTCGTGCGCCACGTCGCCGATCACGTCGTGGAAGACGCCGCCGTTGAGCTCCTGGTGCAGGCGGGTTGACGGGAAGTACATGTTGCCCGGGCAGTGGCTGCCGGGTTTGACCAGCATCTGGTTGAGGATGTTCTCCGCGCCGCGCCCCTGGTGGGTGGGGATCACTTCGGGATAGCCGTAGTAGCTGCGTACGGTCTCTTCGAGTCGGGCGAAGCTGCGGGAGCCGGCGTACGCCTCGTCGCCGACCATCATCCCGGCCCATTGCCGATCCGACATCGCGTTGGTGCCGGAGTCGGAGAACAGGTCGATGTAGACGTCCTCGGAGCGGAGCAGGCAGGTGTTGTGGCCGGCCTCGGCGATGGCGTGCTCGCGCTCGGCACGGCTGAGCAGGTGGACCGGCTCCACCATCTTGATCTTCCACGGCTCCGCGGGATAGGCGGGCATCTCAGGTCACCTCACGTGGTCTGGGGCAGCGTGCGGTCTAGGGCTGCGTGTGGTCGAGGGCGGTCTGGAAGAACGACTGCAGCGGGGGGAGCCACTCGTCGGCCGAGTACCGGTTCTCCAGGTCTTCCAGCAGGTCGAGTCGGTCGATCACGTGATCCCCGCGCAGGATCCGTACCACCGGGTGCAGGAACGGGGTCGCCGTCGCGTACGACGGGTCAGAGGAGCGGTCGACGCGCAGCGGGTCGGGCGCTGGCGGTCCGTACTCCAGCGTCACCGCGGCGCGCCAGCCCTGGCCGGCTCCGCCCTCCCTGACCCAGTCGAGCGGCACCGCGGCGTGGTGCGCGAGTACGCCGTTGGCCACGTACACATCGGCGAGATAGCCAGGCTGCAGGTACAGCGCGTCGGAGTGGTTGAGCCGGCGCAGCACCGTCTCCGCCAGCGTCGCCGGGTCGGGCGCCACCTTCGCGTCGGCCGGCGGCTGCCCGTACGCCAGCACCTTCGCCAGGAAGGACGCGTTGTACCGGAACCCGTGGATGAAGCCTGAGGAGGTCTTGCGGTAGTCACGCGCGTGCGTGACGTTGCCGGCGTAGTAGAGCCCCGGGCTGGTCGGACAGCGGTAGTCGGCGGTCATCTCGGGGAACCGGCCGCCCCGGCACAGCTGCGGGCGCAGCGGCGCCAGCGGCGTCGGGTCGAACCGGAAACCGGTGGCGGCGATGACCCGGTCGTAGCGGTACGTCACGCGATGCCCGGCAGCGTGCGTGTACGCCAGGTCCACCTGGAAGCCGCCGCCGTCCCGCCGGATCTCGACCACCTCGGCGTCCAGCGCCGCCGCCCCGATCTTGAGCTGGTAGCCGTCGAGCGCCTCGTTGTTGACCGCGCGCAGATGCCCGACGTAGTGGGTGTTCCAGGCCAGCCGGACCGGGCTGGGGCTGACCAGGTGGATGGTCGCGGCGGTCGGGGTCAGGCTGGCGGCGATCTCGAACCCGGAGTTGCCCTTGCCGATGATCAACACCCGGGCACCCTGGAAGCCGTCCGGGTCGGTACGGAAGTCCGCGTACCGTTCGGCGTGCTCGATCCCCGGGATCGCGGGCAGGTACGGCGCCATCCCGCTCGCCACCACCACGCGCCGGGCGGTCAACGGCGGACCGTCCTCGATGGTGACCGTGTATCCGTCGGGAGCCTCCTCGACCGCCAGGACGCGCGTGCCGTACCGCACCGTGAGCCCGCAACGACGCGCGAAGTCGGCGAGATACCACACCATGTCGTCGGCGTCCGGGAAGTACTCCGAGCTGTACCGGGTGAACCGGAACTCCGGGTCGTCGCACAGCAGCGAGTTCCAGTCGAAACGCATCGGGTTGTCGAAGCGTTCGTCCACGTTCGGCTTGTTGACCGAGATCAGCCGCCGATGACGTGGATATCGGCGAAAGAAACTCCCGGGTCGGTCCGCCGCGTCCACCACCAGAGCAGGCACCTTCGCGCGCTGCAACCGCTCGGCCAACTGCAGGCCACCAGGGCCCGCACCGATGATCAGGACTTCGGTGTGGAACGTCTTCATCACGAGGAATCCTTCGCAAGGTGCACTCGGTCCTTCGAATGCATCCTTTCACGCGGTCATCTCATGGCGCTCACACGGCACTCTCACCGCCGCTGTCAGCCCGGCGATCCGGGTCAGTCCGCTGAGACCGCCGTGTTAGTGCGCCGAGAGCACCCGAGGTCAGGATCGGTGACAGCCCGGCTCCGGTTGCCGGGCGTACGGGCAGGACCACGAGGTGCAGCATGCAGAGACGCAAGATGCTCGGTGTCGTCGCGATCAGCCTGATGGCGGTGGCCGCCGTCAACGTCGGCGCCGCCGACGGCAGGGAGACGGCCGCGGGGAAGCTGACCGACCGGCACCTGCACAGCCATCCGCTGCCCGCCGGCAAGGCGGCGAAGGCGCCGAAGGAGCTGGTGTCCGCCGTCGCGGCGGCGGAGGTGGCGGCGAATCCGCCGGTGTGCGAGGGCGACGGTTCGACCGGCAAGCGGGTCGCGGTGCTGTACGTACGGGAGTCCAGCCAGCCCGACCGGTACGCGAAGTACCTCCACACGATCCGGGCGTACATGGCGGCGGTGGATGACGCGTACAACGACAGCGCGGCGCAGACCGGGGGCAGCCGGCACATCCGGTTCGTGACGAAGCCGTACAACAGTTCGTGCGTGATCTCGGTGGCGAACGTGGTGGTGCCCAACGGCACGTTCCGCGACGGCAAGATCTTCAGCGCCGTGTCGGCCCTCGGGTACAAGCGCACAGACCGCAACTACATGGTGTTCTCTGAGAACACCCTGACCTGCGGCGGCGCCACCGGGGACACCGACTCCCGGCCCGGCTCGGAGAACCGGTTCAACACCGGCCCGCACTACGCGGAGGTCGCGGCGCCGTGCTGGGGTGCCAACGCCGCCGGCCACGAGCTGGGGCACATGCTGGGCGCGGTGCTCGACGGCGCGCCGTACTCCGACGGCGGTGGCCACTGCACCCAGGAGTGGGACCTGATGTGCCAGAGCCCCACCAGCACCACCCACTACCAGTGCCTCGACAAGGACTCCGACCGGTTGATGGACTGCCGCCACGACACCTACTTCAGCACCAACCCGACCGCCGGTAGCTGGCTCGCCAGCCACTGGAACGTCGCCAACAACCAGTTCCTGATCAAGCGCAGCGTCCCGGACGCCACCGGTCTGGGCGGCGGCAAGACGTACGTGATCACCAACAAGAGCACGGGCGAGGCGATCGACGGACGGGACTCGTCCACCGGCGCGCTGGCCGAGCTGAGCGCCCGTGCCCGTACCGACGGCACCAGCCAGAAGTGGGTGCTCAACTACGAGACCGGCTTCCAGCTCGCCAACGCCAACAGCCAGTTGTGCGCGGACGCGGCGTACAGCGGGACCGCGCCCGGCACCAGAGTGCTGCAGTACGGCTGCAACGGCCAGCAGGGGATGCGGTGGGCGTTCCGGCCGCTCGGCGACGGCACGTACGCCATCGTCAACTACCTCAACGGACTGACGCTGACCAGGAGCGCGGCCTACCCGGCGGCGCTGACTCTGCAGGAATGGACCGGCTACAGCAACCAGCGCTGGGTGTTCAACCAGGTTGCCGATCCGGGGCCGCAGACCGGCTCGACGTACCGGCTGACCAGCGTCCGCAACGTCCACAACGCCGCACCGGTCGGCGGTGCCACCACCCCCGGCACCGACATCACGCACGCGGTGGCTTCTAACTCCACGGACCAGCAGTGGCGGCTCGTGAAGACGGCGGCCGGCACCTGGATCATCACCAACGCTGCCAGCACGCTCTGCCTGAGTCCCGAAACAACCGCCGCGCCGGGGGTACGCCTGGAGCAGGCGCTCTGTGACGGCAGCGCCAACCAGACCTGGAAGCTGGTACGCAGCGCCGACACCCGGTACGGCATCTGGCACGCCCCCAGCGGCCTGGCGGTGACTCTGATCGACTACGTCGACGCGGCGCTGCAGCTACAGCGCTACTACGGAGGCGGCTCCACCAACCGGATCTGGGGGCTGCGCCCCGTCGGTTAGGGCCCCGGAATCCTGAAGCTGTCAGGAAGTGCAAAGTAGCTTCGGCGGCCTCCGGTTTCGCCTCGCGTGACCAGGCGTGCGTCAGGAGTGGTCGACCGAGATGACACCCGTCCGTGCGGCAGTCCCGTTCTTGCGCTGGTTGGCATTGAAGCGCGCCTTCTTCTGACGATTCCCGCACGTGTTCATGTCACACCATTTACGGGTGCGACTTTGACTGGTATCGAAGAAGGCGGCCTGGCAGGTTGGCGATGCGCACAGGGCCAATTTTCCGTCTCGTTCGCCTGCGATAATGCTGATCGCGTCGGCGGCGATCACGCTGAGGGCATCTTCTACGCAGGAAGCCGAGCTAAGCCGCCATTGACGATTGCCCTCGGGCGTCAGGATAGCCGCGGCCCGACCCTGAATGCTGCAGTCATTGATGATTTGGATAGCAGACGCAGGCAGAGCGTCCTGGATCGCGGCCGCTGTCGCGGCGGCGTGAATCGACTCCCTCAGTTCCCGAGCGAGTTCGAGCTGGGCGGTGGTGCAGGACTCCACGGCGAGGCCGTTCACTGCCAGCCAGTCGACGAGTCGCTGCGGCGTGGGAATGCGCTCCACAGCGTTGCCACGACGCTCCGTCAGAGTCGCCGTGAAGCTGGTCGCTAGCACGTTACCGAGGCGAAAGTCAGGGAACCCAGCACGCATGGAACCACCTTAGCTGGTTGCACGCTGGCGTGAAGACATGCTAGAACCGTCTTAGCCGGTTCGCGATAGGTCGTAGCCGGTTCCACGATGGCCAGGAGGTCTCATGCCCCGTCTAACCAGCGACGTGCAAGCATTTGAAGCCCACGCACCTGACGCTGACCTCGACGATCTGCGCGCGCGACTGGCCGCGGCGCGGCTACCGGAAGCTGAGACGGTCTATCGCGCCGCGCCCGACCCTCGCCGATGGGAACAGGGCGTTCCTCTCGCCGACTTCGTCGATGTCGTGAACTACTGGCGCACCGGGTACAACTGGCGGTCGTTCGAAGCGCGCCTTAACCGGATCGGCCAGTTCCGCACGACCATTGATGATCTGGGAATCCACTTCCTGCACCGCCGATCCGCGCGCGCAGATGCCACTCCTCTGATCTTGACGCACGGCTGGCCAGACAGCATTGTTCGGTTCATCGATGTGGTTGACGAGCTGGCAGATCCGAAAGATGCAGACGCGCCGGCGTTCCACGTCGTGGTCCCGTCGCTACCAGGCTTTGGTTACAGCGACAAGCCGGCCACCACCGGGTGGGGAACCGAAAAGATCGCGGCCGCATGGGTGGAACTGATGGGAAGGCTCGGCTACAGCAAGTTCGCAGCCCACGGCGGCGACTGGGGAGGTAATATCACCACGGTTCTCGGCGGCAGGTTCCCGGCGCACGTTCTCGGCATCCACACAACGTTCGCGGAGGCGCCGCCCGGGTTGACAACGGCCGGGCTGACGGCGGTCGAGCGCACGTGGGCCGAGGAAACCCGCGATTTCTGGCGCCACCGCGCGGCGTACGCGAAGCAGCAGGCGACCCGACCCCAGACCATCGGCTACTCGCTCGTCGACTCACCGGTCGGGCTTCTTGCCTGGATCCTTGACAAGTTCGCCGAGTGGTCAGACACCGAAGACAGCCCGTTCGAGACGATTTCCAGAGACCGCGTTCTTGACGACGTCACCCTGTATTGGCTGACGCGGACCGGCGCCTCGGCGGCCCGCATCTACTACGAAAGCCACAACTCGCTGGACCCAGAACTTCGGGTCGACGTCCCGTCAGCACTCACCATGTATCCCCGCGACGTCGAGAAGTGTCCGCGCCCCTGGGCACAGGAGCGGTACCGACAGATCGTCCGATGGAGGACGCCCGAAACCGGGGGACATTTCGCGGCGCTGGAGGTTCCCGAGTATTTCGTCAAGGACCTGCAAGAAGGCCTCGCGGCAGTGCTGGCCGCTCATCGGTGAACGCGGCTGGGTGCCGGGACTCGGAATTAGTCCGGGGATCTGAGCTGCGCGCCGAATGCTCTGCGCGGCGAGGGGTCTCAGCGAGCCTGCGACCGCGGTGGGAACATATCGGTCGCAGCCGACCCCGCGGAGCGGTGTTGCGCGGACGAGTGGAGGGGCGAGAGTGGGAAGCACGGGATGACGGGAAGCTGGAAGTCCCCGATGCGGGTGTTCCCTCATTTTCTTGACTGATTCAAGAAAATCGGCCAGACTCTGGGACGTGGCCACGACCTTGGACCCCCAGCAGCTGCTGCGCGGGGCCGCGTTGCGCGTGACCCGTCCCCGGCTGGCGGTGCTGAGCGCGGTGTACGCGCACCCGCACGCCGACACCGACACGATCATCGGTGCCGTACGCACGGAGCTCCCGGACGTGTCGCACCAGGCCGTGTACGACTGCCTGCACGCGCTCACGGCGGCGGGTCTGGTACGCCGCATCAAGCCTTCCGGCTCCGTGGCGCGCTACGAGTCGCGGACCGGAGACAACCATCATCACGTCGTGTGCCGGTCCTGCGGCCGGATCGCCGATGTCGACTGCGCGGTGGGTCAAGCGCCCTGCCTGATCGCGTCCGACGACCAGGGCTTTTCGATCGACGAGGCCGAGGTCATCTACTGGGGCCTGTGCCCCGACTGTGCCACCACTCCCAGTCCTGATCACTCCTGATCCGTACGGCCCTGAAAGGGATGCCCAATGTCTGAGAACCACGAAGCAGTCATCGCAGACGTAAACGAGGAGAGCGAAGAACGCTGTCCGGTGGTGCACGGCCGCGCGCCGCACCCGACCCAGGGCGGGGGAAACCGGGGCTGGTGGCCGAACCAGCTCAACCTGAAGATCCTCGCCAAGAATCCCGCGGTGGCCAACCCGCTGGGGGTGGAGTTCGACTACGCCGAGGAGTTCAAGACCCTCGACCTCGCCGCCGTGAAGAGTGACATCGCGGACGTGCTGACGAGCTCGCAGGACTGGTGGCCGGCTGACTACGGCCACTACGGGCCGTTCATGATCCGGATGGCCTGGCACAGCGCGGGCACGTACCGCATCAGCGATGGACGCGGTGGTGCCGGGGCCGGCATGCAGCGCTTCGCGCCGCTGAACAGCTGGCCGGACAACGGGAACCTGGACAAGGCCCGCCGGCTGCTGTGGCCGGTCAAGAAGAAGTACGGCCAGAAGATCTCGTGGGCCGACCTGATGATCCTCGCCGGCAACGTCGCCCTGGAGTCGATGGGCTTCAAGACCTTCGGCTTCGCCGGCGGTCGCCCGGACGTCTGGGAGCCCGAGGAGGACGTCTACTGGGGCCCGGAGACCACCTGGCTCGGCGACGAGCGCTACAGCGGTGACCGGGAGCTCGAGGATCCGTTCGGCGCGGTCCAGATGGGCCTGATCTACGTCAACCCGGAGGGTCCGAACGGCAACCCGGACCCGATCGCCGCGGCGCGCGACATCCGCGAGACGTTCCACCGGATGGCGATGAACGACGAGGAGACCGTCGCGCTGATCGCCGGCGGTCACACGTTCGGCAAGACCCACGGTGCGGCGGACCCGGAGCAGCACGTCGGCCCCGAGCCCGAGGGCGCCCCGCTCGAGGAGCAGGGGCTCGGCTGGAAGAACTCCTTCGGCACCGGCAAGGGCGCGGACGCGATCACCAGCGGGCTCGAGGGCGCGTGGACGAACACCCCGGTGACCTGGGACAACAGCTTCTTCGAGACCCTGTTCGGCCACGAGTGGGAGCTGACGAAGAGCCCCGCCGGCGCGTTCCAGTGGAAGCCGAAGGACGGCGCCGGCGCGGGGACCGTACCGGACGCCCACGACCCGTCGAAGAGCCACGCCCCGACGTTGCTGACGACGGACCTGTCCCTGCGGTTCGACCCGGTGTACGGGCAGATCTCGCGACGCTTCCACGCCAACCCCGATGAGCTCGCGGACGCCTTCGCCCGGGCGTGGTTCAAGCTGACCCACCGCGACATGGGCCCGATCGCGCGCTACCTCGGCCCGGAGGTCCCGGCCGAGACGCTGCTGTGGCAGGACCCCGTCCCGCCGGTGACGCACGAACTGATCGACGCGGAGGACATCGCCAGCCTCAAGGGCCAACTCCTTTCCTCCGGGCTGTCGGTATCCGAGTTGGTCTCCACCGCGTGGGCTTCGGCATCGACGTTCCGCGGTAGCGACAAGCGCGGCGGCGCCAACGGCGCGCGCATCCGCCTCGAGCCGCAGAACGGTTGGGAGGTCAACAATCCCGAGCAGCTCGCGACGGTCCTGCACACCCTGGAGGGGATCCAGGAGGCGTTCAACGCCTCGCAGGCCGGAGGGAAGCAGGTCTCGCTCGCCGACCTGATCGTGCTCGGCGGGTGTGCCGCCGTCGAGTTGGCCGCCAGGAACGCTGGCTACGAGGTCGAGGTGCCCTTCGCGCCGGGCCGTACCGACGCGTCGCAGGATCAGACCGACGTGGAGTCCTTCGCCGCTCTCGAGCCGACCGCGGACGGGTTCCGCAACTACCTCGGGAAGGGCAGCCAGCCGGCGGAGTACCTCCTTCTCGACCGGGCGAACCTGCTGACCCTGAGCGCGCCCGAGATGACGGTCCTCATCGGTGGTCTGCGCGTCCTTGACGCGAATTTCAAGCAGTCCTCGCTCGGCGTACTCACCGAGACCCCTGGGTCGTTGACCAACGACTTCTTCGTAAACCTTCTTGACCTTGGTACGACGTGGAAGCCGACGTCCGACGATGCGGAGACCTTCGAGGCTCGCGACTCGGCCACCGGCGAGGTCAAGTGGACCGGGAGCCGCGTCGACCTCGTGTTCGGTTCGAACTCCGAGCTGCGCGCACTCGCGGAGGTGCACGCCAGCGACGACGCACAGGAGAAGTTCGTGCACGACTTCGTCGCCGCGTGGGACAAGGTCATGAACCTCGACCGGTACGACCTCGCCTGATCCCGACGTCCAGGTCGGCCCGCCCCGGCCGACCTGGACGTCACCGGCGAGGACTGCGAGGTGTCGCCCGCCGGTGGTACGGGCGTTAGCGTGGCATCGGAGGGGTCATGGCGAATGGGGTGACCCGGCGGCCACCGCGGGTGCTGGTGGTCGACGACGACCGGATGCTGGTGCCGTTGCTCGCCCGTGGCCTGCGGTACGAGGGGTTCGAGGTGTCGTGCGCGTACGGCGGCGTGGAGGCGATCGCGACCGCGCGCCAGCAGCCACCCGACCTGGTGCTGCTCGACATCGGGATGCCGGACCAGGACGGTCTGGTCGTCCTGCGTGAGGTACGCCGGCACTCCGACGTGCCGGTGCTGATGCTGACCGCCCGGGACGAGGTGGCCGACAAGGTCGGGGCGCTGGACCTCGGCGCCGACGACTACCTCGCCAAGCCGTTCGCGTTCGACGAGCTGATGGCCCGGATCCGGGCCGTGTTGCGCCGCCGGGGCAGCGACGCGCTGGACCGCTGTTGCTACGACGATCTCTGTTGCGACCTCGGCACTCGCGAGGTGACCCGTGCCGGCCGCCGGATCGAGTTGACCACGATCGAGTTCGACCTGCTGGCGTACCTGGTACGCACCGCGCGGCGGGTGCAGAGCCGGGAGGAGTTGCTGCGCGCCGTCTGGGGGTACGACACTGCGGTGGAGTCCAACGTGGTGGACGTCCACATCGGACACCTCAGGCGCAAGCTCGGTGCCCCCGCCGTGATCCAGACGGTACGCGGCGTCGGGTACGTGATGCGGGGCGAGCCGTGAGCATCCGGATCCGCTTGGCGGCGGCGTTCACGGTGCTGGTCGCCGTGATCCTGGTGCTGGTCGGCGTGGTCACTTATCAGCTGCTGCGGCAGAGCCTGCTCTCCGAGATCGAACGCGACGTGGCACGGCGGGCCGCGATGTTCGCCGCCACCAGCGCGGACCCGCCGTACGATCTCGACGTCTTCGGCGCTCCGGACGTGTTCGTGCAGGTGGTCGGCGACGGGGGAGTGGTGCTGGCGCGTTCCGGCAACCTCGGGGACCGTACGCTGCCGATGCCGGAAGCCGCCCGCCGGGGCGAGGTGGTGGAGGTGCACGCCGACGGGCGGCCGCTGTTCCTCACCGCCGCTTCGCTGGGCGGCGGCCGGCACGTCGTGGTCGCGCGGTCGCCGATCACCACGTACGGCGCGCTGCGTCAACTGCGCCAACTGCTGTCGGGGGTGATCGCCGTCGCGGTCCTGGTCACCGCGGTCGCCAGCTGGCTGTACGCCAGGGCGGCGCTGAGCCCGATCGACCGGGTGGTTGACGCCGCCCGGCAGGTACGGGACAGCCGCGACCTGACCCGCCGGGTTCCCGCTCGGGGCCCACCCGACGAGGTGGGCCGTCTGGTCTCCACCTTCAACGACATGCTCGCCGAGCTGGAACAGGCGTACGCCTCACTGGACCGCTCCAACCAGCAGCTGCGCCGCTTCCTCGCCGACTGTTCCCACGAGCTGCGCGGGCCGCTCACCCGGATCCGCAGCACCGTCGACCTGCTCGCCCGTACCGGGGAAGGCGACGACGGAGCGCTCCGCTCCCGGGCGCTGGCCGACGTCGCCAGCGAGACCGACCGGATGGCCCGGATGGTGCGGCAGCTGTTGATCCTCGCCCGCGCCGACGCCGGCGCCACCATCGACCCCCGGCCGGTGCGTCTGGACGAGGTGCTCGATGCCGCCTACCGGCAGGCCGAGCGGATGGCCTACGGACTGCGACTCGTACCGCCGGAGCCGGGCGCCCTCGCCGGAGCGGTCGTGGACGGCGACGCCGACCATCTCGTCCAGGCGCTGCTGATCCTGCTGGACAACGCCTTCAAGTACACCCCGCCGCCCGGCGAGGTACGGGTCGAAGCCGGCCGCGACCAGGCCCAGGCCCGGATCACGGTCGCCGACTCCGGTCTCGGGGTGCCCGACGAGGACACCGACCGGATCTTCGAACGGTTCCAGCGCGGCCGCAACGCCGGCGGCGTGACCGGCACCGGACTCGGGCTCGCGATCGCCCGCTGGATCGCCGACCAGCACCACGGCGGCCTGCGGCTGGACACCTCGCCGAGCGGGTCCCGGTTCACCCTGACGCTGCCGCTGGCCAGCACGGCAGCGCCGGCCGCGGCGGCCGATCAGGGTGTGTAGACCTCGGCGGGGTGCAGCGGGCCGTACCAGCAGTCGCCGTACACGTCGCACCACTCTTCGCGTACCGCGCTGCCTTCCACCAGCACCCGGCCGTCGGCCAGCAGCGCCACGCCGGGGCCGCTGGACCGGGCGTTCAGCATCTGACCGGTCCCGCTCCAGAACCCGGCCGCCGGATCCCATATCTCGGCGGTACGGCTGTTCGGGTTGCCGCCGACCACCATCACCCGGCCGTCGGCCAGCCCGATCGCGGCGTACGGCGCCGTGTACCGGTCCACGTTGAGGCCGGCCGCCGCCCGCCAGGTCCGGCTCGCCGGGTCGTAGATCGGCGGTACGGCCCCACCGGACGCCGCCGATGGAGATCACCCTGCCGTCGCGCAGCCGTACCGCGGCGCGGGAGGTGATGTCGGTCGGCAGGCTCGCGGTCCGCGACCAGGTGCCCGTCGCCGGGTCGTACAGATCGGTCGGGCCGTACTCCGCGGCGAGCACCGTACCGTCGGCGAGCAGGGTCGCGGTGAACAGCGATCGGGCGGTGGTCATCGCGCCGGTCGGCGACCACTGGCCGGTGGCCGGGTCGTACAGCTCGGCCGAGGCGATCGGCGGGCAGGTGTAGTAGCCGCACTGCAGGTACGTCCGGTCCTTGCCGCCGGCGACCAGCACCTTCCCGGTGGCGAGCAGGGTGGCGGTGTGGTCGTACCGGCCGACGTTCAAGCTGCCCGTGAGGGTCCACTGACCGGTCGCCGGGTCGTACAGCTCGGTGGTCGCGTCGACGGTGGTGCCGTTGAACCCGCCGACCACGAGCACCTTCCCGCTCGGCAACAGCGTCGCGGTCGTCAAGGTACGGCTGCGCCGCATGTTCGCCGCCGGCTGCCAGGTGCCGGTGCTGGGCTGGTACAGCTCGGCGAGCGCGCCCTGGCCGCCCACCGCGAGCACCCGCCCGTCGGGCAGCGTGGTGGCGATCTGGTAGCCGGGCGCCTGGACCGGCGCCCCGGTCGCGCTCCAGGTGTCGCTCTCCGCCGCGAACGCCGGCGTGGGCGCCAACCACACGGCGCTCACCGCCAGCCCCACCAGTGCACGTCGTACGACCAGCGACACCATGACGGTCCCCTCTCAGCGACGATGCTGAGTTCAGGCTCGCAGCGCGGCATGAAGCCACTGCCGTACCAGACGTGAAGAAGCTCTGAAGATCATCCACCCGACGGCATCGCCGTCACGGCTGCGCTCCGGTGGCCACGGGGAGCTCCGCCAGCCGCCATTCGAGCATGCCGTCGGCGAGGCGTGCCGCGTCGCGGCCGCGAGCGGTCAGCAGGCGTACCGCGTCGTGGGCCAGCACGCAGTAGGCGCCGCGGCAGTACGCCACGATCCGGCCGTCGGTGGGAAGCTCGCCCAGCCGGTCGGCCAGCTGGTCGAGCGGTACGTTCAGCGCGCCCGGGACGTGTCCGGCGGCGTACTCCTCCGCGGGTCGTACGTCGAGCACCACGACGTCGCCGGCGTTGGCGCGGCGCAGCAGCTCGTCGCGGTCGACCGCCTCGGTCTCGTCGGGCCCGAGGTACGCGTCACGAGCCGCGGCCACGTCGGGCAGCTGGGTCACGGCGACGCTGCGGAGGTCGGCGTACAGCTGGGCGACGTTGTCCGCGGCGAGCCGGTAGTACACCCGCGTGCCGTCCCTGCGCGCGGTGACCAGGTTCGCCTGCTTGAGCGCCTGCAGGTGCGCTGAGCAGCTGGTGATGCCGAGATCGGCGGCCGCGGCGAGCGCGTCGACCGGCCGTTCGCCCTGGGCCAGCAGGTCCATCAGCTCCAGCCGCTTCGGGCTGGACATCGCCTTGCCGACCCGCGCGAACTGCTCGAACAGCCGGTCCTTGTGTGCCCGATCGCCCACGTGCCCGCCCCTCTCCGCCGGTGACTGTTCGCAGTATTCCATAAATCTTTGGAATATCGTACGGTGCGGTGGAGAGCGCGGTCGCGCTCGGCCTGCTGGAGGTGTCCGTGGTCGTTCCGATGGCGCTCCCGGTCGTCGACGAGGGGCTGGGCAACACTTGTTGGCTGGTGGACCTCGGTGACGGCGGGGCGCTGGTGGTCGACCCGCCGCGCGACCTGCGGGCCGTACGCGCCGCCGCCGGCAGGCACGGTCTCGCGGTGGCGTACGCGGCGGACACCCACCTGCACGCCGACTTCCTGTCCGGCGGATCGCAGCTGGCGTACCAGGACGGCGCGACGCTGCTGGCGCCGGGGGCGGGCCGGCGGGCGTTCCCGCACACGGGCCTCGGTGACGGAGACGAGGTCGGCCTCGGCGGGCTCACGCTGCACGCGATGGGGACGCCGGGTCACACCGACGAGCACTGCGCGTACCTGCTGCGCGACGGTGCCGTGCCGGTCGGAGTGTTCGCCGGGGGATCGCTGATCGTGGGTTCCGCGGCCCGTACCGATCTGCTCGGCGCCGACCGCGCGGTCGAGTTGGCGCACGCGCAGTACGGGTCCCTGCGGCGCCTGGCCGAGCTGCCGGACGCGACGGCGGTGTGGCCGACGCACGGTGCGGGGTCGTTCTGTGCGGCGCCGCCCGGTGCGGCGCGCAGCAGCACCATTGGTGAGCAGAAGGCGACCAACCCACTGCTGGCCGCGCCGGACGCCGGCACGTTCGCGGCCCGGTTGATCGCGAGCCTGGGCTCGTATCCGGCGTACTTTGACCGGCTGACCGAGGCGAACCGGCGCGGACCGGCAGTCATCAGCTCACCGCCGCAGCTGGCGGGGTGGGACGTCGCGGCGGTACGTCGCCTGCTGGCCGACGGCGCGGTGGCGGTGGACGTACGACCGGTCGCGCGGGTCGCGGCCGGGCACATTCCCGGGGCGATCGCGATCCCGCTGCGCCCGAAGTACGCCACCTGGCTCGGCTGGCTGCTCGACCCCGACGCCCCGATCGTCGTGGTACGCGACGCCGACCAGGACCCGTCCGACATCCTGTGGCCGGCGCTGAACATCGGCTACCAGAACATCGTCGGCGAACTGGCCGGCGGCATGGCCGCCTGGCGTACCGCCGGCGAGCCGGTCGCGACCGTCCACCTGCTCGGCCCGGCCGAGCTCCCGGCGGGCGCCGTACTCGACATCCGCCAGGCAGCCGAGTACGCCTCCGGCCACCTGCCGGGCGCGACGCACATCGAGCTCGGCGAGCTGGCCGTACGCGCGGGGGAGGTGCCGGGCGGTCCGGTGACGGTGATGTGCGGCCACGGCGAACGCGCGCTGACCGCGACCACGCTGCTGCGCCGCGCCGGACGCCGCGAGGACGCCGTGCTCGTCGGTGGAGCGCGGGACTGGGCGTCCGCGACAGGCCGGCCGTTGGTCGAGGGCACATGAGCCGCGTCGCCGCACCGGCACCGGTCCGGCTCGGGCTGGCGGCCAACGCCGCGCAGTTCACCCTGCTCATCGCCGTCAACGCGCTTGTCGGCGGCATGCTCGGGCAGGAACGTACGGTGCTGCCACTGCTGGCCGAACGCGAGTTCCACCTCACCGCGTACACCGCGGCGCTGACGTACATCCTGGCCTTCGGTGCCGCGAAGGCGGTGACCAACTTCTTCGCCGGCACCCTGTCAGACCGGTACGGCCGCAAACCGGTGCTGGTCGCCGGCTGGCTGATCGGGCTACCCGTACCGCTGATGCTGATCTGGGCGCCGACCTGGGGCTGGATCATCGCGGCCAATGTGCTCCTCGGGGTCAACCAGGGGCTGGCGTGGTCGACCACCGTGATCATGAAGATCGACCTCGCCGGGCCACACCGCCGGGGCCTGGCGATGGGGCTGAACGAAGCCGCCGGCTACCTCGCCGTCGCCGGCACCGCCCAGGCCACCGGCTGGCTCGCCGCCGGCTACGGGCTCCGGCCCGCACCGTTCCTGCTCGGCGCCGCGTACGCCGCGCTCGGCCTCGGCCTGTCCCTGCTCCTGGTACGGGAAACCCGCGGGCACGCCCTGCACGAGGCGACCAACCACACCGGTGGCGCCCGGCTCAGCACCCGGCAGGTCACCGGGCTGACCAGCTGGCGGGAGCCCGCGCTGTCCTCGGCCAGCCAGGCCGGGATGGTCAACAACCTCAACGACGGGCTCGCCTGGGGACTGTTCCCGCTGCTGTTCGCCACCGCCGGGCTGTCGCTGGCCGAGATCGGCGCGCTCGCCGCGCTCTACCCCGCGGTCTGGGGGCTGGGTCAGCTCGCCACCGGGCCGCTGTCCGACCGGCACGGCCGCAAACCGTTCATCGTCGCCGGCATGCTGCTGCAGGCCGCCGCGCTGATCTGGATCGCCGTGGCCGACTCCTTCACCGCCTGGGCCGCCGCCGCGGTGCTGCTCGGCGCCGGCACCGCCGCCGTGTATCCCACCCTGCTCGCCGCCATCGGCGACGTCGCCCACCCCAGCTGGCGGGCCAGCGCGGTGGGCGTATACCGACTCTGGCGCGACGGGGGGTTCGTCGCCGGTGCGATCATCGCCGGCGCCCTCGCCGACCTCGCCGGCATCCGCGCCGCGGTCTGGGCCGTCGCGGCCCTCACCGCCGCGTCCGGCATCGCCGCCTGGATCCGAATGTACGAAACCCACCCGAGGAGTCACGATGAACATTGAGCAGGTACTCGCTCGGGCCCGTGCCCGGCTGTCCCGACTCGATCCGGCACAGGCCCACGACGCCCTGCGCGCCGGCGGGTACGTGGTCGACACCCGGCCACAATGGCAACGCGATCGGGACGGTGAGATCCCCGGTGCGCTGCTGATCGAACGCAACCACCTGGAATGGCGGCTCGATCCCACGAGCGCGTCCCGGATCCCGCAGGCCACCAGCTACGACACCACGTGGATCGTCTGCTGCGACGAGGGCTACTCCTCCTCGCTGGCCGCCGCCACCCTGCAGGAGCTCGGCCTGCTCAACGCCACCGACATCATCGGCGGCTTCCAGGCCTGGCGCGCCGCCGGCATGCCGGTCACCGTACCGAGCAGCTGAGCCTCCACGTGTCCCGTCACGCCGCCGCGCTGCGATGATGACCGGAACCCGCCTACGGTGACCTGACCGGTCCCCGACAAGCGGTCGAGCGGTTGGCAGGTGTGCGGTGCAGGTGGTGGCCACAGCGGGACACGTGGATCATGGCAAGTCGTCCCTGGTGTACGCGCTCACCGGCATGCAGCCCGACCGCTGGGTCGAGGAGCGCCGGCGAGGGCTGACCATCGACCTGGGCTTCGCCTGGACGGAGCTTCCCTCGAGCGCGACAGTGGCGTTCGTCGACGTACCGGGGCATGAGCGCTTCATCGGCAACATGCTGGCGGGGGTTGGCGCGGTGCCGGCGGTGATGTTCGTGGTGGCCGCCGACGAGGGCTGGAGCGCGCAGTCCGCCGAGCATCTCGGCGCGATCGACGCGTTCGGGGTGCGTGACGGGCTGCTGGTGGTGACCAAGAGCGATCTCGCCGACCCCGAATCGGCCCGGCGGCAGGCGCTGGCGGAGTTCGCCGAGACCTCGCTCGGGCGGGTCGAGACCTGTTGCGTGAGCGCGGTGACCGGGGCCGGTCTCGGTGAGCTGCGCGGCGCACTGGACCGCCTCACCACTCGGCTCGAGGTTCCCGCCGGCGACGCCCCGGTACGGCTGTGGATCGACCGCGCGTTCACCGTCGCAGGCGCCGGCACGGTGGTCACCGGCACCCTTCCGGCCGGTACGGTGCGGGCCGGCGACGAGCTGGAGCTGGCGCCCGCGGACCGGCGGGTGACCGTACGGGGGTTGCAGTCGCTCGAGCGGCCATGTGCGGAGGTCACGGGACCGGCGCGGGTGGCGATCAACCTGCGGCGGGTCGCGGCGGGTGGGATCGGGCGGGGCGACGCGCTGCTCACCCCGGACGCGTGGCTGACCACAGTGGAGCTCGACGTGCTGGTCGATGCCGACCTGCCCCGCGAGGTCCGGTGCCACGTCGGCGCCGCCGCGGTGACCGCCCGGGTACGGCGCCTCGGACCTGGGGTGACGAGGCTGCGGCTGGCCAGCGCGCTGCCGTTCCACGTCGGGGACCGGATCCTGCTGCGGGTGCCGGGGGACCGGCGGATCTGCGGCGCCGCCGTACTGGATCCGCGCCCGGCGGCGCTGGGGCGGCGGGGTGCGGC
>JBOGDF010000014.1:0-31828 GCA_050701635.1 Micromonosporaceae bacterium | reverse complement strand
CTGCCCGCCGAGGACCGGCTCGCGGTGCTGCGGCACGCCGCGGCGCCCACCCGCGAGCTGGTGGTCGGCGACTGGCTGGCGCACTGTCCGGACGAGCCCGCGGTGCGTACCGACCTGGCCGAGATCGCGGTACGCCTGCGCGGCGACGGCATCGGCGTACCCCCGCTGACTGAGTATCTGGTGGCGCTGGCCCGGCGGCCGCTCGCCTTCCGCAAGGTGCACCGGGCGTTGCAGCAGCGCGGCACCGGGCTGGCCGATGAGCTGCGGGCCCTGGTCGACGACGCCGGCGGGGGCTGGCGCGCGGTGTTCCGGCGTCCGGCTGGGAGCTGACGATGCGGGTCCCGCTGCTGATCTTGGGCGCCGCCGCCGCGGCGTTCGGCTGGTGGCTGGTGTGGCCGGTGCTGGTCGTGGTCGCGATCGCGATGTTCGTCGTCGCCGTGGCGGCGGTGGTGTTCCGGTTCCTGGGCAGCGCGTGGCGGGTCTACTCCTCGCGCTACACCGACGGACCCGCGCCGGTACGGCGCCCGGGCGGCGACGGCGAGCCGGCGTTCCCGCGGTACCTGATCCGGCAGGTGTGGCGGGACTACCTGGCGGTGCTGGTCGACACCGCGCGCGCCGCCGGCCGGCCCGCCTTCCTGCTCAGCGCCAGCGCCACCCAGCTGCTGCTGCGCGGCTGGCAGGCGGTGCTGTTCGGCCCGGTGTGGCTGGCCGCCGCGGTCGGCCTGGTCGGTGCGGCCTTGGGATGCTTGCTGTTGACGATCCTGATTTCCGGGGGGTACGGGCTGCTCGCCGGCCTCGCCGCCATGCTCCAGCTCGCCGGTGTCGGGCTGGTACGCGGCCTCGACGGCGTCCTGGTGTCGGTGCGGCGCACCCGTCCGGCATGCCCGCACGCGGGTTGCTACCGCCCGTTCCCGCGCCCCGCGTACGCCTGCGGCGGCTGCGGCGCCGTGCACCGCGACCTGCGCCCGGGCCGGTACGGCGTGCTGCGCCGGGTGTGCCGCTGCGGCGCCGGGCTGCCCACCTCGGTGCTGCTGGGGCGCAACCGGCTCGCCGCGACCTGTCCCCACTGCGAGCGGCCACTCGACGCCGGCGTCGGCCAGGCACCGCTGGTGCACCTGCCGGTGGTGGGCGGACCGGCGGCGGGGAAGAGCACGTACACCCATCTGGCGATCGGCGCGCTCGGCGAAACCGACGCCGATCTGCGGTTCGCCGACGCCGCGGAAGGCTCCGGATACCAGACGCGGCTCGAGTCGCTGCGGAAGGGACAGCCGGTCCCGCGTACCCCCGCGGAGCTGGTACGCGCCACGGTGCTGGACGCGCAGCTGGCCGGCACCGGCCGCTGCCTGCTGTATCTTTTCGATCCGCCCGGCGAGCACTACACCGCCACCGAACGCATCGGCTGGCAGCGCTACCTGGACCTCGCCAACGGCCTGCTGGTGATCGTCGACCCGCTGTCCCTGGAGGGGGTACGCCGCTCGCTCACCCCGTCTGAGGAGGAGGCGCTGTCGGACGTCACACCGTCCACAGAGGACCCCGCGCACGTGATCGACCGGCTGGTGGGCGCGCTGCGTACCCGCCCGGACGGCGGACGGCTGGACCGGGTGGCGGTGGTGGTCACCAAGACCGACGCGATGCGGCGTACGTCGGTGGGCCACCCGCTCGCCAACGGCTTCGGCCCCGGCTCGCAACCCGCCGACCAGGTACGCGACTGGCTGAACTGGGTCGGCTGGGGCAACCCGATGCGCACCCTGGACCGTACAGCCCGCCACGTCCGCTACTTCGCCTCCGGCCTGGACGCCCCCGCCGAGCAGATCGTGGAGCCGGTACGGTGGCTCGCCGAAGGCTCCCTGAACGGCCGCAAGGTCTGGACCCCACCGTCACGGGACCCGGCTCCCGTGGCGAGTCGGGCTCCGCTCGCCGCCGACGAGATCCCGGTGCACTACCGGATCACCCGCTGGCTGCTACTCGGCGCCCTCTGGCTACTCACCGTCGCCGCCGTAACCACCGTGCTCAGCAGCGTCGGCGTCACCATGTGGCGATCACTGGCGTAACTGGTGCTCCTTTCTCAGCCCAATTCTACGCGCTCCTGACTATTCTCGGGCGGGCCAGAGTACTTGATGGCGTACGATCCGGAAGGCAAGTCGACGTTCTGCAGCACCTGTCGGATACTTGGGATGATCGCATCAGGATCGGCGCCGTAAAGGTGAATGATGGCCATATCACGTCCGATAACATGGCCGTCCAGCTCGCCGGCTCCGGCATCGACTAATGCATCCGCGATGGCATCTTCTAACGTGTCAAGCGAGACACCCTGACGCCCTGAAGGAATGTGGATGAATACCGCCGGGCCGGCCGGCTCGTCTGCCGCGTTGGTGCCGTCTTCTGGAGCAGGAGCCACACCGAGTGCGTCGCTGATAACGTCATCGAGCAATAGGTAGCTGGACAGGACCCATCGTCCGCAAGGCTCGGAGCGGTTGGGCAGTACGCGGCCGTCGAGCGTGCGGTATCGGTGCTTAGTGAGCGTCAGGTCCTGGGCGAGCGTCAATTCGTCGAAGCAGAACCCCTCGGGGGATTCGTCCTCATCCAGCGGCCAATGATCTATCGTTTGAAAGTATCCACGAGCCCAGCCAAGTTGATTAGTGAAGGCTGGAGGGATCAATAGGCGCGCATCCTTCAGCATCTCTCTTGTGGCCTTGGGTTGCTGAGTTCGCACATCGTAAATGCAAACCAGATTGTCACCCGACATTGGACAGGACCCTGGTGGCAGGTCAGCCGCGATTACACGCCCGAAGATATAACCAACCGCAGGATAGTGCATAACGAAGACGTCACCCGTTCTAGCCTTCTTACGTGATGGTTTCAGCTTCGCCATGTTCGGTTCACTCATCGCTGCGCACTCCTTCTGTCTATGTGTTGGCTCGGAGCCAAGCCTCGCCCCATGCTATAGCGCGCTCTTGGTACTCATGGTTCGGGCTAATACTGTTGATGTTGTTCGTGTAGCCTGGGTTGTTCTTGATGAGCGCCTGTTCGATGGCTCGAGCTTCTCCTCTGGTAACTGGCTTGCCGACCGCTTGCAGTCCACCGGCGAACCTGGCGCCGTGCTGGGCAGACCGGCGTTTCAGGTTGTTCGTGATGCCGACATAGATCGGTTCGCCAGACTTGTTGAGGCCAAGGTACACATGTACGGGTGCCTTTGCGTTATTGCCGACTCGTAGGGCGCTGGGTAGGAGCCGCTTGACGAGAGGACTGACGCCTCCTTCCTGGGTCGGTAGCGGGACCTTGTTGATGGGCGGCGGTCCATTGAAGCCACACCAGGCGGGATGATTGGTGCAGACGTGCCAGTACGCATATGTGTCCCAGTAGCCTTCGCCGAAGAAGGAATCCCTACTGCAGCCGATCTTGCCTCGACACATGTCGGCTTCGGCCGCGGCGAGGGCTGCCTTTAGTTCGGCGGAACTGCTCGGTGTCGCACCATTGTCGACGCCAGCCCATCCAGCGCACGATCGAGCACGATTTCAGCTTCCTGAAACCGTCCGAGCCGCATCAGGTCACCGCCCTCGTACGCGCGCAGCTTGTGAAGGTCGTAACCGCCGATGCCGCGCCAGACCACTTCTTCGAACTCGGCCCCGGACAGTACCGCCCGTGATTCCTCCAACCGTGTCTTACACCCAGACAGGTCACCCAGCGAGGCGCATCGTTCGGAGGCGACAGCCGCAACCCATGCCCTGGTCCAGGGACATGCGCCGGTCGCCCCGATTCGTCGTGCGAAGTCCGCGCATTCCAGCCCCGCCGCGTGGTCCTGGCCGCCGTACGCCACCGCGAACGAACGACACCCGAGCACGACGGTCTGTAGCTCGACATTGTGGACCGATCGTGCCGCACTCCAGGCGATGTCGAGATAGGACAGTGCGTCCGCGTACCGGTCTGCGTCCAGCGCCAGCAGCACCCCTGCCAACGTCGCAGTTTCACCTGCTGCCGTCACCAGCGGTACCCGTTCCGGCTCGCGGCGGCCGGCGGGACGCAGCGAGCTCAGCAGATCCAGGTACGTGAGCGCGGCGGGCAGCAGGCGCGACGCCGGCACGGCCTGATACGCGCGGCGGTAGTTGCCGACCACCTCCACCAGGCCGGAGACCAACTCTGGTGCCAGTGAACCGGATCTGTCGCTCGGCGATGCCGCGCCGGCAAGCTGTGTGGCGGCCAAGGCCGCGGGCAACCTGAGCACGGTCCGTCGCAGCATGTCAGCCCATCCCAGGTCGGTCTGGGTCGCAACGGTACCGGTGGGACGATCCGCGTCCGCTGAGGTCGGGATCCCGCGGACGATGAAGAATCCCAGCGCCGAGTCGGTGGTCGCACCGAGCACCGCCCGGAAAGCGTCGCGGTACTCCTGGTGGGGCCAGCGATAGAGCCCGCGCTCCAACTTCCCGACGTAGTTCGCGGTCATCACGGACTGCCGGCTGCTCATGGCGAACAGATGCCGGTTCAGCGTGTCGGCCAGCTCTTGACGCGACATGGGACGGCCCGAACCCGACGGCGACGGGAGACTCAGCCGTGCCTCACTCAACAGCTTGTTGGGCGACCGTTCCACACAGCTCCTTGGCGTTGCTGTCTCGATGGTCATTACCGTAGGCCGACCCGCCCGCTTGCCTCTGCCCGCTTTGCCAACCCACCCCATAAGTCACCCTGTGCCGCCCTCATAAGCGACCTTCCCGCCATTCGCCCGACTCAGCATCGTGGACTGCACGGACAGCGAGCGTGGGCGCCGCCCCATGGCCCAGGTCGACCAGCGCGAGGAAGCGGGGAACGAGTGCATCATGATGACGAGCAGCGCCGATGGGACGCCGCTGACGTGCTGTACGAAATCGGGCGCCGCACCCAGGCGGCCGCCCTGATGATGCGCAAGCACACGATGCTGCCGAGCCAGCAACTCTGCGAGTGCGGTCGCATACCGACGCGGGTGATCCCGGCGTTCGGCCTTCGCTGCGACATCGCCTGCGACCACTGGGACGTTGCCCGGGCCACGATGGCCCGGTTCCTCGTACAGGCCGTATCCAACGCCTCTCGGGAACACCGCGCCCCGTCGGGATGGCGAGGGTGCGCAGGCTCCACGAAGATCAACCGCCAGGTACCGCTTGACCGTGCACCGACCTCCCAATGCGCTAGCACAACGAGGCCCCGTGCCCTGCTCGCCGGTTCCGACTTACGGCTCCGCTACCAATTGGCGGTCGCTCCACGCTTGTCACAATGATGGCGGCGCCAGAACTTCGGCCAGGTGACATCCACTCACGGATCCAATCGCGGTCACTAATGGCCCGGGCCAGTGGCTCCCATGATCGGCGTTAGGTGCGGGAACTGTCGGCACCATCGGAGGCGGTACTATCGCCCTCCTTGCGAAGTCGCCAGAATGTGATCCCGAGTACAGATGTCAGGGCAATTAATGCGGTCACGGCAGACACGATGACATCACCGGTGGGGCTCAGGTCGAACAGGCCCGATAGCAGACCGGAGAGAAAGACAGCAGGGATGGCAATCAGTGTTGGTACCAAGGCATGGCGCGCGAGCCTCTTAAGCAGGTTCGAATTGTCCATTCCATCCCCTCCGGCTCGTTCAGAGCGCGGCAGCGCCCCAGTATCAGTCATCTAATCCCACCAGCTCCGTGTCGCCTTGCCCAACTCGCGACCAGCCCAATATACCGCCCCCAACACGTACCCCACTGCTCCACCGATGAGAGCACCGGCGCCACAGCCGGGCAAGGAAGCCAGGGCGCAACCGATGAAGAAACCTACCACGCCCCCCGCGCCTGCCCAGGCTCCAGTAGTCTCAGTGAAGCTTGCATCCTTCTCGCCGTTTATCTTGCACGAATTCTTCACATTGCAGTTGACTGACGTGTCGGGCTTGCCATTGATTTCACAAGCACCTGGGGCGTTGCAGTTAATGGACCCGGGGTCCGTTCCAGTTGAGGGCGATGGTGTTGGCTTTGGGCTCCCTTTCGGTGGTCCCACCTTCTCCGCGCGGTCCAGTTTCGCCTTTGCCGCTGCCCGTTGCGCTCTGACGCGTGCATCGCGTGCCTCTTGCGCTCTTTGCGCCGTGGCCCGTTTGTCCGCGACCCTGTTTCGCTCGGGTGCGCGCCAGTCGCGATACCTGTAGCCGGACTTGTAACGCCGGTAGGTGCTGCCTCGCTTCTTGTACGTGTATTTGCGATAGGCGCGGTACTCGCCACGACTGTCGCCAATCAGGGCCTTGCCATCGGGATCGCTGAACGCCAACGGGTTGCTATTGGCGTACGCGTAGCCGTGCATCGCCTGCGGATCCGCCTCGTCGAACAGGGGGTCGACGGAGATGAACCGGCCTATCGCCGGGTCATATTCGCGGGCTCCGAGGTGGGTCAGGCCAGTCGGGTCGGCGGTGCCGTTGACGAAGCTCTTCTCGCCTGGCCACAACACAGCCTCCCCGCGAGCGCTCCCGAACGGATCGAGGCGCCGCCGTGTCGCCACCAGACCCGTTGCCGTTAGCGCGATCTGGCCGCTGGCGTGGTGGTCCGAGCCGAGCCACGAGAGTACGCCGTCCACCCTCACCGCGTTGGCGCCGTAGTACCGCGTCGCGGACGTAGCGCCGTTGGCGTATGTCCGCAGCTCGGCTTCTCCCATGAACAGCGCTGCGTTTCCGGACGAGTCGCGGCGGATGAGGCGGTTGCCGTCCGCGTCGTACACGAACGTGGTGTCAACGGTGCCGGCGGTGACCTTGGAGAGGTGGCCTTCGAGGTCCCAGATCAGTACTTGGGTGCCGCCCGCGCCGTCGGCACGGCCTGTCGTGTTGCCTGCGGAGTCGTACGCGTAGCTCCAACTGTCGGTGCCGGCCGGTCCGGAACGGTCGATGCGACTTACCGTGTGCGGCTTTGCGGAGCCTGCCGCTGGATAGACATATCCGTCCGTCGTGTCCCCGCCCTCTGTGTGCCTAACCATGCTGGTCCGGCTGCCGATCTTGTCGTACCCGTAGGAGTGCCAGTATGGCTCTGTGCCTCCCACGACGGTCTGCGTTGGCGTGGCCTGGCAGGTCCCAACAGCAGTGGTCCAAGACTCCGTGAGTCGTCGTAGGTGGTCGTACTGGAAGCACTGGTTGGCGACGACGGCACCAGCGGAGGTCTCGTTGATGCTGGTGATGTTCCCGGCCGGGTCGTACGCGTAGGACTCAGTGAGTTTCTCTTCCCAGGCGGTGGAGCCTTCGGCGTACACCTGGGATTTGGTGAGGCGCCGCGATCCGCCATCGAAAGTGTTCGTCAGAGTGACCCGCTGACCGCTCGCGCCGAGCACCTGTTGAATGACGGCGCCGTCGTAGTCGTACGTGGCACCAGAGAGATAGGCATCCATTCCTACCGATGTGCTCACGTGCCCGGTATCGGTATAGCCGTAGTTGACGGTCTCCGCGGCCATCCCAGCCACCTGCGGGTACGTCACCGAGGCGGGCGCGCCATTGATCTTGTACGCGTACGACGTGGCGTAGGTGCCGGCCAGGCCTGTCTCCGCTGCGGGGATCGACACCGATTTGCCCAGCACCCGATAGCCGTCGTCGTAACCGGTGACCGCCGTCGTGTACTCGCTGCCTGCCGCATACCGCGTTGACGACGTCAACTTGCCCTTCACGGGCGTGTCATACGTCCAGGACGCCAGCTGCGTACCACTAATGGTCGTGTCGAAGACGCCGGTCTTGCGGCCCAGTGCGTCGTAGGCGTACGCAAGGGACTTCCCCCGCGCGTCGGTGCTGGCGAGCAGCTGGCCGGCGTTGTCATACGTCATGGTGCTCACACCCGCGTCTGGGTCGCTGTCTCGGGTGTGCCGGCCCAGCAGGTCGTAGCTGTACTCCCACGCGTTGCCGACGGGATCGGTGACCTTGATGAGGTTGCCGGCGTCGTCGTAGTCGTACTTTGTCGCGTCGTACGGGCCGGCGAGGTCGCTGGAGGCGTACAGGCGGCGCTCGATGACCTGGTCCTCCGCGTCGATTACCGTCTGCGTGGTGGTGCCGCCGGCCGGCGGAGTGACCGTGGTGCGGTCGCCGCCGTACGCGGTGGTGGTCTGCCACTTGAACGAGTTGTTGGACCACAGGGCGTCGCTGGTCTGGCGTTCCAGACCGTCGTGCGTGTAGCGGTGCTGGTTGGCGACGTCGGCGTCGGCGAACGAGACCAAGCTGCCGGTCGGGGGCGAGGCGGCGTTGTAGAACACCGAGCCTTTCGCCTTCAGGCCGCGTGCGTCGTATGCAGCGTCGGTGATGGTGCGCTTGCCGTCCGGGGCGGTCGACTCGGTCTGTCGAAGCCTCAGCAGGCCATCGTAGATCTCGAAGCTGGAGATCTGATTGCCGTTCGGCCCGAGCACCCGGGTCTCAATCGACGGCGGCACGCCTACGGCGATCGTATGGAGATACTCGGTGTTCGGAGTCTCGGTGGTTGGCCTGCCTGGCAGCCACACCTTGCGGAGCCTGCCGAGGTCGTCATACGACGCTTCCGTGGTCTTGCTGTTGGGGTCGACCACCCTGACCGGCTCCTGCAGCAACGGGTGCAGCGTTGTTGTGGTGACGTGGTCCTTCGGGTTGGTCTCCTTGATCGTCGTGACCATCCCGTTGGCGCCGTGAGTGTATTCCGTGGTCGTAATCCGCCCCAGCGCATCACCAGAGCTGGTCGCCCGGCCGTAGCTATCGTGCCCGGACGTGGAGGTCATGATCCACTGCGGCGTCGTACCGGAGTAGGAGACGACATCCTCGGTCTTGGTGACGTTGCCGGTGCCCGGCGCGGTGCCGAAGGTGGCAGCACCGTCGTAGTAGTACTGTTCGTCGGCCACGGCGTCCGTCGGATACGTCGCGGTGGTGCCGCAGGCGACGCCGACGGTTTCCTTCCGGTTGGCGAAGTCGATCAGGTACTTGGTCGTGTTGTGCGTGTACCAGGTACGCGTGCAGGTGTTGTCGGCGGTGGTGGCGGTGTCGCCCTGGTCGTCGACCTGGGTGATCAGCCCGTACGTGCTGTGCCAGGTCTTGTCCGTTTGGGTGGACCGCCACGTGCCACTCGAGGTCAGGTAGGTGTATGTGCGCTCCTGCGTCGTGCGCACAACATTCGATGTCCACGTCGACGGCTGCGCCCAGTCCGGCGACAGGGTGCGCGTGCCAGTCTGGTAGTTGCCGATGCCGTACACCGCGCGCTTCAATGCTTGGCCGCCTGGCGTGGCGTACTCCGTGGATTCGTGGAGCTGCCCGGCGCGGAACTTGAAGTCGTTGGACAGGTCGCCCGCGGAGTTCGTGATGTAGGAGCTGCGGGTGTTCTCACCCGCGTCTGTGCGGTCGCCATTCAGACCCCGGTAGTACAACCGCTTGACCTGGGTCTGCGGCCCACCAGCGGCTCCGGTCGTGGTGACCACCGTGGAGTAACCACGCCAATCGGCCCACGACCTGTTGACGAGCGGCGAACTCCAGGTGTTTGGCCCGTCGTCATGACCCCACAGCACCGCGGTCGACGAGCCCTCCGTCGAGTACGCGTACGAATCCACCACGTCCGGGGAGCCGCCCACCAGGTCGCGTTCGGTGACCGAGGCGACCACGTACTTGTGCCACCACGACCAACCGGCTGGGGCGCCTTCCGGCTTGTAGTACTGCGGGAAACACCGCTTGGCGTTCTGCGCCGGATCCGGGAACGGCGACCCGAACTGGCATCCGGAGCCTACGTCGGTGTAGTCGATCAGGATCTGACCGCCGGTCTCGGTGTCGACCCGGTGCACCCGGTACTTGCGGGAATCAGGCATCCCGGAGTTCGGGTCATAGTCAGCGCGGTTCTGCATCCGGATCCCACCGAATTCGACCGGTGGCAGCGATGTGAACGTCCCGTTGCCGTCCGCGTCACCCTTCCGCGTGATCTGCGACAGCCACAACACCGGCGAGGTGGAGTTACCGGTCGACGGGAACTGATGCACAAAGTCCCACTGATCCACGGTGGCGTACGTGGTACCGGAACCGGACCACACCGACGTCTTCACCGAGCTGTACCGCCGCAACGTGAAGAACGACGGCGAGATGTTGTTCGGACACGACGTGGCGCTGGTCCCGCAGTGCAGGTCCCACGGAGTGTCCGGCCAGTTGGCGGTGTTCGCGTTCGACTGCCACGGCGTACCTGTCCAGCACGACGACAGGCACCGCTCCGCGACGCTGAACTCCACCTTCGCCGGCGGCGTTGCCGTCGCCAGCTCCGAGCCGGCCCGCATCCCGTACTCGATGTGGCTCAGCCAGCCGCCGCGGTCGTATGTGATCACGTTCGTCGACGTACCGGCCAAACCCGTCCGGCCCTGATCCTTTTTGTAGAAGTACGCCATCGAGTTGCCGTGACGGTCCACGACATAGTCGAGGTTCCACCGCCAGGCCTGGATGCATTTCGACGCCAGAAACGTGGTCGCAAAACACGGCTCGCCGGAATGGTTGGCGAACACCGGCACACCCCACATCGACTGGGTCTCGCGTTTACCGGTCGTCCATCCCGGCAGCTGGTTGAGTCCGAAGTAGAACTGCGTCCCGTCGACGTTCGTGACCCGCCAATATTCCTTGTCGTTGTCATAGTTGGTCCGGCCGTCGGTGAGCTTCAGCAGCTCGACCTTCGCCCCGTCGTCGTCGGCCGCGCGCCACTTCCCGTCGCTCCCGATGATCAACTCAGTGGACTTGCCGCCCCACACCAACCGCGCGTTCGGCAACCGCCAGCACAGGTCACTCGTCTTCTGAGCCGAGTGGTACGGCGTCGTAGGAGTCTGGTCATCCACACACGGCCGGTACGACCGTTCCACGTACCCCGGGGAAGAGTTCCAGCCCTCACCGATCAGCCCTGGCTGTACGTTCGCGCCGGCGGTCTGACCGTCCACCGCGCCCGACGAGTAGCCCAGCGACACCTCAGGGTCCAGACCACCGGGCGTCGGCACCGGGTCCAGGTCGTACGACCACGAGAAGTCACCACCCGAGCCGCCGGACTGCCACTGGTACGAAGCGGAGAACGGCGTCTTGGAGAAGTCGCCCGCATCCGACGACGCAGACGCCGCCGTTACCGCCAGGACCGTACCGACGCCGTCGGTCGACCCGTCGCCACCGGCCAACCTGCGGTCGCGTGCGTCCGCGGGCTGCGACGCCAGCGCCGGCGCGTCCACCCACGCCGACACCCGGTGCGTGTTCGCGTTGACCCGCGATGACCTCAACGGCGTCCGCGTCGCGCATCCCGCCACGTCCGGAGTGGTCAACGCGCAAGCCGGGAACTCCACTACCTGCAGCCGCGACTCCCAGTCCCCGCCGAACGCACCGGCGAAACCCGACACGTCGACCTCGACGGCAATGCGCCCCGGGGCAGACGCACCATCCGCACGTCCGAGCTTCAATACCAAGCCATCAACGCCCGCCGCCTTGGCGTCCGCACGATCCAATAGCTCGACACGGGCTCGGGACGGCGCCGCCACGCCTCGCTTGCGCGCCGACTCGTCAACGCGCCCTCGGCCCACCCAGACCGGGCTTGTACCGACCCTGACACGGCTCCCCTCGGCGTCTCCGGACGCTGCCGGCAGGTCCAGCGACGCCGCCGCCGCATCCGGCCACCTGACCTTGGGAGGCGTCCAGAGCTCGCGCTCGGACTGCGATGTGCCCTTCGCCTTCCGTGGCACCGCACCCACCGGCACCGATCGCGACTTCGACACCTTCGGGCCATCGCCGGGCGAGGCCGAGGCGGGTGTCTCCCACGCGGTCAGCAGCCCCGCGGCAACAACCGGCACCGCCAACAAACTCATGACAACGAGAACACGCGCGCGCAGACGTGTGCGGTCCACCGAACCTCCCCATTAACCCGATCTCCCATGGACGGAGCGAGAAAAGCGAACGGAAACTACCAGGGCTGGCCGGCGCCGTGTCAATGCCAAACACTGAAGGTTACGGCGGCCGCAAGAAAAGTCCTATTCGCCAGCCTTTGCCGAGCTGACATGTAGCGTTCCGCGAACCAGGATTGTCGTCTATCAATCCGTCTAAATCCGGCTCTATTCCAACGAGATGGATTCATAGCGATTATTAAGAGGGAAACCATCGGTTTCGCTCTAAACCGGCTGGTACGGCTGACCGCCTACCCCGTAGCCTCGGATCGATCAGGTTCGCGTACGGGGAGGTTCGATGAGCTACCTGCGGTTCCCGAGCATCGGCGGCGACGTCATCGCGTTCGGCTGCGAGGACGACCTATGGCTGGTGCCGGTCGGCGGCGGCACGGCGGTACGGCTCACCGCAGGCGTCGCGGAAGCGAGCCACCCGCGGCTGTCCCCGGACGGCACGCAGCTCGCGTTCGTGGGCCGGGACGAAGGGCCGCCCGAGGTGTACGTGATGCCTACCGCGGGCGGGCCGGCGCGGCGGTTGACGTACCAGGCCGACGACATGCTGAGCGTGGTCGGGTGGAGCCCCGACGGCGCCGAGATCCTGTACGCCAGCGACGCCGAGCGCCCGCACCGGCGGGACTCCCGGCTGTACGCCGTCTCCCCCGACGGCGGCCCGCCCCGGGCGCTGCCGCTAGGCCAGGCGCGGGACATCGCGTACGGGGCGGGCGGCGGCGTGGTGATCGGGCGGAACACGTACGACCCGGCGCGGTGGAAGCGTTACCGGGGCGGCACCGCCGGTGACCTGTGGGTGGACGCCGCCGGGAGCGGCGAGTTCCGCCGACTGATCACGCTCAAGGGCAACCTGGCCAACCCGTGCTGGGTGGGTGAGCGGGTCTACTTCCTGTCCGACCACGAGGGGGTCGGCAACGTCTACTCGTGCACCCCGGACGGCGCCGAGCTGCGGCGGCACACCGACCACGAGGACTACTACGCCCGCGGTCTGGCCGGCGACGGCCAGACCCTGGTCTATCACTGCGCCGGCGAGCTCTACACGCTCACCCCCGAAGCCACAGCCAGCCCCGAGGCCGCAGCCAGCTCCGAGACCACAGCCAGCTCCGAGTCCACGGTCAGCCCCGAGGCCGGCTCACAACACCTCTCGGTACGGATGCACAGCGCGCGTACCCAACGGAATCGAAAGTTCGTACCCGCAGCGGACTACCTGCACAGCGCGACGCTGAACCCGGACGGCAGCGGGCTGGCGATCACCACGCGCGGCAAAGCTTACTCGTTCGGCAACTGGGAAGGGCCGGTGAGCCAGCACGGCGCGGCGGACGGCGTACGGTACCGGCTGCTGACCTGGTGCAACGACCGGAAACGGCTGGTCGCCGCCGCCAGCGACGACTCGCCGCGCGAACAGCTCGTCGTGCTCACCGCCGACGGCAGCGCCCCGCCACGCCCGCTCGACCTGGAGCTGGGCCGGATCGTGGAGCTGGCGGTCGACCCCACCGCGGACCGGATCGCGGTCACCAACCACCGCAACGAGCTGCACCTGGTCAGGCTCGACACCGAGGTCACGCTCGGCTTCACCGCGCCCGACTCCGGCGCGCCGACAGCCCGGCACGTCGACCACAGCCGGTACGGCCGGATCCACGACGTGACCTGGTCGCCGGACGGGCGGTGGCTGGCGTACGCGTACCCGACCGGCCCGAAGACCAGCGCGATCAAACTGGCGCGCACCGACACCGAAGACGACCCAGTCAGAGCCACCGAGCCGGTGCTGCGCGACGCCGGGCCCGCGTTCGACCCGGAGGGGAAATACCTCTACTTCATCGGGCAGCGCGACCTGAACCCGGTGTACGACGAGCTGCAGTTCGATCTGGGCTTCCCGCACGGCACCCGCCCGTACGCGATCGCGCTGCGCGCCACGACCGGCTCGCCCTTCGTACCCACGCCAAGGCCTCTGGAGAGTGAGGAGGCAGAGGCGGCACGCAAGGCACACGACGAGCTGGAGCCGGAGCCCACCCACCTGGTGGAGATCGACCTGGACGGAATCACCGAGCGGATCGTGGCGTTCCCGGTGCCGGACGGGCGGTACCGGCAGGTGGCCGGGATCAAGGGCAAGGCGCTGTTCACGCTCGCCCCGGTACGCGGCAGCCGGCGGCACCGGTTCTACGAGACCGAGCCCAGCGACGGCGCCGCGCTGCAGTGGTACGACTTCGACAAGCAAGAGACCGAGACGCTGGTCGAGGGAGTGGACGAGTTCTGGCTGGGGCGCGATCACAAGACCCTGCTCTACCGCGCAGGCCACCGGCTGCGCGTGATCAAGCCGGGTGAGAAGCCCGACGACTCCGACGAGCCCGGTCGTACCAGCGGCTGGGTCGACCTGGACCGGGTGAAGGTGTCGGTACGCCCCGAGGCGGAGTGGCGCCAGATGTTCCGCGAGGCGTGGCGGCTGCAGTCCGAACAGTTCTGGGCCGAGGACATGGCCGGGATCGACTGGGACGCGGTGTACGCCCGCTACCTGCCGCTGGTGGACCGGGTCACCACCCGCTCGGAGTTCTCCGACCTGCTCTGGGAGCTGCAGGGCGAGCTGGGCACCTCCCACGCGTACGAGCTGGGCGGCGAGTACCGGCAGGGACCCCACTACGCGCAGGGCTTCCTCGGAGTGGACTGGTCCGTCGACGAGGCGGGCCGCTATCGGATCGGCCGGATCCTGCGGGGCGACCCGTGGGACCCGGACGCCACCTCCGCGCTGCTGCGCCCGGGGGTGCAGCTTTCCCAGGGCGACGAGCTGGTCGCGGTCAACGGCCAACCGGTGGGCAACGCGGTCACGCCCGGCGCGCTGCTGGTCAACCAGGCAGAACAAGAAGTCCAGCTGACGGTACGCCGAGGCGAAGAGCCGCCCCGCGTGGTCAGCGTGCGCGCCATGCCGTCGGAACGCCCGGCCCGCTACCGGGACTGGGTGCTGGCGCACCGCCGTACGGTGCACGAACGCACCGGCGGCCGGATCGGCTACCTGCACATCCCCGACATGGGGCCCGACGGGTACGCGGAGTTCCACCGCGGTTTCCTCGCCGAGTACGACCGGGAGGCGCTGATCGTCGACGTACGGTTCAACGGCGGCGGGCACGTCTCCGGGCTGGTGCTGCAGAAGCTGGCGCGCCGCCGGCTCGGCTACGACTTCCCGCGCTGGGAGCTGCCGATTCCATACCCGGAGGAGTCGCCGCGCGGCACCCTGGTCGCGCTGACCAACGAGCAGGCCGGCTCCGACGGCGACATCTTCAGCCACGCGTTCAAGATGCTGGGGCTGGGCACGCTGGTCGGGAAACGGACCTGGGGCGGCGTGATCGGCATCGAGCCGCGGCACGTCCTGGCCGACGGCACCATCACCACCCAGCCCGAGTACTCCTTCATGTTCGACGACGTCGGCTGGCAGGTGGAGAACTACGGCACCGACCCGGACATCGACGTCGACATCACGCCGCAGCACTACGCCGCCGGCGAAGACCCGCAGCTGGACCGCGCGATCGCGCTCGCCCTGGAGCAGCTGTCGGCTCGCCCGGCGCACGCCCCGCAGCCGCCGCCCCGGCCACGGTTCACGCCACCGCGACTGGAGCCGCGCGACTGAGGCGTACCCCCGAGCGGGGTCGCCTTTGCTGCCCGCATCCGGTAGAACACCGGTAGCAACCAATACCGAGCTGAAGGATGTGGCGTGACACGGGGCGATCTCGCCGTGGTCCAGGCCGGTTTCTGGTTGACGAACGCGGGGGCGCTGTTCGGTGTGCTCGGCGCCGTGACGGCGGCGCTGATCACGGGTGGCTTCGCGCTCTGGCAGGTCCGCCGTACCCACCGGTTCCAGGCCGAGCTGGAGCAGCAGCGCCGGGAGTTCGAGGGTCAGCGGCTGGAGCTGGAAGCCCACATCGACACCGAGCGGCGGCGCCGCGACGAGGAGCTGCAGGCGGCCGAACGCCGGCGCCGGGCCGATGCCGAGCTGCAGGCCCGACTCGCCGAGGAGGAGGCGCACGCCGACGAGATCCAGCGCCAGGCGGTGCGCTACCGGCGCGCGGTGATCGCGGAGCTGCGCAACCTCAAGATCCTCGACATGACCAAGCCGCTGGACCTCGAAGCGCTCTACGTACAGGTCCAGGTACGTGACGAGGAGCCGGTGCGATACGCCACCGACGAGGAGATCGTACGGCTGTCGAAGCACTCGTACGACTCGCTGGTCGAGCCGCCGCAGCCGCCCGTACCGGTGGAGGATTCCGGGGTGGCGGTGTCGCTGAGCCCGGAGGAGGCGCTGCGCCGATTCCACCGGATCGCGCTGCTGGGGGACCCCGGGGCGGGCAAGACCACGCTACTGCGCCACCTGACGTTCCGGATCGCCCGCGGCGAGATCACCAGCTCACTGACCCTCCCGGTGTACGTGGAGCTGCGCCGCTTCGCCGACAGCGCCGCGACCGACCTGGTGGAGTACGTCGCCGCCGAATGGAACGACCGGTACGGGTTCGCCGGCGCCCGCCCGCACCTGGAGCGCGAGCTGGAAGCCGGGCGGTGCGCGCTGCTGCTGGACGGACTCGACGAGGTGTACGGCGGCAGCACCGCGGACGAGGCCGAAGCCGCCCACCGCAGGATCTCCGCCGAGATCGACCGGCTCGCCAGCCGCTTCCCCGCCGCGCCGATGGCGGTGACCTGCCGTCGCGCCGGCTGGCGCGGCAAGCTGCCCGCGTTCCGTACCCTCGAAGTGCTCGACTTCAGCTGGCGCCAGGTCCAGGATTTCGTCACCAACTGGTTCGAGCACACACCGGCCCGCGGTGAAGGGCTGGCCCGGGCGCTCGCCAGCAACCTGCGGATGCAGACCCTGGCCGCCAATCCGCTGCTGCTGTCGCTGATCGCGATCGTGTACGAGCGCAACCTGGAGCTCCCGGAGCGGCGCGCCGAACTCTACCGGCGCTGCGTCGAGGTGCTGCTGCGGGAATGGGACTCGCACCGGGAGATCCGCCGGTACAGCGAGTTCACCACCGACCGCAAGCGCAACCTGCTGGAGGAGGTGGCCTGGCACTTCCATCAGCGCGGCGTACGGTATTTCCGCGATGAAGAGCTGCTCAGCGTGATCAGCCGGTTCCTGCCGACCATCGACATCGACCGGGACCAGGCGAGCGCGGTGCTGGAGGAGATCGCCACCCAGTACGGCCTGCTGAAGGTCCAGGCCCACGGCTGGTACGGGTTCCTGCACCTGACGCTGCAGGAGTACTTCGCGGCGGTGGCCGCCGGCGAGCGCGGCGCGTCGGCGATCAGCGACGTGGTGCGGCACCGGCACGACCCCTGGTGGGAAGAGGTGCTGCTGCTGCTCGCCGGCCGTACCCACGACGCCTCGGCGCTGCTGCTCGGCATCCTCGGCCACGACACCGACGCCGAGCCGCCACAGAGCGCGCCGCTGGCGGTCGACGACGACGTGTTCCACGGCGACGTACTGCTCGCCGCCCGCTGCCTGGCCAGCACGCCGCGGATCCGTACGCCGTGGCTGCGCCCGCGGATCGTCGCCGCCACCCGGCACCTGCTGCTGGACTCGTCCGAGGAGATCACCCGCCGGCGGGCGGCACAGGCGCTGGTCGAGCTGCGCAGCCGTACGGTCACCGAGCAGCTGGTCGGCTACGTACGCGACGACCACCGGGCCAGCGCCGCGGTGTGCCGCGCGTTCGGCAAGGTGGGCGACCACGCCACCGCGGCACAGCTGCTGGAGCTGCTGCAGGCCCGCGCGCTGCCGAGCTCGACCGGCCATGCACGGGTGATCGGCGACCCGGTGCGGGCCGGGGACACCGGCGACGTGCCGCGGATCGCACGCGCGCTGGGAGAGATGCGGTACCGGCCCGCCGCACCCGTGATGCTGCGGCTGCTGGACGGCCCACCGGCACCGCCCGAGCGGGTGGCCGCGCACCTGGTACGCGCGCTGGGCGCGCTCGGCGATCGTGCCGCGCTGCCGACCGTGATGCGGGTGCTGCGCGAGGAGGCGGCCGACGGAGGGCCGGGCGGGCTCACCACCGCGTGCGCGGACGCGCTGACCACGCTGGGCACCGCCGGCACCGCCCAGGAGCTGGTCGCGGCGCTGCGGCGGCGTGCCATGCCGGCGACCGCGGAGCTGGTACGCACCATCGTGACCCTCGACGACGGCGACGTGGCGCCGATCCTGCTGGAGTGCCTGCTCGACACCGACGCCGATCCCGAGTCGAAACCCCAGATCGCCGCGGCGCTGGCCGAGCTCCCCCATCCCGCGGTGATCGACCGGGCGGCGGAGCTGGTGCACCAGAAGTCCCGGCCCTGGTGGGTGCGCTATCTGTTGACGCTGGTCCTGGCCGGCGACCCCGGGCAGGGCGCCACCACCCTGACCGATCTGCTGGGGTGGTCCGACCACGATGCCCGGGTCAGGGTAGGCGCCGCGGCCACCCTCGCCGCCTGGCAGCGTCCGGACGGGCTGCCGCTGCTCAGGGAAGCCTTGATCGGCGACACCGGCCTGCCGAAGGTGACCGGGGACGCCGCCGTGGCGGTGGGCGGCGACCGCTTCTGGCACCGGATCGCGGCGGCGCTGCGCTCCCTCGGCGACCACTCGGTGGTGCCGCACGCGGTGGAGCGGTTCCAGGCGATGCTGGCCGACGGCTGGGACGGCAGCGACCCGTCGCCGGAGCTGCTCGCCGTCCTGGAGGTGTACCGGCCGGAGGAGATCGGGGAACGGCTGTTCGAGCTGCTGGAGTCGCACGACGCCGGGCTGCTGCCGAGCCGGCGGTCGGTGTGGGCGCTGCACTGGGCGGACAAGGTGCTGACTCCGGAGCTGCTGCCGCAGGCGTTGTCGCTGGTCGAGCACCAGGTGAAGGTACGGCCGGTGATGTCCCGCGGCTCCGGCGGCAGCGACCCGGGCGAGCGCGGCGAGACGGCTCCCCGCTCGGCGCTGCTGGACGCCGTCGCCGCGCGGGCCTCCGACGAGCAGACCGTACGGCGGTTGCAGCGGCTGGCGCGGCGCACCGACGCCGACCGCGACGTGGTGACCGCCCTGGACAAGGTGTGCCGGCGGGGCCGGCTGCGGGTGTTCCCCGACGGCCGGGTGGTACCGATCCGTACCAACTAGTGTCGTGTCATGTACGTGCTGCTCAGCTGCGCGGTCTCGATCGACGGCTACCTCGACGACGCTGGTGGCGAGCGGCTGATCCTGTCCTCGCCGGAAGACGGGGACCGGGTGGACGAGGTACGCGCCGGCGTCGACGCGATCCTGGTCGGGGCGAACACCGTACGGCGGGACGACCCGCGGCTGGGGCTGCGCTCGGCGGCGCGGCAGGCCGCTCGGCAGGCGCGCGGGCTACCGCCGGACCCGATGAAGGTCACGATCACCCGTACCGGCGCGCTGGATCCCGGGCTCCGGTTCTTCACCGTGGGGTACGCCGACAAGCTGGTGTACGCCGCCACCAGCGCCGTGGACAAGCTGCGCGCCAACCTCAACGGGGTGGCGACCGTGGTCGACGCCGGGGAGCCGCCGAGGCTGGAGCGGCTGCTCGCCGACCTGGCCGGCAGGGGCGTGACCCGGTTGATGGTCGAGGGCGGCGCCGGGATCCACCGCTGGTTCCTCACCGAGGGGCGCGCCGACGAGCTGCAGCTGGTGGTGGCGCCGCTGCTGGTGGGCGACCCCGCCGCGCCCCGCTGGCCGGGCACCATCGCCATGGCGGGCCGGCTCGCGCTGCTGGAGTCGCGGCCGGTCGGCGACTGCGTACTGCTGCGGTACGGGCTGCGCGATGGATGAGCCGCGTACCGACCGGGAGTGGCTGGCCGCCGCGGTGGAGCACTCGCGGCGGTGCCCGCCGGCGGAGACCGCGTACTCCGTGGGAGCGATCCTGGTCGCCGGCGGGGCTGAGCTGGCGCGCGGCTACTCCCGGGAGTCCGACCCCACCGAACACGCCGAGGAAGCGGCGCTGCGCAAGGTCGGGGAGATCCCGCCGGGCGCGGTGCTCTACAGCTCCCTCGAACCCTGCAGCCGCCGCAAGTCACGCCCCCTGCCGTGCGCCGAGCTGATCGTCGCCGCCGGCATCCAACGCGTGGTGTACGCCTGGCGAGAGCCGCCGCTGTTCGTCGACGGCGACGGCGCCACGGTGCTGCGGGAGGCCGGCGTCGAGGTGGTCGAGCTGCCCGAGCTGGCCGGCGTCGTACGCCAGGTCAACGCCCACCTGCTGCCGTGATCTGCCACACGGGGAGGCCTCGCGGCGCCTCGCGGGCGGAAGAATCCAGACCATGGGCAAGGTGTACGAGTGGATCGACGGCCGGCTGCGCGACTTCATCGAGGCGCAGCCCATGTTCTTCGTGGCCACCGCACCGCTCTCCGGCGACGGGCATGTCAACCTCTCCCCTAAGGGGGTACGCGGCTCGTTCCTGCTGCTCGACGCGCTGACGATGGCGTACCTGGACTTCGGGGGCAGCGGCGCGGAGACGATCGCGCACCTGCGCGAGAACGGCCGGATCACGCTGATGTGGTGCGCCTTCGACGGGCCGCCGACGATCGTACGGGTGCACGGCCGGGGCGAGCCGGTGTTCCGGGACGACCCCAGGTTCGGCGACCTGCTGGCGCGCTTCGGCGATCTCGACACCGACCGGCACGGGCTGCGCGCGATCGTCCTGGTCACCGCCGTACGGGTCAGCGACAGCTGCGGCTTCGCCGTACCGCTGATGGATTTCCGGGCCGACCGTACGCTGCACGGCGACTACTTCGCCCGCAAGACCGACGACGAGTTCGCGGCGTACTGCGAGGCCAAGCCGTACGTCGGCGCCAGCGTCGACGGCCTACCCGCACTGCCGTTGCCGCTGCCACCGCGCTGATCTCTGCCGGTTGTCGATGCCCGGCCTTTTGTCGGTGGCCCATGGCATCGTGCTGAGCCGTGACGAAGACGCAGTACTACACCGCGACCACGCTCGACGGCTTCATCGCCGACTCCGACAACTCCCTGGAGTGGCTGTTCCAGGTCGACTCACCCGGACACGAGTCCTTCGCGCCGTTCTTCAGCGAGGTCGGCGCGTTCGCGATGGGCGCCACCACGTACCAGTGGATCCTCGACCACGAGCAGGCGCTGGAGCACCCGGAGAAGTGGCAACGGTATTACGCCGACGTCCCGTGCTGGGTGTTCACCCACCGCGACCTGCCCGCCGTCCCCGGCGCCAACCTGACCTTCATACAGGGCGACGTCGGCCCCGTGCACGCCGCGATGGCCGAGGCGGCGCAGGGGCGCAATATCTGGCTGGTCGGCGGCGGTGAGCTGGTCGGCAGCTTCGCCGACCGCGGGCTGCTCGACGAGCTGCTGCTCGGCATCGCCCCGGTGACGCTCGGCGCCGGCGCGCCGCTGCTGCCGCGCCGGCTGATGCCGTCCCGGCTGCGGCTCACCTCGGTCGCCCAGGACGGCCAGTTCGTACGCCTGACGTACGCGGTCGGCCCCCCGGACGCCTGAGCCCGCGCGTGGGTGTCTTGAGTTGGCTGTCCCCAGCGGATCACGACTGCTCCCGGAGCCGGCCGTCGACGTCGAACTGATTTCCCCGCTCCAGGATCGGCACCACGTACCGGTACCGCTCACACGGCCACTCCTCATCGCACGACGGCGCGAGGCACTGCCTGGTGAACAGGGACGGTATGTGCAAGGCGTAGTCCTCCCGCGCCTGCTTGATCTCCTCCGGCGTCGGCGCCGGCTGCCGAGGTGCCGGCTTCCTCGGGAACGCCTCGGCCACCCTCAGTGCCCCTTCCGCGCGGGCAGACATCGTGGGCAGCTCAGCGTCTCGCCGCATTCCCGGCACCACCGCAGGCTGCGACTGAACGTCAACAACCCGGCCAGAAACCCCAGCACCAGACCCGCGACCAGTGGCGGCAACGTCGCCCACACCTCGACCGTCCTCCCGATGAGTCCCCTTAGGACCGACCGGGCCACCCCTCCGTGCCCCCGTACCGACCCATCTGCGTGACCAGGACCGTACGGGCGCAGGGTGCAAGAGCGATTACCTGCGGTAATGCTGGGTAACGCGGTCACACCACCCCGACACGGGCAGCGAGCGACTGAAGCTGTTCGCCCCCGGCCCTTGCCTGGGCTCGCCGAAGCATGGCGCCGACCGTGTCGCGTACCGACGCATCTAGCCGGACCCGCTGCGGTGCCAGCCGTTCAGCGCGGAGCAGGTGGTTGATCGCCTCACGATCGTGCTTTCGGGTCTGCGCGAGCGCGCGACCCACGTCGATGAAGAAGGCAGCCTGCCGTGTGGAGGAGTCGACGGTCTCGGGGCGGATGTCTTTCGCAATCTCTCTGATGCGCCCACCCTCGCCCATCTCGACAGCGATCGCCGCACGCCAGAAACCGACATTGGTCGGCCCGAAATGCATCTGCGCGAAGTCGCCTTCACCCGTGCGCTCGGCCATCTCGGCTGCCTCCGCGAGCTGTGACCGCGCGTCATCGTCGCGCTCGCACACCGCCGAGGTCAGCGCGGCCGATAGCTGGAGCATCCCGTACGCCTGCTGAGCATCCTTGTCATCGAGGTACGGCGTGAGCCGGTCGGCAGCCTCCACCGCAAGCCGACGGGTGATGGTCTTGTTCTCCACCGGGAGCGAGTGGATCCGGGTGAAGTCCGACAGCCCGCGCCACACCGGCTCGTCCAGCTGCTGCGCCGCTGCGTGACACAACTCGGCCGCGATCATCGCCAGGTCGCTGTAGTGGAGGTACTTCAAGGTGTACGTCGTGCAGTACGCGGCCCGCACCATCAGCCGTAGTGCCTCACGCCGGTCGGCTTCCCGGTGGGGCGTACCCGCCACGCCGTGAAGGTCCAACAGGAGATCGGGCAGCAGTCCACCGAGCACGTCGTATCGGCCGCGCTTCCGGAGTTCCGACAGCCGATCCACGTCGGCGCGGAGTTGCGGTAGTGCCCGGCTCGACTCATAGGAATCTCCGAGCCTGACCACGTTCAGCGCCGCGCGGATCGCCGGAATGGTCGCATCGGCGGCAGTCCGCTCGGGAAACTCCGGCCCAGCCAGGTCGGTGAGGTCCGCGCCGGAGACCTGCAGCGCTTCCGCCAGACGTACCAATGTGGAGCGCTTGTCGACTTCCTTCAGGCCTGACTCGATCTGGGAGATGTAGCCCTGGGTGACGCCGGCCAGCTCACCGAGCACCTTCTGTGAGAGTCCACGCTTCAGTCTCCAGTGCCGAACGCGAGCGCCGATGAAGTCGGACGTCATAGACAACCCTCCCGAGACTCCGCTGCATCAACGACGCTACCGGCCGTACCCGCGAGGGTCGACCATGGTCGCAGCGTGCCCGAAACCGAGCAGGCCGCGAAACGCTGGGAAGACGATCTTCGCGGCGAGGAACCTGCGGTGCGGACTCACCTGATAATGGCGCTGGCTGTGCGGTCGCTCAGTCCTGGTCACCGATAGTCTCGCTTCCCATGACGGGCAGGGTCCTTGGCATCGACGCGTGTAAGACCGGGTGGGTTGGTGTGGTCCTGGATGGGGGAGCGATCTCGGCCTGTTTCGGGACGACCATCATGAAGGTGGTAGCAGCCGCAGAATTGGTTGGCGAGATCGCGGTCGTTGGGATCGACATCCCGATCGGCCTTCCCGACACCAGCGAGCGTCTCGCAGATGTGCAGGCCCGCCTAGCCGTCGGTCCTCGCCGGAACTCGGTGTTCATGACACCCGTGCGGTCCGCGCTTCAATGCGCGGACCACGCAAGCGCGGTGCGCGTCAACCGTCAGGCGACAGGCAAGGGCGTGTCGATTCAGGCGTTCAGCTTGCGGAAAAGGATCCTCGAGGTGGATACGTGGCTTCGTCCCGCTACCCACCGGGTGGTCGAGGTGCACCCCGAGGTTTCCTTCGCCGCGATGGCGGGCACGCCGCTGCTTCACGGCAAGACCACGTGGGCGGGTTTCGAGACCCGCGTGCAACTTCTGACGCGTTCAGGCATCACGCTCGCCGGCAACATCGGTGGCGATGTCGGGAGGCTGGCAGGCGTGGACGATGTTCTTGATGCAGCCGCCGCTGCATGGTCCGCACGCCGCGTAGCCGCGGGCGACGCGAGGTCGCTGCCGAGCCCGCCGGATACGTTCAGCGACGGTGTGCAATGCGCTATTTGGGCCTGACCAGACATCTGCCGGCCCGGTTGACATTGACTCCGACGCCAGACAGCAGCCGTATCTTGGAACGGGTATTGCAGATGATCACGCTCAATGGTGGTCGAACTCGGCGCGGATGATGTCTTCGGACCGCTCAGCGAGATCACGCTCGGCGTTCATCAACCCCGGCGTACGACAGCTTGCGATGTGACTCCTCCGACGGTCGGTCACCGTCTTGCCGGGACGCCTTCTTCACCAGCTCCAACGCGACAGCGCGGACCGCGTCGGCCTGGGCAGGCGTGAGCTGGTCGCTCAACCGGTGCAATTCGTTGTGCGTGTGGGCCGACGCCATGCGCGGGATTGTATGGAGTACGGCACGCCGTACCGGGTCCGCACGGGTGTCGGCGGGGTGAGGCACCATGCAGTGGTACGCACCCAGGGAGGCACACCGTCATGACGCAGCCGAGCGAGTCGGTCGACACCGCATCCGCCTCCGACAGCGGGTCCGCCGGCACGGGCGCCGTGGGGCGGGTGCTCGGTACGCAGGACGCGACGCCGCTGACGTTCTGGGTGGCGGTCGCGCCCGGCAGCTACCTGCAGCTGGACGACGTGGTGGTGACCCACCGGCAGCTGCCGGACGGCACCCGGGTGGCGATCGCCGGCGTGGTGACCCAAGTACGCGCCCGCCACGAAGGCGCCCAGTTCGAGTCCGACGTGTTCCTGATCGCCAGCGGCACGCTGCCCGCCGAGGTGCAGGAGGCGGCCGAGATCACCACCACCCGGATCGACCCCGAGGTGTACGTGCCGCCGAGGCCGGGCGCGCCCGTACACCGGGCGACCGACCTGGAGCGGGCGGTGGCGCTCTACTTCGACCGGATGGAGCGGCAGGTCCCGGTCGGGTTGGGCCGCGACGGCGAGCCGATCTTCCTCAACGCCGACTTCCTGGACGGCACCCGCGGCGCCCACGTGAGCATCTCCGGCATCTCCGGCGTCGCGACGAAGACCAGCTTCGCGACCTGGCTGCTGTATTCGCTGTTCCGCTCCCCCGCGCTGGGCGCCGAGGCGGTCAACACCAAGGCGCTGATCTTCAACGTGAAGGGCGAGGACCTGCTGCTGCTGGACCACGCAAACCTGAAGATCACCGACGAGATCCGCGCCCGGTACGCCCGGCTCGGACTGCCGGCGGAAGCCTTCGGCTCGGTCAGCGTGTACGCGCCGCCCCGCATCGGCGACCGCGACGGCACCCCGGACGTGGCCTCGCGTACCACCGGGGTGGACGCCTTCTACTGGACCGTACGGGAGTTCTGCGAGCAGCGGCTTCTGCCGTACGTGTTCGCCGACGCCGACGACGAGCGGCAGCAGTACACCATGGTCGTCCACCAGGTGACCGCGAAACTGGCCCGGGAGGCGACCCCCGCCGACGGCGGCGCGGTGGTGATCGACGGCGAGATGATCCGCGACTACGCCAACCTGGTGGAGTTCCTGGAGAGCCGCCTGTCCGACGACGAGACCCGCGCCGACTGGACCGGCTCCGCGGTCGGCCTGGGCACCGCCAACGCGTTCCTTCGCCGGCTCAACAGCAGCCGCCGTGACCTGGACCGGCTGATCCGCGGCGACCTGCCGGAGCGCCGGCCGCACAGCATTACCACCGAGGGCGGCGCCCAGGTGACCGTGGTGGACCTGCACAACCTGCCGGACCGGGCGCAGCGATTCGTGGTCGGCGTGACCCTGCGCAACGAGTTCGAGCGCAAGGAGCGCTCCGGCGCTGCCCGCCCGCTGCTGTTCGTGGTGCTCGACGAGCTGAACAAGTACGCCCCCCGAGACGGCAGCAGCCCGATCAAGGAAATCCTGCTCGACATCGCCGAGCGGGGCCGTTCCCTGGGCGTGATCCTGATCGGCGCCCAGCAGACCGCCAGCGAGGTGGAGCGCCGGATCGTCGCCAACTCCGCGATCCGGGTAGTCGGCCGGCTCGACGCCGCCGAAGCCTCCCGCCCCGAGTACGGCTACCTCCCGACCGCGCAGCGGCAGCGCGCCGTACTCGCCAAACCGGGCACCATGTTCGTGGCGCAGCCGGACATCCCGGTGCCGCTGGTGCTGGAGTTCCCGTTCCCGGCGTGGGCGACCCGTCCCTCGGAGGCGGGCGAGGCGCCGGCCAGCAGCGCGCCGTCGGTGGTGAGCCGTACCGATCCGTTCGCCGTGGTGGGGGCGCCCGGCGCCGGCTCGGACGACGACATCCCGTTCTGACCCGCCCCCGCGAAACGACGAGCCACGCAGGACGAAAGCCGCCGCCACGCGAAATCTGTCAGATTCCGGCGTTTCTGTTTACGTTTCGGAGCCGCGCGACCACATTTCGCTTATGAAGACGTGGGCATCGCGATGCTCCGCCCTCGTCGTGCTACTCGGGCTGCTCACCGCTTGCGGAAGCGGCGCCGTGGAGCCTCCGGACGCGGGCGGGGATCCCCCGGACAACGGCAACAACGCCACCAGCGACGGCGGGGACGACGGCGACGGCGGTGAGGACTTCCGGTTCACGTTGCCGGTCGGCGAGACCGGTGTCGACGCCGGCGAGTCCGAGGTCTACCCGTCGATCCAGCGCGGCGAATGCTCCCGCGCGCAGGAGCTGCTCGACGGCCCCTCCGACAATCCCGAGGCGGCGCTGTGGCTGCGGTTCGACAACCCGCGCAACGTACTGCTCTTCCAGGCCGGGATCGCGCTGTGTGACGGCAACACCGATGACGCCCGCGGCTGGTACGAGCGCGCCAGCAACCTCGGCTTCGCCGAGACCGACAAGCCCAACATCTGCCCGATGTACCAGATCACGTCGAGTGTGCTCGCACAGCGTCCGCCCGAGGAGTTCGAGTGCCAGGGCGGCGACGCGCCGGAGTTCACCACGAACGAGGACTTCAGCAGGATCGACGATCCGCGTACCCCCGAAAATGAAGCGGAGGAGTGAGCGGCGGTGGCGGAGGACAACCAGAGCACGGTGGTACGCCAGCTGCTCGCCGTGGTCGGCAACATCACCGTGGTCACCGCGCTGCTGATCTACTTCGGCTGGCGGCGTAGCGAGACCCAGGCGCAGCAACTCGGCATCGACGAGAGCATCCTCGGAATGTCCACCCAGGACTACATCCTGCGCAGCGTCGGCCCGGTGCTGGCGCTGCTGGTCACGGTGGCGATCACGGGGCTGGTCTGGCTGTGGGCGGACCGGCTGCTGTTCCGCCGCGCCAACGCCGACCACCGGCTGGTACGCCGCGCCGTGTGGGTGTTCACCTTCGGGTGGCTGATCGTGCCCGGGTTGGTCTGGCTGGCCGGGTACGTGAAGCCGTGGAAGGCGACCGCGTTCATCGCGTGGCCGCTGGCGATCGCCGCCGGCATCCTGCTGACGATGTATGCGGCGTACCTGCAGCGGACGCTGCTCGACCCCGACGACGAGATCCCCGACACGCCGCGCCACGAGGCGCTCGCCCGCGGCTTCGCGGCGGTGCTGATCGGGACCTGCCTGTTCTGGTCGGCCTCCAACTACGCGGAGATACTCGGCCGCGACCTGGCCCAGCAGTACGCGCACGACGTCACGAAAGAGCGCGCCGTCAAGGTGGTGGTCTACAGCCCGCACCGGCTGCACCTGACCGCGCCCGAGGTGACCGAGGAGGCGCTGCCAGCGGCGGATTCGGCGTACAAGTTCCGGTACCGGGGGCTGCTGCTGCTCGACCACACCGGGAGTACGTACTTCCTGATCTCGGAGGGCTGGACCCGCTCCGACGGGGTCGTGCTGGCGATCCCGGACGACGGGAAGATCCGGCTGGAGTTCGTACGGGGCAGCCCGAGCGAGGTGCTGACCCCGGTCGGGACGGGCTGACATGGCCCCGGCCGCGCGCTGGCTGCTGGTCGCGGTGCTGCTGCTCGCCGGCTGCGGCAGCGGCGCCGTGGAAGGCCCGGTCGACCCCGAGACCACGCCGGTGACCAGCCCGGACGAACCCACCGACGACGCAGACGAGTACGACTTCTCGCTGCCCAAGGGCGACCGGTCGGTGTCGCTGAACGAGGCGATCGCGTACGACGACCTCTACCAGGGCAAGTGCGACCAGGTGCAGACCTTCCTCGACGGGGATCCGGAGCCGCCGTACTCCAGCCCGGCCTGGGTCGGGTTCATAAGCCCGCGCAACGTACTGCTGTGGCAGGCCGGGATCGAGCTGTGCCGGGGCGACCGTGACGCCGCCCGTCCCTGGTTCGACCGCGCCGAGCAGCGGTACGGCTGGAGCGGAACCGGCGAATTCCACGCCTGCGAGCTGTACCAGGCCGCCGGCAGCGTACTGCGGCAACGCCCCAAGTCCGACTTCGTCTGCCAGGACGGGCAGGCTCCCCCGTGGCCGGCGGACGGACCGTACGGCCGCGACGACCCGCGTACCGAGCTCGACGAGGGCAACGCCTCGCCGTCCGCCCCCGCAGAATGAGGCTGCCCGGCATGATGATGTCGGGGGCGACCACGGAGGGGGCAGCCATGATCAACGGGATGCACGCCCTGATCTACAGCACCGACGCGGACGCCGACCGGGCGTTCCTGAGCGACGTACTGGGGTTCGGTTCGGTGGACGCCGGCGAGGGTTGGCTGATCTTCGCGCTGCCGCCGTCGGAGGTCGCCGTACACCCGGCGGAGCGGCCCAGCCAGGAGCTTTACCTGATGTGCGACGACGTCGAGGCCACGGTCGCGGCGCTGTCGGCGAAGGGCGTGGCGACCGAGCCGGTCAGCGACCAGGGCTGGGGGCTGCTCACCGCCATCACGCTGCCCAGCGGCGGCAAGCTCGGCCTCTACCAGCCTCGCCATCCCCGCGCCCACGACTAGCGCCCGGGCGTGGCTGCGCCAGCCTGTCACAGTCTCGCTCTACAGTGCGGAGGAAGACCTAGGGAGTGGGCGCGTGAGGATTCTGCACACCTCGGACTGGCATGTCGGCAAGGTGCTCAAGGGGCAGTCGCGGGCGGAAGAGCAGATCGCGGTGCTGGCGGAGATCGTGCAGGTCGCCCGGGACGAGCAGCCCGACCTGGTGATCGTCGCCGGAGACCTGTACGAGACCGCCGCCCCGACTCCGGAGGCGACCCGGATCGTGACCCGCGCGCTGTCGGCGCTGCGGCGTACCGGGGCGGACGTGGTGGCGATCGCCGGCAACCACGACAACGGCGCGGCGCTGGACGCCCTGCGACCCTGGGCGGACGCAGCGCAGATCACAGTGCGCGGCACGGTGCGGCAGGCCGACGATCACCTGATCAGCGGGGTCACGGCCGGCGGTGAAGCCTGGCGGTGCGTCGCGCTGCCGTTCCTTTCCCAGCGGTACGCGATCCGCGCCACCGAGATGTTCGACCTGACCGGCGCGGAGGCCAACCAGACCTACGCCGACCATCTCAAGCGGCTGCTCGGCGTACTGACCGAGCGGTTCGACTCCGACGCGGTCAACCTGATCACGGCGCACCTGACCGTGGTGGGCGCGACGCTGGGCGGCGGCGAGCGGGAGGCGCACAGCATCCAGGCGTACGCCGTCCCGGCGACCCTGTTCCCGGCGCACACCCATTACGTGGCGCTGGGGCACCTGCACCGCCGGCAGGCGGTCAACGCGCCGTGCCCGGTGCACTACTCGGGGAGCCCGATCGCGATCGACTTCGGCGAGGAGGAGAACGCGCCGGCCGTACTGCTGGTGGAGGTCACCGCCGACACCCCGGCGAAGGTACGCGAGATCCCGCTGTCCGCGGCGAGACCGCTGAAGACCGTCCGGGGCACCGTCGACGAGCTCGCGGCGCTGGAGACCGGCGAGGCGTGGCTGCGGGTGTACGTACGGGAGAAGCCGCGCGCCGGGCTGCGGGAAGAGGTGCAGCAGCTGCTGCCGCGGGCGCTCGAGGTGCGGATCGATCCCGAGCTGATCGCCGAGGTCGACCAGGCACCGAAGGCGCAGCGCACCGGTCGCTCTCCGCGCGAGCTGTTCGCGGCGTACCTGGCCGAGACGGGTCACCAGGACGCCGCCACGCAGGATCTGTTCGACCAGCTGTACGCCGAGGTGCAGGAGTAATGCGGCCGCTGCGGCTGGATCTCGCCGGCTTCGCGGTGTTCCGCGACGAGACCACGATCGACTTCACCGGCGCCGACTTCTTCGCGCTGGTCGGCCCCACCGGCTCCGGCAAGTCCACGGTGCTGGACGCGATCTGCTTCGCGCTGTACGGCACCGTGCCCCGCTGGGTGGACCGCCGCTCGGTCGCCAACGCGCTCGCGCCCTCGGCGAACGAGGCCCGGGTCCGGCTGATCTTCGAGTCCGCCGGCCGCCGGTACGCCGCCACCCGGGTGGTACGCCGGGTCGGCCGCGCCGGCACCCGGGTGGAGACCACACACGCCGGCCTGGAACGGCTGCCCGCCGACTTCGACGTCACGGCGCCAGGCGACACGCTCGGCGAGGTGCTCGCCGGCACCCCCGGCGAGCTGGACCAGGCGGTGGTCGAGGCGGTGGGGCTGCCGTACGAGCAGTTCGTCACCTGCGTGGTGCTGCCGCAGGGCCAGTTCGCGCAGTTCCTGCACGCCAAGGGGGCGCAGCGGCAGCAGATCCTGGTCAACCTGCTCGGGCTGCACGTCTACGAGCGGGTACGCGAGCGCGCCACCGCGCTGCAGCGCGACGCCGAGCAGCGCGTGTCCGCGATCGACGGGCTGCTCGGCGACCTGGACGGCATCGACGACGCCACGCTGGCCGCCGCCACCGAGCGCCGCGACGCGGCCCGCCGACTGGCGGAGCAGGTTGACGGCGTACTCCCGGAGCTGAGATCTGCGACCGAGGCGGTGGGTGAGGCGCGGCAGGCGCTGCAGCGGCTCGACGCCGAGGTTTCCCAGCTCTCCGCGGTGCGCCCGCCCGCCGGTGCCACCCGGCTCGCCGCTGCCCTGGAGTCCGCCCAGCGCCGGGCCGCTGACGCCGCCACGGCGGTCACCGAGGCCGAGGACGCCGAGGCGGCGGTACGCGACGAGCTGGCCGCGCTGCCCGACCCGGCCACGCTGCGGCGCGCCCTGGACGCCCACTCCGAACGCGAGCGGCTGACCGCCGAGGAGTCCGGCTTCGCCGACGCGATCACCGCCGCCGAAGCCGAGCACGCCGCCGCACAGCAGGCGGTCACCGACACCGCCGCCGCGGTGGCCCGGGCCGAGTCGGAATTGACCCGGGCCCAGACCGAAGACCTCGCCTCGGGGGTACGCGCCCACCTGGTCGCCGGCGAGCCCTGCCCGGTGTGCCTGCAGCACGTGGACGCGCTGCCCGAGGTCGCGCCCGCGCACCCGGTGGCCGACGCGAAAACCACGCTGTCCACCGCCCGGCAGCACCACGCGAAGGCCGACGCCGCGGCACGTGACCTGGCCGGCTCGCTGGCCCACGCCCGGGCGCACCACGAGCGGGTCACCGCCCGGCTCGGTGAGCTGGACGGCGTACTGGCCGGCCACGACGAGCCCGGAGCGCTCACCGAGCAGCTCACCGCGGTCGAGGCGCTCACGGCCAGGCTCACCGACACCGCCTCGGCGGTACGCCGCGCCCGCCAGGCGTACCGGGCCGCGAGCAGTGCGGAGAACCAGGCCATCGCGGCGGTACGCGACGCCTGGCGCGACTTCGACCGGGTCCGCGACGGGCTGGCCACCCTGCAGCCGCCCGCGATCGAGCGGGACGATCTGGCGGCGGCCTGGCGTACCCTCGCCGGCTGGGCTGAGGCGGAGGCTGCCGCCCGCACCGCACGGCGCGGCTCGCCACGGCGGACGTCCCGCTGGGCACCGAGGTCATCGCCATCGGCAGTCCCGGCACGCCCGGCCGCGGCGGCGGGACGCTCCTCACGAACACCGTCACCTCGGGCATCGTCAGCGC
>JBOGDF010000013.1:0-32259 GCA_050701635.1 Micromonosporaceae bacterium | reverse complement strand
GTCGTCGCCAATACAACACCGGTATTGGCTCCTCCTCCGCCTTGCGACGCACCACCTGGACACCGGACTTCATCAACCAATCTCTGGCGCAGGGCACTAGGCGTACGACGATTTCGTCAGGAACGAATCGTTGGCGGGGCGGCCGCTGGGGGCCGACGCTGCCGGTATGAACGGACCCGGCGCATAGGCTCGGCAGATGATTCAGGTACGGATGAGCCTCGCCGACATCGGCCGTACCCGGTTCGCGTACTCGCCGCTGGCCGAGCTCGCCGAGAGCCTGTACCTGCTGTCGTCGCAGCGTATGGAGCCGCACCAGCGCGCGTGGTACACCTCGGTACGCGACCGGCTCGGCGGCGTGGACGTGCCGCTGCTGCGGGCGGTCGTGCCGGCGCATCCGTACATCGCGGGGTTCCTGTTCGCCGGCGCCCGGGACCCGTCGACCTCGATCGAGCAGCAGCTGGACCGGGTCGCGGCCACCCCGCCCGAGGTGATGCGGCAGGACCTGGCACAGGTCTGGGGCGGGAAAGACCTTCCTCCGCCGGTACGGGAGCTGGTCGCCGCCGGGGCGGCCGGAGCGCGGCGCCTGGCGGATGCCCTGGCGGCGTACTGGGAGGTCGCGTTGGAGCCGGACTGGCCGGCGATGCGGGCGCTGCTCGACGACGACGTCGCGCACCGGGCCGGTGAGCTGACCCGGTTCGGGCTCGCGGGGCTGCTGCACGACGTACACCCGGATATCAGTCTTTCCGACGACCTGATCCAGATCGACAAGAAGCGGCACCGCGGACACCGCGAAGAGCACGAGCTCGGTGGTACGGGGCTGCTGCTCGTGCCGTCGGTGTTCGTCTGGCCGAGCGTGATCTTCGCCGCGAGCCCGGGCGAGTCGCCGAGCCTGACCTACCCGGCCCGTGGCGTGGGCCGGCTGTGGGTCAGTGCGACGCCGGAAGCCCCGGGGCAGGACGCGCTCGGCGCCCTGATCGGCCGTAGCCGGGCCGCCATCCTGGCCGCCCTGCAGCTGCCCACCTCCACCACCGAGCTGGCGATGAGCCTGGGCCAGAGCGGACCCAGCGTCAGCCAGCACCTGTCGGTGCTACGCCGCAGCGGCCTGGTCACGTCGTGGCGCTCGGGACGCCGGGTGCTCTACCGGCGTACGCCGCTCGCCGACAGCATCCTGGTCGCGAGCGGACGGCCCGGCGAGGACGATCTCACCGGCACCGCCTGACCTGGCCGGTCGATTCTCGGACCAACCGGACGAGAGCGGAGTAGACGTTCAGTCCTTCCGCGATCTCCGTACGGCGGGTAAATCCCGTATTAGGCAATATGCCGCGACGTGGTCATGCCCCGGGGGGCGCAGGGCGACGTGGCATCCATGGCGCGATCCGCCACACCCCAAAGGGGACAGACATGGGCATGAGACGGCTCGGTTTCGGCCTGGCTATCGTCGCGCTCGGCGTTCTGGTAGGTGCCCCGCAGGCGCCCGCGCAGGAGAACGACGAGCGGACACTCAAGTCGACACCAGCACCACTGGGTACGTGGTCCGGATGGCGGATCCGCCGGTGGCGGCGTACACGGGAGGGATCGCGGGTCTTGCCGCGACGGCGCCCCGGGAGGGGCAGAAGATCAATCGGGCGAGTACGGAAGTCCAGCGCTACGCCGGATATCTCGACCGTCGCCACAACGCGGTGCTCGGCACCGTAGGCGGCGCCCGGAAGCTGTACGACTACCGCTACGCCTTCAACGGCTTCGCGGCGTACCTCACCATCGATCAGGCAGCGGAGCTGCGCGCCAACTCCGCCGTGATATCGGTCGAGAAGACCGTCGAGCAGTCCGGCGACACCGCCACCACGCCGGCGTTTCTCGGCCTGACCGACGCCGCCCAGGGCGGTCTGTGGACCAAGGGGATCAAGGGCGAGAACGTCGTCATCGGCATCATCGACTCGGGCATCTGGCCCGAGAGCAAGAGCTTCTCGGACCGTAACGCCGCGGGCAAGCTCGTCTACAAGCCGCTGCGCGGCTTCACCGCCAAGTGCGCCTCGTCCGAGGACGTCACCGACGGCTCATGGGACGCCAACGACTGCAACCAGAAGCTGGTCGCCGCGCAGTACTTCTGCGAGTCGCGGGGCTGCGACACCGTACTGCCACACGAGTTCGGATCGCCGCGTGACTACAACGGCCACGGTACGCACACCGCGTCCACCGCCGGCGGCAACCAGGGCGTCCCGACCACGGGTCAGGCGTCGCTGCTCGGCTCGGTGAACGGGATCGCGCCGCGCGCCAGGATCTCGGCGTACAAGGTGTGCTGGGACAACGGCGCAGGTGGCTGTGGCGCCAACACCGGCGACTCGGTGGCCGCCATCGACCAGGCCGTCGCCGACGGCGTCGACGTGATCAACTACTCGATCAGCGGTACCCGTACCAACTACCTCGACGCGGTGGAAGTGGCGTACCTGTTCGCCGCGCGGGCCGGGGTTTTCGTCGCCACGTCCGCCGGCAACAGCGGGCCCGGTGCGTCCACGGTGGCGCACATCAGCCCGTGGCTCGCCGCGGTGGCCGCCGGTACGCACAACCGCTCCGGCACCGCGACCGTCACGCTCGGCAACGGCGCGACGTACACGGGTGCGTCCCTCACCGAGGCCGTCGGGCCGGCGCCGCTGGTGTACTCCGGCGACGTGAAGAAGCCCGACGCGGTGCAGTCCGAGGCCGAGCTCTGCTTCCCGAACACGCTCGATCCGGCGAAGGTCACCGGCAAGGTGGTGCTCTGCGACCGGGGCGTGAACCCCCGCGTCGAGAAGAGTGACACCGTGAAGGCGGCCGGCGGCGTCGGGATGATCCTGCGCAACCTCACCCCGAGCTCACTCAACGCCGACCTGCACGTCATCCCGACCGTGCACGTCAACGAGGTCGACGGCGCCGCGATCAAGGCGTACCTCGACGCGACCGGCGCCGCGGCGACGGCGGCGCTCAGCCAGGCCACCGTCGGCACCTCCGCTCCGGCACCGGACGTGGCGGCGTTCTCGTCACGCGGTCCGAGCATCGCGGGCGGCGGCGACATCCTGAAGCCGGACTTCATGGCACCCGGTGTGGACATCCTCGCCGCGGTCGCGCCACCCGGTAACGGCGGGAGAGACTTCGACATCCTCAGCGGTACGTCGATGTCGAGCCCGCACGTAGCCGGCATCGCGGCACTGCTGACGCAGGCCAACCCGACCTGGTCGCCGGCGGCGATGCGATCCGCGATCGCCACCACCGCCGACGCCGCGTCGCGGGCCGGCCTGGAGCGCCCGCTCAACGTCGGGTCGGGCCACGTACGGCCGAACCTCGCCGTCAATCCCGGGCTGGTGTACGACGCCGGGTACGCCGACTACCTCGGCTTCCTCAGCGGGCAGCGGCTGTGCTGCGCCAGCGTGCCGCCGATCGACGCGAGCGACCTGAACCAGCCGTCGGTCGCGGTCGGTGACCTCGCCGGCATCCAGACGATGACGCGCAAGGTGACCAACGTCGGCGGATCGGCGGCGACGTACGTCTCGTCGGTCTCGGCGCCGCCGGGCTTCGATGTCGTCGTGACGCCGAGCCAGTTCACGATCGCGGCTGGCGCGACGAAGTCGTTCGAGGTGACGCTCACCCGTACCGAAGCTCCGCTCAACACGTACGGGACCGGGTCGCTGACCTGGACGGACGGGACGCACTCCGTACGCAGCCCGTTGGTGGTACGGCCGGTCGCCATGGCGGTGCCGGCGCAGGTGACCGGGGCGGGGGCGAGCGGATCGACGTCGTACCCGATCAAGACCGGTTACAGCGGCGCGCTCAACTACGACGTGCGCGGGCTGATCCCGGCGACCACCACGAACGCGACGGTGGCCGACGACCCGACCGACAACTTCGACACCGCCAACCCTGACGGCAACCAGGGCATCACGGTGCACGACCTGACGGTGCCGGCCGGGACCACGTACACCCGGATCTCGCTCTTCGACGAATTCACCGACGGAGACGACGACCTCGACGTGTACGTCTACCGGGTCAACGCCGACAGCTCGAAGTCACTGGTCGCGCTGAGCGGCGGCGGCAGCTCCGCGGAAGAGGTCAACCTGACCAACCCGACGCCGGCGACCTACAAGGTGTACGTCCACGGCTGGCAGACCGACGGCCCGGACGCCGCGTACACCCTGTTCAGCTGGGTGCTCGGGTCGACCGACGCCGGCAACCTGACGGTCACCGGCCCGTCGACGGCGGTGATCGGTGCCTCGAGCACCGTCGAGGTCGCGTGGAGCGGGCTGGCGGCGGGTAACAAGTACCTGGGCCAGGTCGCGTACAACGACGGCTTCACCACCCACGCGACGACGGTGGTACGGATCGACGCGTAACACGGAGGGGCAGCCAGGGGCGGCGCCGAGCCAGCGCCGCCCCTGGGCTCGTGTTATCCGGGAATCGCCTGGGCGCGGCTGTTGCGCGCCACCGCCGACCACGCGGCACGGTCGTTGCAGATTCCGCAGCTCGATGCCGGGCCGAAGAAGATCCCACGCGCCTGCTCGTCGGCGGCCAGCCAGAACCGGAACCAGGCGGTCACCACACCGATCAGCCGGACCCGGGTCTCACCCGGGAAGAAGTGGTCGGAACCCCGCAGCTCGGCGAAGATCGCCGGTACGTGACCGGCCTGCGAGTAGCGGGACTTCACGTACCAGGACGGCACGATGTAGTCGTACTGGCCCGCGACGAACAGGCTGGGGCCTTTGAGCTGGGGCACCGAGCCCTGCGGCCCCGGCTGGATCGGGATCGTGGTGTCGACGATCGGGTCGGCGCCGGCGGCGATGGTCCCGCCGCCACCCTGCGAGTGCCCGGCCGCGCCGATCTTCGTCTCGTCGATCTTGCCGTAGAACACGCTGCCGGACCGCTGGTCCTCGGCGATCAGGAACCTCGCCCCGGCGAGCATCTCCTGCCCGGAGCCGGACTGGGTGGTGTTCGCCGCGGCGACCACGAACCCCCAGGTGGCCAGGTGGCGCAGCTGCGCGTCGTACGACTCCGGGGTGGCGCCGGTGCCGTTGCCCCAGATCAGCACCGGGTGCTGCGTACCGCCGGCGCCCAGGTTTGTCGGGTAGTAGAGGGTGTGGTCGGGCCCGCCCTGCACCTTCGTGACAGCGTGCGGGCCGGGCGCCTCGTAGTAGCTGGACGGCACGGAGGCCGCGGCGATCGCGCGCGTCGTCTGAGTCTGGGCGGCCGCCGGCGAGGCGATGACGCCGCAGACCGCCAGCGCGGCCACGATCACCAACCAGGACCTGGACCTTGCCCGGTACGCCATGACTGCTCCTCACTCGACCTGGTATGGGTGGTCGCCTCATCATGGCCGCGCCGCACGGCGTACGACATGAGGAGCGCTTCTAGGGTTTCGCCCGGAAGGCTGTGACGTCTCACAACCTTCGGCGGGCCGCGCGCGCCGATGGCTCCGCGGTACGTTCTGTCCCCTGTGGTACGGACGAAGGAGACGGTATGCATGTCGTGGCTCAGGTCGCGGCCGGCGTGGCGGCGCTGGTCCACGTCGTGTTCTTCCTGTTCGAAAGCGTCTGGTTTCCCCGCCCCCAGGTGTATCGGCGGTTCCTGATCGGGTCGGCCGAGGAAGCCGCGTCGGTCCGGACGTGGGCCTTCAACCAGGGCTTCTACAACCTGTTCCTGGCGCTGGGAGTCGTCGCCGGGCTGGTCGCGGTCAACACCGGCGCGGTGCCGGCCGGGCGTGCCGTGGTGGCGTTCGGTGCCGCCGTGATGGTCGGCGCCGGCGTGGTGCTGCTGATCACCGACCGCCGGATGGCGCGCGCGGCGGCGATCCAGGCGGTGCCGCCGCTGGTCGCGCTGGCGGCGCTGGCGCTCTGAGCCAGGGTTTGACCTCGTTACGGGACGAGCTGGGTCTGCACCGCCAGGCCGGACGGCTCGTGCAGCGCTTCGGCGTGGTCGCGCGCGGCGCGCTGGTCGGCGGCGGTGAGGGTGCCGAACGGTTGGATCGTGACGGTCAGGCGTTGCCGGGCAGCGCGCTGGCGCCAGACGCCGGCGATCTCTCCGCGTACGACGAGCACGCCGGGATTGGCGACCGAGCGCCATACCGCGGCGCGGTGCGCCCGGTCGGGCAGCAGCAGCTCGCGGTCGGCCAGCTCGGTCAGCGGGTCGTACGGCGGTAGCAGCCGCACCTCGGTGGCGGCGGGCGCGGCGCGCAGCTCCTCGAGGTCATCGCGGTGCATCCAGCCGCGCCGCCCGTCGACGCTGACCTCGGCGAGCTCGCCGGCCAGCGGTTGCCACAGCCGCCGGGCGGCCGCGGGTGTCAGCGCCAGCCACTTCGCGAGCTGTTCCGGCCGGGCCGGCCCGCACAGGCGCAGGAACCGGCGTACCAGGGTGCGCCGGCTCTGCTCCGGATCGGGTCGGTCTGCGGCCGCCGGCAGTGGCACGTAGTGAAACGGCCCGGTGTGGAACGGCCCGGTGGGGCGTACGACGATGCACAGTCCGGCTTGCAGCGCGGCGTACCGGAAGAGTGCGTCCTGCACGTGGTGTACGCCGCACCCGGGGCACCAGGGACGCAACCGCAGATCGACCAGCTCGTTGACCGCGGTGCTCAGCTCGGCCTTGGTGCTGCCCCGGCCATCGGCGCTGGCCACCCGCATCGCGTCGGCGACCTGGTCCACCGCGTCCGCGAAGCCGATCTGCTGGTCGGCCAGCTCGTGGCCGAACGGCCCGAACTGCTCCTTCGCGAGATCGCCGGCCAACTCCAGCCGCAGCGCCTCGGTCAGCCACCCCAGGTCGGCGGTCGGGTGCAGGTGCGGGGCGGCGCGCATCGAATGCACCAGCGTCACGCTGTCGGGGTCGACGGTCGCGCCGCGCGCCCGCAGCGCGAGGCCGGCGGTACGGCCGGGCGGATAGTCCTGCACCCCCGCCGACAGCACGCCCTCGCGCAGCGGGTCGCCGGCGGGGCGCTCGAGATGGTGCACCGCTACCCGATATGCCCGCACCTGCGCGCGGGTCAGCGCGACCGCCATAGGCCACCTCCTGGCGATTCAGGCTAGGCGGTGGCACCGACAGAAAGCTGGCGTTACGCGGGCTCGGCCTCGGCGCGGATCCGTACGGTCACTTCGGGGTGTACGCGCAGCATAAGGATCTTCGGGGGATTCACCCCGTAGTCGGTGATGTCGAACTCGTGCCCCCCTTCGATCACCAGCCCGTCGCCGTCGGCGGCCACCGTGATCTGGTCGGTAACCGTACGGGTCGTGCCGTGGAAGGTGAGCGCGCCGGTGACCCGGTAGCCGGTACCGGACGGCTCGACGCCGGTCGCCTCGCCGGTGATCTCGGGATACCGGTCGGACTCGATCACGCGACGCAGCTGCAGGTCGTTGAGCGGGTTGCCGGAGCGCAGGCGGTCCACCGGCAGCCGCAGCCGCATCACCGGGGCCGGATCGGTGAGCAGCTTGCCGTCGGCGAACGCCAGCTCCAGCTCGCCTTCCAGCCCGGTCGCCTCACCGTGGATCGGGTGCAGGCTGGACCGCGCCTCGATCCACACCCGGGAACGCTCCGGCACGATCCGGTAGCTCGTCACACGGCACTCCTGGTTGTGCTGCTGGGTCGGTCACGGTGGGGCGGTGACCGGCCGGTTGTCAGCTCACATTCTCAGCATCCCTGCCACACCATCGGCTCCGCTCGGCTTTGGTCGTCAGGGCCGGCTGCCAGACCGGCCGCCGCGAACACCCCGTCAGCCGACTCGGACGGGGAACACCACGCCGTGCGGCATCGGCAGCTTACGCGGCGCTCCGTCCCGGACCCTATGCACATGCTGTGCATGTGAATCCCACGTGCCTGGATAAAGATCCGCGGCTTGTCGTCGCGCCTGCTGGATCTAACGGCAGCCGAAGCGCGTAGCCTCGAATCGTCAGCAAAGGAGGTGACGGCGACAGACATGGCCGCGACTCGTGCAACGAAGGTCGCCCCAACTGTGTTTCTCCGCCGGGTCCGCCTCGACCGGGTACCGCACAGCGGCTATCCGTTCAGCCTGCCTGTGGTGAAACACCTCATGGCGAGCGGCGGGTTGGATCTGGAGGCGCCAGTAATACTACTGACCGGGGAGAACGGTACGGGAAAGTCCACCCTGGTTGAAGCGCTCGCGATTGCGTGCGGATTCAACCCCGAAGGCGGCTCGCAGGCCTTCCGGTTCGCGACACGCGCGTCGGAGTCGTCGCTGGCGGAACACCTGGTGGTGTCCTGGCGAGCCGGCCGCCGGCCACGGACCGGGTTCTTCCTGCGAGCGGAGTCGTTCTACAACGTGGCCACGGAGATCGAGCGGCTCGACGCCGACCCGGGCTCGCCGCCGCTGCTGGCCGCGTACGGCGGTGTTTCACCGCATGAACGCTCCCACGGTGAGTCGTTCCTGGACTTGGTGATCCACCGGTTTGGGCCGGACGGTCTGTACTTTCTCGACGAGCCCGAGGCAGCTTTGTCGGTGCATGGTTGCTTGGCCCTGCTGCGCCGCGTCGTTGAGCTGGCGCAAGCCGGGTCGCAGATGATCATCGCCACGCACTCGCCGATCTTGCTCGCCGTTCCGGGTGCGCGGATTATCCAAGTTGACGCTGACGGTGCGACCACCGAAGTTTCCTACGACGCGGCGATGCCGGTGGCCGTCACGCGAGCGTTCCTTGCCGATCCGCGCAGGTTTCTACACCACCTGCTGAACGACGCGTGACCCGTCGTCCGGGTCAGCTTTTCACGCCAGTGATGGCATACTTAGTGTCATGACGGCTACCCATTGGACGGCAGCGATACTGTGGTTGGCGCAGCTTGCAGCCATTTCATTGGTGCTCGTGTTAGGGGCACGTCTAGTAACGGGCATTCTGACGTGGCGTCGTGACAAGAACCGTCGTGAACATTAGCGCACCGCTGGCCCGGGCAGATCTAGTACGATCTGCCCGGCTCTAGTGGCTACTCAGAGATTGCAGATATCAGAGCCCGTGCCCCAGGCGGTCGGACTATCCGCCAAGACGACGAGTTTGTACTCGCCACGGATGAGTGTGCTGTTTTCGTACGTGTTGGTGCTCCAGTTGCCAGATCCGCTGGTCCTGGGATATACCTTCCGCGTGAGCCACCATTCTCCGTTGATGTAAACGCTCATACGCACTTCGATTGTGGTGTATCGCGGCATGTCCCCGCCCCAGGCCTTGTACTTGACGTGCGGGTAATACGGACCCGTGTGGCAGCTGATATCCCCGCGCGTGTAGGCGTGCGACAGCGTCCCTGTCTCAGACTCGGCTTTGGCCGGGTGTAGCGCTGCGTGTCCTACGGTGAGTGCATGTTCCGCGGTCGTGAGTCGGTCAATGCGGTGGTCAGTCGGCTTCGCCTGCGCGGAACCCGCGAAAGGGACCAGCATGAGCGTTGTCAGCAGCGCCACTGCTGTTGATTTTGCGGCGATCCGAAAGATCGTAGACATGTTCGCCTTCTTAAAGGGTGGAAGCGACAAGGCAACCGCGTACCCCGGGGTTGGTTGACATGCGCTTCCCCGTGTCAGGCACCCCCGATCCGGGAGACGCCTGCATTGATAAGGACATGCGCCAGCGCTCGCGATCAGACCAGGTGCCTGCTTGCTCCCAATCCCGGCTTGGCGTGACGGGTCGGGTATCGCAAGAACTCTGATCAAACATCGCAGAAGCCAGAACTACTCGGAATATCGTCTGTGTCAATAGACTTCACGGTCAGAAGTTGGCTTGATAGATACTGCCGAACTCACACCGTCGTTGGCCACGCTCGAGCATGGTCACGTGCTGTCGATGTCGAGATGCCCCATTCGATGCCGAGCCGCTATGCCGCGCCGTTCGTGCCATCCGGGACGTACTTCAGCGCCAGCGACACGGTGGGGACCAAGCTTGCGCTTGCCCCTTCCGGCGGGCTCGAGCTTGCTCTCCGCGACGGCGTTGATGATCTAGCGTTCCACACCCATGTCATTGCCCGCGCGGTCCACGCCTGACCTAGGGTCCAGGCGTTGGGGCCGTGGGTGACTCCCCCTTGCACTCACGAACATGAGGGGCTCTCGGCGACCACGCCGGGAGCCCCTCATTCGGTCTCACCACATCGCTAGCGGCGGTCCCGTACCCAGCGCTCCAGGCCGGTCGCCGTGATCGGGAGCGCACCGGAGAGGACGTCGGCGCCGGTACGGGTGACCGCGAGGTTGTCCTCGATCCGTACCCCGATGCCGCGCAGCTCCGGCGGCACGGTCAGGTCGTTGGCGTGGAAGTACAGCCCCGGCTCCACGGCGAGCACCATCCCCGGCTCCAGATCGGCCCGGTGGTACGCCTCCGGCCGCGCCGCGGAGCAGTCGTGCACGTCGAGCCCGATGTGGTGGCCGACGCCGCAGCAGATGTACCGCCGGTGGTGCTGCCCGCCGGGGCTGAGCGCCTCGTCCACCGACACCGGCAGCAGCCCCCAGTCGGACAAGCCCTGCGCCAGCACCCGCATCGCGGTGTGGAAGAAGGCGGCGAACGGCTGGCCGGGGCGTACCTCCTCGATGGCGGCGAGGTGGGCGGTGTGGACCAGGTCGTACACCCGGCGTTGGGGTTCGGTGAACTCACCGGAGACCGGGAAGGTACGCGTCACGTCGGCGGTGTAGAGGGTGTCGACCTCGACGCCGGCGTCCATCAGCACCAGCGCGTCGCTCGGCACCGGCCCGTCGCAGCGGGTCCAGTGCAGCACCGGCGCGTGCGGTCCGGCGGCCATGATCGTGGCGTACCCAGGACCATTTCCCTCGGTACGGGAGCGCCGGTCGAAGGTGCCCTGCAGCCAGCGTTCGCCGCCGTGCCGGGTCGCCTCGGGCAGCGCGCCGGCGACGTCGGCGAAGCCGAGCACCGTGGCGTCCACCGCGCGCCGCAGCTGGTCGAGCTCCCAGTCGTCTTTCACCCGGCGCAGCTCGGCGAGCGTACGACGCAGCGTCACCGCCGGCTCCGCGGCGGGGCGGGCCAGCGCGTCCAGCAGCGGGTCTACGCCGGGCGGCGCGGAGATCGGGCCGCGCAGCGCGGACGGCAGCTCGTCCAGGGGGCGGCAGGGCAGGTCGAGCGCGGCGCCCCATTCGGGGAGGCCGGGGACCGGGCCGATCCAGAGTTCGCCGTCGCGGGCGTTGGCGAAGAAGTCGGTCTGGTCCGGGCCGGCGGGCGGCCGCAGGAACAGCTCAGCGTCGTGGCCGCCCGGCACCGGGTGCATCACCAGCACGGCGGCTTCGGCCTGGCAGCCGGTGAGCCAGACGAAGTCGCTGTCGGCCCGGAAGTCGTAGTCGGTGTCGTTGGAGCGTACCGGCGCGTGCCCGGCGGGTACGGCGATCCGTACCCCCGGAAGGGCTTCGCTGAGCCGTTCCCGGTGGCTCGCTGAGGCTTTCGCGAGCCCGGAGGGGAGGCGTACCGCCCGGTCGGCGGGGCCCCAGTCCCGTTGGACGTACGCCCGGAAGCCGGCGGCGTCGATCGGCTTGACGATGTTGCGCGGGTCGCTGTTCACGAGGCTCCTCACAGTGCTGACAGCTGGACGGTGCGTGCTGACGTGTAGAAGTCGCGGGCGGCCTTGCCCTGTTCGCGGCCGCCGTACCCGGACTGTTTCTCGCCGCCGAACGGCAGGTGGAAGTCGACGCCGGCGGTGGGCGCGTTCACCTTGACCATCCCGGAGCGGGAGGTCTCCACGAAGCGCAGCGCCACGTCGAGCTGGTCGGTGTAGAGCGAGGTCACCAGGCCGTACCCGGTGGCGTCGGCGAGCCGCAGCGCGGCGTCCACATCGGACACCGCGGTCAGCGCGCACACCGGCCCGAAGACCTCTTCACGGTTGAGCCGCGCGTCCGGCGGCAGCCCGGTGACGATCGTTGGCGTGGGATCGCCGGCGACGGTGACCGGCCTCCCGCTGGCCGCGAGCGGTGCGCCGTGCGTGCCGGCGGCGGTGAGCAGCTTTCCGCCGGCAGCGACCGCTTCGTCGATCGCTTCCCGTACCCGGCGGGCCGCTGCCGCCGAGATCACGGGGCCGACGGCGACGCCGGCGTCGGCGGGATCGCCGCAGGTCAGCGCGGAGAGCGCGGCCTGCAGCGCGTCGGTGAACTCACTCGGGTCACCCACCACGATGATGCGTTTGGTGGCGGTGCACTTCTGCCCGGCGAAGCCCATCGCGGCGTACGCGATCTGGCGGGCGGCGCGTTCCGGGTCGGCGTCGGGCAGCACCACCGAGGCGGAGAGCCCACCCATCTCGCACTGCGCTGGGATGCCGCGCCCGGCCGCGACCACGGCGATCTGGCGGCCGACCGTGCCGGAGCCGGTGAAGGAGACCAGGTCGACGGCGTCCACCAGCGCGGAGCCGGTCTCGGCGCCGCCGGGCAGCACGCTGAGAACCCCGTCGGGGAGTACGCCGGCGAACAGCTCCGCCAGCCGCAGCGCGCACGCGGTGGACTCCGGCGACGGCTTGATCACCGCGGCGTTTCCGAAGGCGATCGCAGGTGCGGCCTTCCACATCGGGATCGCGAGCGGGAAGTTCCACGGTGTGATCAGCCCCGCCACGCCGCGAGGACGTCTCACCGTGAACGCGAGCCCACCGGCCGCTGGTGGGTACGTCTCGCCGTACGGGTCCAGCGCCTGCTGGGCGTAGTACCGCAGGATCGCCACGGTACGGGCCACCTCGCCGGTGGCTTCCGTGACGGGCTTGCCGACTTCGCGTACCACCAGCTGGGTCAGCTCTTCCGCCGCACCGGCGACGGCGTCTGCCATCGCGGACAGCGCCGCGGCCCGCTGCGGCGCCGGGGCGGCGGCCCAGCCGGGCTGCGCCGCTCGGGCGTTGTCCACAGTGGACCCGACGTCGGCCGCGAGCACGTCGACCACCACGTCGGACGGTGCCTGCGGGGAGCGGGAGACGATCCGGATCACAGCGTGAACCCCCTCGGGTACGGGTCGGTCGGATCCAGCAGGTACTGCCCCATCCCGGTGATCCAGGCGCGCCCGGTGATGGTCGGCAGTACGGCGTCGCGGCCGCCACCCGCGCCGGCGCCCGTTGCTGCGCCGCCGACCTTCGCTGTGCCGACCAGGCGGCCGACGAAGCGGCTGCCGATCAGGGATTCGTTGACGAAGTCGGTGTCGAGCGGGAGCTCGCCGCGCGCGTACAGCTGGGCCATCCGGGCCGAAGTGCCGGTGCCGCAGGGCGAGCGGTCGTACCAGCCGGGGTGGATCGCCATCGCGTGCCGGGAGTGCCGGGCGGTGCTGCCGGGTGCGGCGAGGTAGACGTGCTTGCAGCCGGCGATGTCCGGGTCGCTGGGGTGGGTCGGGCGCCGTTGCTCGTTGATCGCCGCCATGATGCTGAGCCCGGCGGCGAGCATCCGGTCCTTGTCGCCGAAGTCGATGCCCAGCTCGTCCAGCGAGACGATGGCGTAGAAGTTGCCGCCGTACGCCATGTCGTACCGGACCTCGCCGAGGCCGTCGACCTGGACCGTCTCGTCCAGCGCGTCGCAGTACGACGGTACGTTCGCGAACGTCACCTCCGTCGCCCGGCCGTCGCGCACCGCCACCGACGCCGTGACCAGCCCCGCCGGTACGTCCAGCCGGATCGTGGTGACCGGCTCGGTGACCTCCACCATCCCGGTCTCCACCAGTACGGTCGCCACCCCGATCGTGCCGTGCCCGCACATCGGCAGGCAGCCCGAGGTCTCGATGAAGACCACGCCCCAGTCGGCGTCCGGGTGGCTCGGGGGCTGCAGGATCGCGCCGCTCATCGCGCCGTGTCCGCGCGGCTCATTGACCAGCAGCTCGCGGATGTGGTCCAGATGCTTCACGAAGTAGCTCCGCCGCGCCGCCATCGTGTCGCCGGGGATCCGGCCGACGCCACCGGTGACCACCCGGGTCGGCATCCCCTCGGTGTGGGAGTCGACGGCGGTGAAGTAGTGGGACGCTCGCATCACGCCTCCCGGAGCGACTCGACGGCCTTGTGCATGTCCTGGTCCAGCTGCTTTCGCTGCGCGTCGGAGAGCGGGCCGCGCGGCGGGCGGCACGGGCCGCCGTACCGGCCGACGTAGTCCATCCCATGCTTGATCGCCTGCACGAACTCCGTACGCGAATCCCACCGGAACGCCGCGACGAGGGGTTCGTAGAGCGCGCGGGCCGCTTCCAGCTTCCCCTGGGTCGCGAGCTGGAACAGCCGGACCGACTCGGCGGGGAAGACGTTCGGGAACCCGGCGAACCATCCGGTCGCGCCCATCAGCAGCGACTCCAGCACCACGTCGTCCGCCCCCGCGACGAGCGTCAGCTCCGGCGCTTGTTCTCTGATTTCGAGCACCCTTCTCACATCGCCGGAGAACTCCTTCACCGCCACCACGTTGTCGAGCTGCGCGATCTCGGCGAGCAGCGCCGGGGTGAGGTCGACCTTGGTGTCGATCGGGTTGTTGTAGACCATCACCGGCAGCCCGACCGCCGCGACCTGCGCGAAGTGGTGCAGCACCTCCGCGTCGTTCGCGCGGTACATCGTCGGCGGCAGGCAGAGCACCCCGGTGGCTCCCGCCTCTGCCGCCCGCTCCGCCCAGTGCCTGGCCTGATGAGCACCCGCGCCGTGTACGCCGACCACCACCACGCCGTCGTCCCCGACCGCCTCGATGGCGGTACGCGCCACGTCGAGTCGTTCTTCGTCGGTCAGCGACGAGTACTCGCCGAGCGAACCGTTCGGCCCGACGCCGCGGCATCCGCTCTCGACCAGCCACCGGCAGTGCTCGGCGTACCGGTCCAGGTCGACCCGCAGCCCCGCCGGCGCGCTCGCGTCCTCGGCGTACGGCAGCGCGGTAGCGACGATGACGCCGCTCAGATCCTCGGTCATCAGATGGTGCCTTCCTCTGCGGTGGGTGGTTGGCTGGCGTTCTCGCCAAGATCATGGAGCCCTTCATGCAGTCGGGACTGCGTGGTGGGACCCATGATCATGGGTGCGGCGGCGAGGTCGCCGAGCCGGATCGGGGTGGCTAGGGGGCGGCGGATCATTGCCGTGGCGTCGCTCAGCGGTGCGTGGCCGGCGGCGGTGAGCAGCGCGTCGGCGAGCTCGCTGGCGTTGGTGCCGCAGATCCGGCCCTGGCACATCCCGAGCCCGACCCGGCAGAGCAGCTTCAGCGAGCGGACACTCTCCGCGTGCCCGGCGGCGGCGGCCAGGGCTGCGTACGGCACCTCTTCGCAGCGGCAGATCACCGTGTCGTCGGTCAGCCAGGTACGCCAGCCGTCCCCGATCGGGTACGCCGCCGTCAGCGCCGCCGCGAACCCGCGCCCCCGGCGTACCCGACGCCGTGCGGCTGCCGCCTGCCTCTCCAGCCCCGGTACGCCCAGGTGGCGGGCGGCACCGAGCCCGGCGAGCGTGCCTTCGTCGGCGGCGAGTACGGCACCCCCGATCCCGGTGACCTCACCGGCCGCGAACACACCCGCCATCGACGTGGCCTGCCACCGGTCCACCGCGACATACCCACCGCCGGAGCTCGGCTTGGAGCCGGAGCTGGCATCGGGGCTGCCGGCGGGGGCGGTGAGTTGGCAGCCGGCGGCCAGGGCCAGCTCGAGCTGCGGGGTGAAGCCGTGCCCGACGCAGAGCGCGTCGACCGCGATCCACCGCCTCGTGCCGGGGAGTTCGCGCCATCCGGCGTCGACCCGGGCGATGGTCACCGCCTCCAGCGCGTCGGTACCGTGCGCGGCCACCACCGCTGTACCGGTCCGGTACGGCACCCGCCGCCGGGCCAGCGCGGCGACGTACCGGAGGAGCTCGGGGGTCTTGGTCGCGGCGGCGAGCCAGGAGCCCGGCCGGCTCGCGAAGCCCCGCAGCGCGCTGCCGGGCCGGTTCGCCTCCAGTACGCCGACCACGTCGGCGCCGACCCCGAGCAGCGATTCGGCCACCGGCAGCAGGAACGGCCCGGTGCCGGCGACCAGCACCCGGCGCCCCACCGCGATCCGCTGGCCCTTCGCCAGCGCCTGCGCTCCACCCGCGGTGAACACCCCCGGCAGCTCCCAGCCCGGGAACGGCAACACCCGGTCGTACGCCCCCGTCGCGATCACCAGCGCGTCAGCGTCCACTGTGGACATGCGCTGACCAGGGGCGTCGGCAGGCCCGGTCTGCAGATGCAGCCGCAGCCCCGGCTCCACAGCCCATACGCTCGTCTGTGGCAGGTACGTGATTCGCGGCTGCCCGTCGAGCCGCGCGCGCAGCTTGCGGAGCGTTGTCGCACCAGACGATTCGCTGGCCCGTTGCGCGGCGCGCGGACGGAGAGCGGCCGGCTCGGCGAACCGCTGGCCGGCGCCCACCGCCGACGGTGAGCCCTCGTTCGCGGTTAGTGGCTGGCGGTGGAACTGGCCGCCGACCGCGGGTGCCGCGTCGACCAGCAGCACGTCGACGCCCGCGCCGGCCGCTGCCAGCGCCGCATGCATCCCGGCCGGTCCGGCGCCGACCACCACCACCCGCCGGCTCACGGCCCCACCTCGGGCAGCTCGGCGCCGTGCTGGGCGCGGATCACGTCGCCGTCGGCGACCAGCCGCTGGCAGGCCCGTACGTCGGGCACGCCGTTGACCACGACCAGGCAGTCGAAGCACGCGCCGATACCGCAGAACACGCCGCGCGGCCGGCCGCCGACTCGGGTGTTCCGCCAGCTCCGGCGGCCCAGCCCGAGCAGCACCGCCGCCACCGTCTGCCCCGGCTGCGCCGCCACCGGCCGCCCGTCCACCGAGACCTGGAAGGCCGTCATCGGGTCACCGCCGGCTCGCGCATGATCGCCGGACGGTCGACCCGGAACGGCGCGGGATCCACGTGCGGCGCCGCCCCGGTGAGCAGCTCCGCGAGCAGCTGTCCGGTGGCCGGGGCCAACCCGATGCCGGCGCCCTCGTGGCCGGTGGCGTGCCACAGCCCGGGCAGCCGCGGGTCCGGGCCGATCACCGGCAGATGATCCGGGGTGTACGGCCGGAAACCCCCGTACGCACGGATCACCGGCACCCGGGCGAGCACCGGGAACAGGCGTACCGCGCGGGCGGCCATCTGGCGCAGCGCCGCCACCCGGATCGTCTCGTCGAAGCCGACGCGTTCCCGGCTGGAGCCGATCAGGACGGTGCCGCCGTGGGTGGACTCCACCACCGCGGAGGTCTGCAGCTCGGCGTCGCCGCTGGTGACCGCGCCGACGTAGTCAGCGTCGTACACCTTGTGGCGTACCAGTTCGGGGAGCGGGGCGGTGACCAGGATGTTGCCGCGCCGGGGGAGCACCGCGATCGGCGGCCCGAACTCGCCGGCCCACGGGCCGCAGGCGTTCACCACCGCGTCGCACGGCACCGGCCCGGTCGAGGTCTCGCAGACCACACCGCCGGCGGTACGCCGTACCCCCGTCGCGGTGACGCCGGCCCTCACCTCACCGCCACGGCGCCGCACAGCCGCGAGGAGTGCGGTGGTGGCGAGCACCGGCTGTAGCTGGGCGTCCTCGGGGTAGTGCACCGCGTACGCCAGCTCGCGCGTCAGGTGCGGCTCCAGCGCGACGGCTTCGTCGCGGGCCACGGGGCGGGCGTCGACGCCGGCGGCGCGCTGCGCGTCCGCGAATCCGGCGAGCGCCGCCGCCGAGGCGTCGGTGGTGGCGACGACGAGCCCGCCCTTGGAGTCCCACTCGACCGCCGCTGGTGCGAGATCGAGTGCGGCGAGCAGCTCCGGCCAGCGGCGACGGGATGCCTGGGCGAGCGCCAGCTCCGGGCCGGGGGCCTTGTCGGAGACCAGTACGTTGCCCTCGCCGCTGGCACTGGTGGCGGCGGCCGGGGCGCCGCGGTCGAGCACGGTCACCCGTACGCCGCGGGCGCTCAGCGCCTCGGCGCAGGCCGCGCCGATCACGCCGGCGCCGACCACCACGACGTCAGGCACCATCGCCACCGTTCAGTAAAATGAACACTTGTGGCCACGCTAAAGCCCGGCGGCGGGTCCGTCAACCCGGGGTCAGCCGCAGGGATGCGCGTGCCGGTCACCGATCGCGCCGGCCGCCTGCGCGGGGTATTCCAGCAGCAGCGCCGAGGTCACCGGCCCGTCGACCGCCTGGTACGTGTGCGGCCCCTGCGCCGGGAAGCAGACGTAGTCGCCGGGGCCCAGCTCGTACGGCGACTCCGACGGGCCGACGCGGAGCTTTCCGCTGGTCACGACGACGTGTTCGAGCCCGGGGTGGCCGTCGGAGCGCTGGATCTCGCCGGGGCGTACCCGCTGCTCGTAGACCTCCACGATCGAGGCGGTGAGGTCGAGCCGGCGCAGCATCCGCAGGTCGACGGCGTTGCTGCTGAGGACGTCCCGGTCGGCGGCGCGCACCAGCACCACGCCGGACTGTGGCCGCTCATCCAGCAGGGACGACACCGGGACCTGCAGTGCGTTCGACAAGCTGAACACTGTCTCGATGGTCGGGTTCCCCGCGCCGGACTCCAGCGCCGACAGCGTGCCCTTGGCGATGCCCGACCGCCGGGCCACCTCCGACAGCGACAGCGCCCGCGCCTCGCGGAGCGTACGCAGGTTGGCGGCGAGCAGCTCGCCCGCGCGTACCCGCGCCATCGCACCTCCCGCGAACGGTCCCGAGCCACCCGGCCCGGGCTCGGATCGAACCCGACGCCAGGCTACCCGCGCCCCGGCCCGCACCCGCCGCGGCCGGCGACATCTCCACCCACCGCACCATCGACAACCCCGAGGGCTGATCTCAGGGGCGTACCGGGTGAAACCCCCGAGGCACGCGCGGTGCTCCCCGCCCCATGATCAGCACATGAAATCCACCCAAGTGTTTCTGATCGCGGCGCCGCTGTGCTTCTTCGGATACGGCGTCATCCGTTTCGCCGGCCGGCTCGACCACGTGTACGGCCCCGGCCTGGACTGGCAGGCCGCGCACCTGGTGAACCTGGTCGGCCTGGTGCTGTTCGTACCGGCGGTGTTCGGGCTGCGCCGGATGCTGCCCGCCGGCTGGGGCCGGGAAGCCGCCGTCGCCCTCACCCTGATCGGGGTCGCCACCTCGATCGTGCAGTTCGTGGCGGACATCGTCTTCGGGCTGCTCGCCGACGACAAGGCGGGGATGCGGGAGCTGAGCGGCCAGTTCAGCTCGGTGCCGGGGGTACGGCTGACGTTCTACACGGTCGGCCCACCGCTGATGTACGTCGGCATCGTCGCGCTGGTGGTCATGCTCGCCCGGATCGGCAAGCTGCCCTGGTGGAGCACGGCGGTGGTCACCGCCGGCGTCGTACTGCCCCTGATCACGCTCGACCTGATCCCGGTCGCGGCGCTCTGTTTCCTCGCCGGCCTGGCCCCGCTCGCCCTCCGCGACACCAACCAACTCGCCGGTGTCACCCGATAACCAGCACGCCGGGGCGGCGCTAGCGGGCAACTTCCCGGGCGTGGTGCAGGCTGCGGAACCGCAGCCGGGTCAGCACCGACCGGTCGGGCCAGCGGTGGACCTCGTACCGGGGCGGGTCCAGGCCGTCGACCGGCCGCAGGTCGACCAGCTCGGCGACGTCGTCCCAGGCGGCGGTGAACGACGTGCCGTCCGGATCCTCCGGGGCGAACGCGATCTCGTCCGCCCGGGGCAGCATCGTATGCAGGTCTTCTCCCCAGACCGCCAGCGTCCGGATCGCGCCGTCCGGGCCCTGGCGAGCCATCACCGAGGCGACGAAGGCGTCGTTGAGCTCGTCCATGAGCTTCTCTCGCAGCCAGTCGACCTGCTCGCCGTACGAGTCGATCGCGAGGATCGACGCCGCCCGGTGCAGCTCCCGCGCGGCCGGATGCCCCTCGGTCACCGGGTACGGCACCACCGCGCCGGAGTCGTCCACCGTGTACGCCTGCGGCGAGATGCCGCGCCCCTCCCGGTACGTGGACTCGGCCTCCTCCAGCGGCTGCGGCAGCAGCTCCGGGATGTCCGTGGCGAGCACCAGCGTGTCCACGTCGGGCACCAGGATCACCGGCCGGCTGTCGGTGCCGGCGAAGCGGGCCAGCCACCCGTCGTGCAGCAGCCAGGAGGTTTTGAAGTAGCCGCCGGCCTCGTCGAACACGTACCACCGTGCGCCGTCGAACTCGAGGTCCTCGACCGGGTCGCGCAGCTGTGCCAGGTTGGCGCGGGCGGTGGCGAACACCGTGTCGGCGTCGACGCCCCAGTTCTCGAGCGCGTTGTCGCCGATGAAGATCACGGTGCGCGGGGTGTCGACGACGACGTACTCCCGCAGGTGGGGCAGGGCGGGCCGGGACAGCGAGCCGGTCTCCTGGAAGTAGTTGGCCGATCGCAGCACCGGGAACAGCAGCGGCGCGGCCCGCGCCCAGGTCTCGGGGACCTCGCCCAGGTTCATCGCCGTCTCGACCAGGCCGCGGACGGTCTCCACGACGCCGTCCTCACCCTCGCCGCACTTGTGGTACGTGGGCCCGATGTTGAGCACCAGCTCCTCGCCGCCGGTCCGGTACGTGATCGTGAAGTCGTCCGGGTCGTACCCCAGCTCGCTCGCGCCGGCCTGTGCCAGCCCGCGGAGCACCAGTTGGGCGAAGTCATCTGGTGAGGGCTTGGCGGCGGTCATAGCGGCTCAGGTTAGCCAGCCGCCGCAAGGTGGTCTGGCCCACTTCCCCGGGGCCCGCGGGCACACTGAGTTGGAGCCTCGGCGGGGTACGCCTACCATCGGGACCAGGCTGAGAGGCGCTGCAACGGGCTGAGCCCGCCACGCTCGGCCGGCTCCGAAAGGGAAGGGCGCCTCCTTACACAGGAGGTGGCTTTAATGACCGGGTCGATCGACGCGCTACGGGAGCGGCTGGCACAGCGGATCCTGGTGCTGGACGGTGCCTGGGGCACCATGCTGCAGGGCGCTGGGCTGACACCGGCCGACTACCGCGGCGAGTTGATCCGCGACAGCCACCCCAAGGACGTCACCGGCGACCCGGACCTGCTCAACCTCACCCGGCCCGACGTGATCCTCGACGTGCACCGGCAGTACCTGGCCGCCGGCGCCGACATCACCACCACCAACACGTTCACCGCCACCAGCATCGGGCAGGCCGACTACGGGCTGCAGTCGCTGGTGCCGGAGATGAACCTGCGCGGCGCACAGCTCGCCCGGCAGGCCGCCGACGAGTTGGGCGGCCGCTTCGTGGCCGGCTCGATCGGGCCGCTGAACGTCACGCTCTCGCTCTCCCCGAAGGTCGTGGACCCGGCGTACCGGGCGGTCTCGTACGGCCAGGTCTACGACTCGTACGCCGAGCAGATCGGCGCGCTCGCCGAGGGCGGGGTCGACCTGCTGCTGGTCGAGACGATCTTCGACACCCTCAACGCGAAGGCCGCGATCGCGGCGGCCCGCGACGTGGCGCCGCAGCTGCCGCTGTGGATCTCCGTCACCATCGTCGACCTGTCCGGCCGTACGCTCTCCGGCCAGACCGTCGAGGCGTTCTGGAACGCGATCGCGCACGCCGACCCGATGGTGGTCGGGGTCAACTGCTCGCTCGGTGCGACCGAGATGCGGCCGCACGTCGCGGAGCTGGCCCAGATCGCCGACACGTACACCGCGTCGCACCCCAACGCCGGGCTGCCCAACGCGTTCGGCGGGTACGACCAGACCCCCGACGAGATCGCCTCGTTGTTGGGTGAGTTCGGTACGTCCGGGCTGGTCAACATCGTCGGCGGCTGCTGCGGTACGACGCCCGCGCACATCGCGCAGATCGCCTCCGCGGTGGCCGACCTGGCGCCGCGAGAGGTGCCGCAGCCGGAGCCGCGTACCCGGTTCAGCGGGTTGGAGCCGTTCGAGATCGGGCCCGACACCGGCTTCGTGATGATCGGGGAACGTACCAACGTCACCGGGTCTGCCCGGTTCCGCCGGCTGATCGAGGCCGACGACTACCAGGCCGCCGTCGACGTCGCCGCCGAACAGGTACGCGGCGGCGCCAACCTGCTCGACGTCAACATGGACGCCGACCTGCTCGACAGCGAGCAGGCGATGACGACGTTCCTGAACCTGATCGCCACCGAGCCCGAGGTGGCCCGGATCCCGATCATGATCGACAGCTCCCGGTGGAGCGTGCTGGAAGCCGGGCTGAAGTGCGTACAGGGCAAGGGGGTGGTCAACTCGATCAGCCTGAAGGAAGGCGAAGAGCCGTTCCTGGAGCAGGCCCGGCACATCCGCAACGCCGGCGCCGGCGTGGTCGTGATGGCCTTCGACGAGCAGGGCCAGGCCGACACCACCGAGCGCAAGGTCTCGATCTGTGGCCGCGCGTACGACCTGCTGACGCAGCAGGTCGGCTTCCCGCCCGAGGAAATCATCTTCGACCCGAACGTGCTCGCCGTCGCCACCGGAATCTCCGAGCACAACGGGTACGCCAAGGCGTTCATCGACGCGCTGCCGCTGATCAAGCAGCGCTGCCCGGGCGCGCGTACCAGCGGCGGGATCTCCAACCTGTCGTTCTCGTTCCGCGGCAACGACGTGGTACGCGAGGCGATGCACTCGGCGTTCCTGCTGCACGCCGTACGCGCCGGGCTGGACATGGGGATCGTCAACGCCGGCCAGCTCGCGGTCTACCAGGACATCCCGGCTGACCTGCTGGAGCTGGTCGAGGACGTGCTGTTCGACCGCCGCCCGGACGCCACCGACCGGCTGGTCTCCTTCGCCGAAACCGTCAACGCGAAGGGCACGCAGCGGGTGGTGGATCTGGCGTGGCGAGAGGCGCCGGTCCACGAGCGGCTCTCGCACGCGCTGGTGCACGGCATCGTGGACTTCATCGAGTCCGACACCGAGGAGGCCCGGCAGACCGCGGCGCGCCCGCTCGACGTGATCGAGGGCCCGCTGATGGACGGCATGAAGATCGTCGGCGACCTGTTCGGCGCGGGCAAGATGTTCCTGCCTCAGGTGGTGAAGAGCGCCCGGGTGATGAAGCGCTCGGTGGCGTACCTGGAGCCGTACATGCTGGCGGAGAAGGAAGCGGCCCGGGCGCGCGGCGAGGCCGAGGCGGAGCGCAGCCACGGCAAGGTGGTGCTCGCCACCGTCAAGGGCGACGTGCACGACATCGGCAAGAACATCGTCGGGGTGGTGCTGGGCTGCAACAACTACGAGGTGATCGACCTCGGCGTGATGGTGCCGGCGGCGAAGATCCTCGACACCGCGGTCGCCGAGAACGCCGACGTGGTCGGGCTGTCCGGACTGATCACCCCGTCGCTGGACGAGATGGTCACGGTCGCCACCGAGATGCAGCACCGGGGGCTGAAGCTGCCGCTGCTGATCGGCGGCGCCACCACGTCCCGGCAGCACACGGCGGTACGGATCGCGCCGGCGTACGAGAACACCACGGTGCACGTACTGGACGCCTCCCGGGTGGTGGGCGTGGTCTCCGACCTGCTCGACCCGGGCCGGGCCGCCACGCTGGCCGAGACCAACACCGTCGAGCAGGAGCGGCTGCGCGAGCAGTACGCCAACCGGCAGCAGCGCCCGCTGCTCACGCTCGCCGACGCGCGGGCCAACCCGGAGCGGGTCGACCTCGGGGAGCTTCCGGTGCCGGAGTTCACGGGGCTGCGTACCGTCGAGGTGCCGCTGGCGACGCTGCGGGAGTTCATCGACTGGCAGTTCCTGTTCCTGGCCTGGGAGCTGAAGGGCAAGTACCCGGCGATCCTGGACCAGCCGGTGGCGCGCGAGCTGTTCGACGACGCCAACACACTGCTCGACCAGATCATCGCCGACAGCTCCCTCACCGCCCGCGGCGTTTATGGCTTCTGGCCCGCCCACTCCGACGGCGACGACCTGATCATCGAGGCCGGCGGCGACACCCCGGTACGCATGCCGATGCTGCGGCAGCAGACCTCGAAGCCGGCCGGCCGTCCCAACCGTTGCCTGGCCGACTACCTGGCCCCGTCCGGCGACGGGAAGCCACGCGACCACCTGGGCGGCTTCGCGGTCGCCGTACACGGTGCGGACACGGTGGCGGCCCGCTACGAGGCCGACAACGACGACTACCGGGCGATCATGGTCAAGGCGCTGGCGGACCGGCTCGCCGAAGCCTTCGCCGAGTACATCCACCTCGAGGCCCGCCGCGCCTGGTACGAGCCCGACGCCGACCCGAAGATCGAGGACCTGCACGCGGAGCGGTTCCGCGGTATCCGCCCCGCCCTCGGCTACCCCGCCTGCCCCGACCACAGCGAGAAGCGGGACCTGTTCGACCTGCTCGGCGCCGAGGAGCTGGGCATCGGCCTCACCGACTCGTACGCGATGACCCCGGCGGCCGCGGTCAGCGGGCTGATGTTCGCGCACCCGGCGTCGCGCTACTTCACCGTCGGCCGGCTCGGCCGGGACCAGATCGAGGACTACGCCGCGCGGCGCGGTCTCCCGGTCGCCGAGGTGGAGCGCTGGCTGCGCCCCAACCTCGGGTATGAACCCTCCACAGACTGACCCGCGTCGTTTGACCATGTGGGCGACGATGGCATGGTCTGTTCGGTCACCGGCGAGCCGTCCACCAGCAGCTCCCGGACGCGGTCGGCCAGGTGCACGTCGTAGGCCACTACGACTCCCTTGGCGTTTCGCGCCGGACGTCCCGGGCCGGAGATGTGCGCCGCCCGCCGAGTGCGGACCGCCAGTCGCGGATCGCCGCCGCGAACTCCTCGGGCGCGTCGGACTGCACGAAGTGGCCGGCGCCTTCGACGATCACGGTGTGGTGGTCGGCGAAGATCTGCTCCCATCGCTGTCGCTCCTTGGCTCTGAAAGCGAAGTCGGCGTCGCCCCACACGATGAGCGTCGGGAGCGACGCGAGATCTCCGAGCCCGGCCTCGATACCGGCGAGAAAGGCGCGGCTGGCGGTGATGCGCCGGGGGAACACGGCTGACGCGTCACGCCGCCCAGGAGTAGCGAGAGCCTGTTGGTAGTGCGCCATCTCGTCGGGGGTCGGCCTACGCAGCCGGTGCCCGGCAGGGATCATCACGTTGACGAAGAGGTTGAACCGCCGGATCAGCTCGCGCCCGACCGGTCCACCCAGAAGGCGGGAGGCCAGCTCGACGGGCAGGTCGCCGTTGAGCGGCCACGCCCAGGTGTTGGCCAGGACGAGGCGTTCGAACCTGTCCGGCCGCTGCTCGACCGCGTACAAGCCGATGGGGCCTCCCCAGTCGTGTGCGACGAGGGTGGCGTCCGACAGGCCTAGGTGGTCAATGAAATCCACGACCACGGCGGCATGCTCCTCGGGGAGATACCGGTAGCCCGGCCCGGCCGAGGACAGCCCGAAGCCGGGGTAGTCGAGGGCGACGCAGCGGAACTCGTCCCGCAGGGCGCGGATCACGTCGCGATAGTCAAACGACCAGGTCGGGTTGCCGTGCAGTAGCAGCAGCGTCGGCCCCGATCCTTCGTCCACGTAGTGGACGGTGTGCCCGTCGAGGGTGACAAAGCGGCTCTCGAACGGAAACAGCTCGTCGTCGACCCACGCAGGCCTGTGTCAGCCATGACCACACTCCTCTCGCTGGTGTGCTAGATATTGTCAGGCGGACTTTACATTGTAAAGTAGTTGGTATGAGTCGAAGCTACGGCCAGTACTGCGGCCTCGCCCGGGCGCTCGATGTCGTGGGCGACCGGTGGAATCTGCTCATCGTCCGTCAGCTGTTGATCGCTCCCTCCCGCTACCGTGAGCTGCTCGACGGGCTTCCCGGCGTGGCCACGAACCTGCTCGCCGACCGGCTCCGCGACCTGGAGACCGCCGGCGTGGTCGAGCGGCGGCTGGCTGAGAAGGGCAACGCCGTCGTGTATGCCCTCACCCCGTGGGGCGCCGAGCTGCGAGAGCCGATCGAGAGCCTCATCCGCTGGTCCACGCCGCTCATGGTGCGCGGGCCAGGCGGCGACCGCTTCCGTGCCGAATGGCTCGTCGTACCCCTCCGGGCCTTGCTCGTCGGCAAGGCGGTTCCTCGCCGGTCATCGACGGTGGGGATCGCGGTCGACGGCCAGCTGCTCCAGGTGCGGGCGACGCGCTCGGGCATCGAGGTGAGCCCGCATGATGGCGGCGATCTCGACGCAGTCGTGCGCGCTGACGCCGCGATCGTTCTCGGACTGGCAGCGGGTGTGCTCACCCTCAACGACACCCGTGGGCTCGTCGACATCGAAGGCGATGAAGCCGCCGTACGAGCCGTCTTCAACCCCCAACACGCCCATGTCGGAGGCTCCGTGCGCCGATGACCGCTCGCCCCGTCGCGCACCCCAACCATGCTTGTGAAGATCAGTGGGTGGGCTTAGGTTGACCTTGGGTCGGAGCGACCCGTCGCCAGACACACCCTGCTCGGGGGGCCGTCGTCGGTAGGGCGTCGCACCGGGGAGGACCGGATGATGCGTGCCGCTCGAGCTCTCTGGATCATGCTCGGTGTCTGCGCCCTCAGCGCGGCCGCCGCCGCTCCCGCGCACGCTGTCGGTGAGCTGCCGGCCCGGGTGGTGGTCTACCAACCGCCGGTCTCGGACGCCACGTACCCGGGAATCGACTATGGGCGCAGCACCAGCCCGCGCGACGACCGGTACGCGAAGACCGACTGGCGGGTGATCCAGCGCACCGGCAACTGCTGCGAGACGTACCTGACCACCACGCCGAGCGGACGGCTGCTCGACTTCGGTGGCACGTACGTCAACTACTCCGACGACCGCGGCCTCACCTGGCGCCAGGTGCAGGCGCTCACCCCGCTGGTCAACGGCGAGGGCGCGATCGTCACGGCGCCCGGCGGCGATGTGCTCGGCGTCGGCTGGGACCCGTACTCAGGAGATCATCTGCAGTTCTACAAGTACGAGGCGGACACCCAGCAGTGGCTCTACACCGAGATGCCGCTGCACACCCCGTTCTACGACCGGGAGTGGATCGGGGTGGCGCCCGGTCCGGTGACGATCGGCGGCCAGACGTACGACTACGTCTCCTTCGTCAAGGGCGGCTTCCCGAGCAAAGAGGTGTGGTTCATGAGCACCGACGGGCTCAACTACACCAACGTGACCAGCAAGATGGTCGACCAGCTGCTGAACGGCCGGGAGGTCACCGGCCCGGTGCCGACCGCCGCCGCGCCGCTCAACGACTGGGCACAACCCAACACCAACAGCGGCATGACGCCACTCGGCGCCGGCGGTCTGCTGGCCCGGCCCGACTCCGGTGCCGCTTGGGGACTTTTCGGGGGTACGAGCGGCGACTGGGCTTCCTACCACCTGCCGGACGGCACCGACCCGAGCGGGCTGCACCAGGTCGACTCGGCCGGCCGGGTGCACAACGTGATCCCGGCACCGGGCGGCACCGGCTTCGACTACCGGATCTCCACCGACGGCGGCCGGAGCTGGCGCACGGTGGCGGTGTCGCTGCCGGACGGGTTCAGCATCGAGGAGCTGGACTTCCGGGCGCACCGCGCCGCCGGTGTGGCGGCGGTGGCGATGCGGGCGCAGGGCCCGGAGGCCGACCAGGATCTGGTCTACAAGCTCGACATCACCGGCGACACGCCCCGGCTGACCCGGATGCTGACGGTCGGTCTCGGCGACCTGGACGCCACCGGCGGAGTCGGGAACGACGTACGGTTCGACTTCGAGTCGGTGACGATCTTCCGGGACGGGCGGGTGGCGGTCTCGTTCCTGGACTCCACCACGAAGCTGCCCTCGGCCACCAACCCGGACCGGCCCGCCCCCGCGATCGCCGTCGAAGGAGCCACCACGCTCGGGGGCAGGGTGCCGTACGAGCCGCCGCCTCCGCCGCCGCAGCTCGGGACGCCTTACGTGACGTACACCTTCGAGGATGGTGCGCAGGGCTGGACCGCGGGTGGTGTGCCGGCCTGGAGCCGTTCGGCGCCCGGGGTGAGCGGCGCCGCCGACGACCCGGCGGGCACCGGGTACGCGCTGGAAGGCCCGACCGGGTACGCCGACAACGCCGACGCCACGCTCACCTCACCGCCGATCGACGCTCCGGCCGGCGCCACGGTGCTCGAGTTCTGGCTGAAGCAGCAGACTGAGGAGGGCTTCGACTTCGTGGCCGCGGAGTGGAGCGCCGACGGCCAGACCTGGCGGTCGCTGGGCAGCTACTCCGGCGCGAACCCCGGCCACCCGGCGTGGCAGAAGGTGACGCTCGGCTTCCCCGCGCCGGGCGGCCCGGTACGGGTCCGGTTCCACTTCACCTCCGACGCGCTCTGCTCCGCGCTCACCCCGGTGTGCGGCGGTGAGTACACCGGCGTACGGGTGGACAGCGTCGTGGTCGGCTCCCAGGCCTGAGCTGCGACGTGGGCTCTGCTCAGTGGCCGGGTTTGACCGCGAGCAGGGAGATGCTCTTCACCCCGTACGTGGCGCTGGCGTTGCGGGCCTGCTGCGACACGAACCGGTACGGGTTCTCGCGCACCCGTACCACCCGCAGCCCGGCCGATTCGATCGCCTCGCGGTAAGCGTCGCGTTGCGCGGCGCCGCCGATGCACGACGCCCACAGCTCCACGTCGCAGACGATCGAGTCCTTCAGCGGCCGGTCGGTGACGATGTCGGCGATCGCCAGCCGGCCCCCGGGGCGCAGCACCCGGGCCGCCTCGGCGAAATCAGCACCAGCGCCGACGGCGACATGCACACCAAGATGTTCACCTTCAGCAGGACCACCGACCCCAACGGCGTGGCCCGCAGCAACGCCGTCTGGTTCGGCTCGGCGAACCTCAGCTACTCCTCCGGCACGGACGCGTACAACAACACCATCACCGTGTACGGCGACGCCGCGCTGGCCAGGGGGTTCAACGCCAACTTCTCCGACATGTGGAACCGCCGGCACTACACCGGCAACGACTACTACGACGCCGGCTCGGGACGCGGCTACTACCTGGCGACGGCCGCGGACGCGTACGCCTCGCCGGAGGGCTTGAACCAGACCGACACCATCGTCAACCGGATCAACGACCTGACCCCCGACAGCAGCTGCCGGCTCCGGATCGGCATGGCCGCCGTCACCGGCGGGCGTCCCGGCCTGGTCGACCGGGTCAAGCGGATGAAGGCGGGCGGCTGCGCGGTGTGGATGGTGGTCGGCGGCAACTCCACCGACGGCATCTCGATGAGCCAGTCGGTCTACAACGACCTGCTCGCCGCCGGGGTGGCGATCCGGCGCCGGGACCACGTCCACGACAAGTTCTTCCTGGCGTACGGGAAGTACGGGACCACGTACCAGTACAAGATCTACTCGGGTTCTCAGAACTGGACTCAGGACGCGCTGAACGAGAACGACGAGATCTTCGTCAAGATGGCGTCCGAGACCGGCACCACGCACCCGCTCTACACCGGGTATTACTACCACTTCAACTCGGCGTACAACTACGGCGTGACCTGCACCCGGAGCAACTTCCCCTGCCGCTGAGCTGGCGGCTCGGCCCGGCGTGACCACGACTACCGGGCGCGCGGGGTGACCAGACCGGACTCGTACGCCACCATCACCAGCTGCGCGCGGTCCCGCAGCCCGAGCTTGGTCAGGGCGCGGCTGACGTGGGTCTTGGCGGTGAACCGGCTGATCACCATCCGCTCGGCGATCTCGTCGTTGGTGAGGCCGCCCGCCACCAGCGCGACCACCTCGCGTTCCCGGTTGGTCAGCGCCTCCAGGCCGGCCGCGGTGTCCGGCCGCGGTGGGCGGGAGACGTACTCGCTGATGAGCCGGCGGGTGATCGCGGGCGAGAGCAGCGCCTCGCCGCCGGCCACCACCCGGATCGCGTGCAGCAGCTCGGCGGGCTCGGTGTCCTTGAACAGGAACCCGCTGGCGCCGGCGCGCAGTGCGTTGAACACGTGCTCGTCCAGCCCGTAGTTGGTCAGGATCACCACCCGTACGCCGGCCAGGTGCGGGTCGGCGGCGATCCGGCGGGTCGCCTCGATCCCGTCCAGCACCGGCATCTGTACGTCCACCAGCGCCACGTCGGGCTGGTGTGCGACCGCGAGCGCCACCCCCTGCTCGCCGTCGGCGGCTTCCCCGACCACGTCGATGTCGGCCTCGGCCTCCAGCAGCGCCCGGAACCCGGCCCGCATCAACGCCTGGTCGTCGACCAGCAGCACCCGGATCACGACCGCTGCTCCAGCGGCAGCTCGGCGCGTACCGTGAAGCCGCCGTCGGTACGCGGCTCGGCCCGCAGCCGGCCGCCGAGCGCGGTGACCCGTTCCCGCATCCCGGTCAGCCCGACCCCGGGCGCGGCCGCCGGCACCGTGGCGCCGTCGTTGTCGACGCGTACCACCAGGGCTTCCTTGAGGTAGTGCAGCCGTACCTCGGCGGCGGCGCCGCCCGCGTGCTTGCCGACGTTGGTCAGCGCCTCCTGCACGATCCGGTACGCCGCCCGGTCCACCTCCACCGGCAGCCCGCGGGGCGAGCCGTCCACCGCCAGGGTGGCGGCCAGCCCGGCGGCGCGGGAGCGTTCCAGCAGCGCGGTGATCCGGGCCAGCCCGTCGCGGTCGCCGTCGGTGTCCCGCAGGACGTCCAGCGTGGCGCGCAGCTCGCGCATCGCCTCGCCGCTGGCCTCCTGGATCGCCAGCAGCGCCTCCGGCACCGGCTCGTCCCGCTTCCGGGCGAGGTGTACGGCGACGCTGGCCTGCAGCTTGATGATCGAGATGCTGTGGGTCAGCGAGTCGTGCAGCTCGCGGGCGATCCGCAGCCGCTCCTCGCCGGCGTGCCGCAGCGCGGTTTCCTCCCGGGTACGTTCCGCCTCCACCGCCCGCTGCTCCACCTGCGCCAGGTACGCCTGCCGGTGCCGCGACACCGCCCCCGCGACGTTCGCGGCGACGAACCACCCGAGCAGCAGCGCGGTGCGCTCGTTGGGGGCCTGATCCGGGCCGGCGACCGGTGCGGCGAGGTCCATCAGCAGGAAGGCCGCCAGGAATCCCGCGCTGGCCAACCCGGCGAGCAGCCGGTGACCGGCGCGGGCCGCCATGTAGACCGCCGCCAGCACCGGGAACGCCGCCGGTGGGCCCGGGTGCAGCCGCAGCGTGTACCCGATCATGGCCACGGTGGTGATCACCAGCGCGGCGGCGGGGGCGCGGCGGCAGGCCAGCAGCGCCAGCGCCGCGGCCGCCAGCAGCAGGTAGTCCAGCGGCTGGTGGCTCACGTTGCTGCCTTCGCCGATCAGCAGGTGGCCCACCAGCAGCACCCCGACCGACCCGGGGATCACCAGGTCGGGGAGGTACGCCCGCCACCAGCTGTCGTTCATCCCCGCACCCTAGCCGCCGCGATCAGACGCCCGCGTCGTCGGTGAAGACGGCTTTCGGCGTACTCCCCGGGGAGTAGTGAAGCGGGCCGGGTGACCGGCCGGGAGCAGCCGAAACAGCGTTCCCTGGCGCGACGCCGCGCAGCCCGTCCGGCGGCGACGATCGGATCGGCGCCCGCCGCTACCGCCGTACCGCCTGAGAAGCGACAACTACCTGAGAGGACATCCTGATGCGCAAGGTTTACGTGATCCTGGCCGGCCTGGTGGTCGTGGCCGGCATCCTGCAGTTCTACTTCGCCGCCGTCGGCGCGTTCACCAGCCCCCAGACCGACGGCTCGTACGCCCTGCACAGCCTGACCGGGATGGCGGTGATCCCGGGACTGGCGGTGCTGGCCACCGTGGCGGCCGCCCTGGCCCGGGCACCCTGGCGAATGGTGGCGATGACGATGCTGCCGTTCGGGCTGGTCATCGTGCAGATGCTGCTGGTGGCGCTGGGCAAGGCGTTCAGCGACAGCACCGGCAACAGCACGCCGGTCGGGCTCGCGATCGTCGGGCTGCACGGCGTCAACGGGATGCTCGTGATCGGAGCCGCCGCGGCGGTGCTGCGCCGGGCCCGTGCCTTCGCGGCGCCCGTACCGGCGGAGGGTGCGGTGGCGGTGCCGGCCGGGAGCGCCTCGTGACCGCGACCGGGCAGTTGATCGCGCTCGACCTGTTGATCACGGTGCTCACCGCCGCCGGGTGGCTGGGCGCCGGAGTGGCGGCGGCGGTACGGCGGCCCCGTACCGCCGTGGGGCTGCTCGGCGTCGCGCTGCTGGCGACGCTCGCCCGGGTCGGCTCGGTGGTCGCGCTGGCGGGCGCCGGGTGGTGGTTCGTACAGGAGAAAGTGCTGGTCAGCGCGCCGCTGCTGGGCGTCACAGCGGTCGTCGCGGTGGCGCTGGCCGGGCCCCGGCTGATCGCCGCGGTACGCCACCGAGTGCCCGCCGAGCCGGCGGTGGCGGTGCCGCTGCTGGCCGCCGGGTACGCGTCCGTGGCCGGGCTGCTGGTCACCATGCTGCACGGCTACCCGGCCACCTGGAGCGCCGGCCTGGTGACCACCGCCGCAGTGGCCGCGGCCGTCCTGGCGACGTGGCGCGTCCTGTCCCGGCCACCCGACGGTTCCCGCG
>JBOGDF010000012.1:0-33131 GCA_050701635.1 Micromonosporaceae bacterium | reverse complement strand
TGCAACGCCGCTTCACCGGCCCCGCGTACGACGCGATGCTCTTCATCCCGCGCCCGCGCAGCGAGCAACGGCTGGTGGACTTCCTGACCCTGGTCGGCGACACCCCGGTCACGCTGCACACCCGGGAAGCCGCCGTCGCCGCCGCGGTGCTGGAGTACAGCCACGGCCACCCGAGCGCGGACATCAGGGTCGTGCTGCTGGACCCGCTGCCACCCGGTACGACGACCCCGCTGCCGCACGGGCCGAGCATCCCGGAGGCGTCACCACCCCCGGAGTAGCCCAGCGAACAAGGGGCTTACAACCCGAGGTCGCGGGCGATCAGGATGCGCTGCACCTCGGACGTACCTTCACCGATCTCGAGGATCTTGGAGTCCCGCCAGAACCGGGCGACCGGGAACTCGTTCATGAAGCCGTACCCGCCGTGCACCTGGGTCGCCTCGCGCGCGTTGGTCACCGCGATCTCGGAGGAGTAGAGCTTCGCGATCGCGGCCTGCCGCTTGAACGGCTCGCCGGCGAGCATCCGCGCCGCGGCGTCGTAGTACGCCAGCCGCGCAATGTGCGTACGCGTCTCCATGTCCGCGATCTTGAACTGGATCGCCTGGTTGGTGCCGATCGGCTTGCCGAACGCGTGCCGCTCCTTCGCGTACTTCACCGACTCGTCGACGCAGCCCTGGGCGAGCCCGACGCCGATCGCCGAGATCGCGATCCGGCCCTCGTCGAGGATCTGCAGGAACTGCGCGAACCCCCGGCCCTGCTCCCCGATCAGGTTGGTGGCCGGCACCCGTACGTTGTCGAAGTGCAGCTCGTGGGTGTCGGAGGCGTTCCAACCCACCTTCGAGTACGGCTTCGCCACCGTGAACCCGGGCGTGCCCGACGGCACCAGGATCGCGGAGATCTCCTTCTTGCCGTCGCGCTCGCCGGTGACGGCGGTGACCGTGACCGCGGCGGTGATGTCGGTGCCGGAGTTGGTGATGAACGACTTGGAACCGTTGATCACCCACTCGTCGCCGTCGAGCCGCGCCGTGGTCTGGGTGGCGCCGCCGGCGTCGGAGCCGCTGCCCGCCTCGGTGAGCCCGAACGCGGCCAGCTTCTCGCCTCGGCACAGCGCCGGCAGCCAGGTCTTCTTCTGCTCCTCGGTGCCGTACCGGTAGATCGGCATCGCGCCGAGCGAGACCCCGGCTTCCAGGGTCACGGCGAGACTCGAGTCGACCCGGGCGAGCTCTTCGATGGCGAGGCAGAGCGCGAAGTAGTCGCCGCCCATGCCGCCGTACTCCTCCGGGAAGGGGAGCCCGAACAGCCCCATCTCCCCCATCTGGCGCACGATGTCGTACGGGAATTCGTGCCGCTCGTAGAAGTCGCCGATCACCGGCGCCGCGACCTTCTGGGCGAAGTCCCGTACGGTCTGCCGAAGCGCTTCGTGCTCCGCGCTGAGCTTGAAGTCCACTCTGGAATCTCCTCGTTGTCGCAGGTCAGACAGGCGTTACGCCGTGGCGGCGGCGCGAGAACGTACGGTCCTTGCCGCGCGCGGCGCGGTAGCGGCGGATCAGCTCGTTGCGCAGCTCGTGCGGCTGCACGATGGTGTCGACCACCAGCTCGCTGCCGAGCCGTACCACGTCGATGTCGGTCTCGTACTCGGCGCGCTTGGCGGCGACGAACGCTCCCTGCTCCTCTTCGGGGAGGGCGGCGATCTTGTTGGCGTACACCGCGTTGACGGCGGCTTCGGCGCCCATCACGGCGATCTTCGCGGTGGGCAGCGCGATCGTCGCCTCCGGCTCGAACCCGGGGCCCGCCATCGCGTAGAGACCCGCGCCGTAGGCCTTGCGTACCACCACACAGATCTTCGGGACGGTAGCGGCCGAGATCGCGGAGATCATCTTGGCGCCGTGCCGGATGATGCCCTGCTTCTCCACCGCGCTGCCGACCATGAACCCCGGTACGTCCGACAGGAACAGCAGCGGCACGTTGAACGCGTCGCACAGCTCCACGAACCGGCTGGCCTTGTCGGCGGAGTCGACGAACAGCACGCCGCCCTTGAACATCGAGTTGTTGCCGACGACCCCGATCACCTCGCCGTCGAGCCGCGCGAACCCGACCGTGACCTCGCGGGCCCAGAGCGCGTGGATCTCGAAAAATGAGCCGTCATCCACCAGGCCGCGCACGTAGCGGCGCATGTCGAAGGCCTGCCGCTCGCTGTCCGGCACCAGCTTCGCCAGGTCGGTGGCGTGCGGCGCGGCGGCCTCGACACTCGGCGGCGACCCCTGCCAGTTGGACGGGAGGTACGACAGGTAGCGGCGTACCACCTCGATGGCTTCTTCTTCGGTCTTGCAGAGGAAGTGGCCGCAGCCGGACTCGGTGCAGTGCACCTTGGCGCCGCCCATCGCCTCCAGGGTGGTCTTCTCCCCGGTGACCATCTCGACCATCCGGTCGGAGCCGAGGTACATCGACGCGTTGCCGTCGACCATCGCCACGATGTCGCAGAACGCCGGGATGTACGCACCACCAGCCGCGCTCGGCCCGAACAGCGCACACGCCTGCGGGATCGACCCCGACGCGCGGACCTGGTTCCAGAAGATCTTCCCGGCACCGCGCCGACCAGGGAAAAGATCGACCTGGTCGGTGATCCGGGCCCCGGCCGAGTCGACCAGGTAGATCATCGGCACGCTCTCGCGGTACGCCCGCTCGATGATCCGGATGATCTTTTCGACGGTACGGGCGCCCCACGACCCCGCCTTGACGGTCGAGTCGTTGGCCATCAGGCACACCGGCCGCCCCTCGACGGTCGCCGCACCCGTGATCACGCCGTCCGCGGGCAGCCCTTCGGCGGACGCGTTGGCGTACGCCCCGTCCTCGACGAACGAGCCTTCGTCCACGAGCAGCGCCACCCGTTCCCGGGCGAACAGCTTGCCCTTCGCCTGGTTGGCCTGGTGGTACTTCTCCGCCCCGCCGGCCTGCACCCGCTTGCGCAGCTGCTCGAGCGCCTCACTGTCCAGCGTCACGTGACCTCTCCCTGCACGCGCGACCTTAACGATCGTTAGGGTAGCGCACCGTGGCGCCCCAGCACAGCCGTACCCGAGTAGCCGCCGCTCATGCGCCGGGCCTTCAAGGCGGCATTAGGTGGCTATTAACGTCTTCTTAGATATATGGGCACCATCTGGGCTTGCAGGGCAATTCGCCCTAGCCTCCGCAGGAACGGAATCCTGGGGAGGTGTGATGAACACCAGAAGACTGACTCTGGTCGCCAGCGTGGTGCTGGCGCTCGGGGCACTGGCCGGCCCGGCGCTCGGAAGCCCGGTGGCCTCGGTCGCCACGACGACGCTTCCGGCCGAGTATCGCGTCGAGGGCGTACGGCTCAAGCCGGAGCGTACGGCGATCGCCCGTACCGGTGCGGCGGTCAACCTCTACGAGCACGGCGCCCTGTACGTCACCGCGACACCGCGCGAGGTGCGCGAGATCGAGAAGCTCGGCTTCAAGACCGTGGCGCTCCGCAAACCGGAGCCCCGCCGCAACACCGAAAAACCGTCCACATTCGACTTTCCGGCCGAGGACGCGAATTACCACAACTTCACCGAGCTGACCAAAGAGGTCGACGACCTGGTCGCGAAGTACCCCGACATCGCGCGCAAGGAAGTGATCGGGAAGTCGTACGAGGGCCGCGACATCATGGCGGTCAAGATCTCCGATGAGGTGGCGGTCGATGAGAACGAACCTGAAGTGCTCTTCACCCACAACCAGCACGCGCGCGAGCACCTCACCGTCGAAATGGCGGTGTACACGCTCCACCTCCTGACCGAGGGTTACGCGAGTGACGAGAAGATCAAAGGTCTGGTAGACGGCCGCGAGATCTGGATCCTGCCGAGCCTGAACCCGGACGGCGCCGAGTACGACGTCGCCAGCGGCGACTACGCGATGTGGCGCAAGAACCGGCAGCCCAACGACGGCTCGTCGCAGGTCGGCACCGACATGAACCGCAACTGGGACTACAAGTGGGGCTGCTGCGGCGGCTCGTCCGATGACCCGGGCAGCGAGACCTACCGCGGTACGGCTCCCGAGTCGGCGCCCGAGGTGAAGGTGGTCTCGGACTTCGTACGGTCCCGCAACGTCGACGGCAAGCAGCAGATCACCACGGCGATCGACTTCCACACGTACTCGGAGCTGGTGCTCTGGCCGTACGGCTACACGTACGACGACACCGACGACGGGATGACCGAAGACGACGCCAAGGTGTTCCAGACCATCGGTACGGAGATGGCGGACACCAACGGCTACACGCCGCAGCAGGCGTCCGACCTCTACATCACCGACGGGTCGATCGACGACTTCCTGTGGGGGGCCCACAAGATCTACGGGTTCACCTTCGAGATGTACCCGGGGAGCCAGGGCGGCGGCGGCTTCTACCCGCCCGACGAGGTGATCCCGGAGCAGACCGCGCGCAACAAGGAGGCCGTACTCAAGCTGCTCGAGTACGCCGACTGTCCACCTCGGGCGATCGGTCAAACCTGCTGATCAACTCGACGGCGGCGGGGTTCCCTCGGGGGGAGTCCCGCCGCCCTTTCACGCTGCTCAGCGCCACGCCGGCGACCACCGCCACGGCGGCCACCATGCGCCACGGGGTGAGCGGCTCACCGAGCACGATCGCGGCCGACGACATCCCGAACACCGGAACCAGCAGCGAGTACGCCGCGACCACGCCGGCGTCGTACCGGCGCAGCAGCCAGCTCCACAGCCCGAAGCCGACCAGCGTCGAGAGCACCGCGATGTAGAGCACCGCGCCGGCGCCGAGCCACGACAGGTTGGCCAGCGCCGCCAGGTCGGCCTGCGGACCCTCGACCAGCAGCGAGAGCCCGAGCAGCGGCAGCGGCGCCACCGCACTGGTCCACACCATCAGGTTGAACGGGTCGTCCGGCTGCGCCCTGCGGATCGCCACGTTGCCGAGGCCCCACATCCCGGCCGCGCCGACGCACATGCCGAAGCCGACCAGCGCACCGGAGCCGAGGCCGGCCACGTCGCCCGCGCGGGCCAGGTCGACGCCGACCAGCACGATCCCCGCGAACGCCAGCCCCAGCCCCGCGAGCTGGCGTACCCGGACCCGCTCGCCGAGCGCGCCGGCGGCGATGAAGAGCGTGAAGAACACCTGAGTCTGGAGTACGAGCGACGCCAACCCGGCCGGCATACCGAGCCGCATCCCGGTGAACAGCAGCGCGAACTGCCCGACCCCGATCGTCATCCCGATCACGACGATCCACCGCCACGGTACGCAGGGCCGCCCCACGAAGAACACCGCCGGCACCGCCGCCACCGCGAACCGCAGTACGGCGAACAGCAGCGGCGGAAAGGCGTCCACACCGACGTCGATCACCACGAAGTTGAAGCCCCAGATGGCGGCCACCACGACGGCGACCAGTACGTGCACAGCTCGCATGGCGTCGAGTCTGTGCGTACCAACCGTTAAGGACCAGCGATTATTTCTGCACCGTTCCGTTTAGGATTGCTACATGCTTGATCTCGACCGGCTCCGCGCCCTGCACGCGGTCGCCAACCACGGCTCCGTACGCGCCGCCGCCGCCGCGCTGCACCTCACCACCTCGGCGGTCTCCCAGCAGCTCACCAAGCTGGAGCGGGAGACCCAGGCGAAGCTGCTGGAACGCCACGGCCGCGGGGTCCGGCTGACCGACGCGGCGCGGCTGCTCGCCGGCCACGCCGAAGACATCCTGGCCCGCATCGAGCAGGCCGAGTCCGACTTCGAGGCGCACCGCGGCGAGGTGGTCGGCCAGCTGCGGATCGGCGCGTTCCCCACCGCGCTGCGCGGTCTCGCCCCCGCGGCGCTGCGTACGCTCGCCGACCGGTATCCGCGGCTGACCATCGAGATGCAGGAGATCGAACCCCTGGAGGCGGTACGCGACATCGCCCGCGGCTCGATGGACATCGCGATCGTGCAGGACTGGCAGAGCCTGCCGCTGGCGATCCCGGAGCGGATCGCGCGGGCGCCGCTGGCCGACGACGTGGCCGACCTGGCGGTGCCGTCGACGCACCCGCTCGCCGGCCGGCGCACCGTGAAGCTGCGCGACGTGATGGCCGAGCCGTGGATCGCCTCGCCACCCGGCGCGGTCTGCTACGACCTGCTGGTGCAGACCATCCGGTCGTACGACACCGAGCCCCGGATCGTCCACGTCGCCGACGAGTACCAGACCCAGCTCGCGCTGGTCGGCGCCGGGCTCGGGCTCGGGATCCTGCCGCGGCTGGGGCGTACCGAGCTGCCCGGCGGGGTGGCGGTGCTGTGTACCGACCCCGCACTGGTGCGCTCTGTGTACGCCATCTGGCGCGAGCCCGTCGCCGCGCTGCCCACGATCCGGGCGGCCGTCACCGCATTCCAGGAAGCGGCGCACCCGACCACGGACGGCTGACCAGCGCAAACCCGCGGACGCGTACCCACAGAAATTGGGTCTGTGCGTTTCGTGATCATCGGAGTAATCTGCGCGCTACAAACCTGGGGAGGTTTCGATGAAGGCTAGACGTCTGTCTGTCGTGGCCTGTGTCGCGGTCGCGATCGGGTCCCTGCTGGTCCCCTCACTCGGCAACGCGGCCCCGACGGCGGTCGCCGAGAAGACCCTGTCCGCCGAGTACGTCGTCGAACACGTACGGCTCACCGCGGAGCGTACGGCGATCGCGCGTACCGGCGCCGCGGTCAACTACTACGAGGACGGCAAGCTGTTCATCTCGGCGACGCCGGCCGAGATCCGCCGGGTCAAGTCGCTCGGCTTCACCGTGGCGAAGCTGCCCGCGTTGGACTCCAACGACGGACCGTCCACTTTCGACTTCCCGCCGGCGGACTCGAACTACCACAACTTCTCCGAGCTGACCGCGGTGGTCAACAGCGTCACCACCAACAACCCCTCGATCGCCCGCAAGTTCGTGTTGGGCCAGTCGTACCAGGGCCGCGACATCATGGCGGTCAAGATCTCCGACAACGTGGCCGTCGACGAGGCCGAGCCGGAGGTGCTGTTCACGCACAACCAGCACGCCCGCGAGCACCTCACCGTCGAGATGGCGGTCTACCTGCTCAAGGAGCTGACCAGCAAGTACGCCACCGACAGCCGGGTCAAAGGCCTGGTCGACAGTCGCGAGATCTGGATCCTGCCCAGCCTCAACCCGGACGGCGCCGAGTACGACGTCGCCACCGGCTCGTACCGGATGTGGCGCAAGAACCGGCAGCCGAACAGCGGGTCGTCCTATGTGGGCACCGACACGAACCGCAACTGGGACTACAAGTGGGGCTGCTGCGGAGGATCCTCCGGCTCCCCGTCGTCCGAGACCTACCGCGGTACCGCGCCCGAGTCGGCGCCCGAGGTGAAGGTGGTCTCGAACTTCGTACGCTCCCGGGTGATCGGCGGCGTACAGCAGATCAAGACCGGCATCGACTTCCACACGTACTCGGAGCTGGTGCTCTGGCCGTACGGCTACACGTACGCGGACACCGACACCGGGATGACCGCCGACGACGCCAACGTGTTCCAGACGCTGGGTCGCAACATGGCCAGCACCAACAACTACATCCCGGAGCAGGCGTCCGACCTCTACATCACAGACGGATCGATCGACGACTTCCTGTGGGGTCGCCACAAGATCTTCGGCTACACGTTCGAGATGTACCCGCGCTCGTCCAACCCGGGCTTCTACCCGCCCGACGAGGTGATCCCGGCCCAGACCTCGCGCAACCGGGAGGCCGTACTGCGGCTGCTGGAATACTCCGACTGCCCGTACCGGATCATCAACAAGACCTGCGACGGCACCCCGCCGCCGCCCCCGCCGCCGGGCAAGTACTTCGAGAACCTCACCAACGTCAACATCACCGACAACGCCACCGTGACCTCGTCGATCGCGGTCACCGGTGTCACCGGCAACGCACCGACCGGTCTCAAGGTGGGCGTGGACATCAAGCACACCTGGCGCGGGGACCTGGTGCTCTCGCTGATCGCCCCCGACGGCACGGTCTACCTGCTGGAGGACTTCCCGAACAGCGACAGCGGCGACAACGTACTCAAGACGTACACCGTCAACGCGTCGAGCGAAGTCGCCAACGGCACCTGGCGGCTGCGGGTGCAGGACGTCGCGACGTACGACACCGGCTACATCGACGCCTGGAACTTGACCTTCTGACCCCCGGAAAGGTTCCGCACCACGGTTGAGGGCCCCCACTGGCAGTGGGGGCCCTCGATCGTGTCAGTTACTTGTGGATTTCTATGTGTACGGAGTCCAGGCGCTCAACGAGCTAGGACCGAGCACCAGGGCCCCGAGTTGGAACGGTCGCCCCAGGGGCACCGCTCAGGTGAGGCCAGGCACGTTGATCGAGTTGCCCTGAGCCGGAGCCTGGATCGTGTCCAGCACCGGGCCAGCGAGCTCCTCGACCGGCGCGGGCAGGTCGGCCGCCGGAGCCGGCATCGGCGCGTTGGCGCCAGGCAGCGTCTCGGAGGTCACCTCACGGCCGGACTTGAGAGCCTTCTTCAGGGTGCGCTTCGAGCCGGTGCTCTCGCCGTTGGAGGCCGAGGCGGCGCAGCTGTCGGACACGCCGACGCCCACACCGAAGATGCCCACGCCGTTGCCGCACACCGGAGTTGCCCACGCGACCGGGCTGCTCCAGTTGTTACCGACACCGATGCCCGAGTTGTCGCCGGTGGCCTGCAGCCCCGGGTTGCCGGCCTCGTTCGAGGCGGCCGCCTTGCAGCTGTCAGACACCCCGACGCCGACGCCGGCACCGCCGCCACCGTTGCCGCAGAACGTACCCGCGATGGTCCACGGGTTGCTGACGTTGTTGCCGGTGAGGATGCCGGAGTTCTTGGTGCTGAGCTGAGCGTCCTCGGCCCCTTCAGTGTTGGTGGAGGTCGCCTTGCAGGTGTCGGAGACACCGACGCCCAGGCCGGCCCCGCCGCCACCGTTACCGCAGAACGTACCGGCCGCGGTGATCGGGACGCTGATGTTGTTGCCGGTGCCGATGCCGCTGTTGTCGGTCGTGATCTGGTCGTGTGCCTGGGCGGGAGACCCGATGAAGAGCAGGAACCCTGCCGCCAGTACGCCGGCGCGGAGCGAGTTGCGAACCCAAGACTTCATGTCAGATGAACCCTTCTCATCAAAGATTGCGAGATTGGTGAGCTATTGAATTCAGGTGGTACGCGAAACCTGGTGCGGTGTTCAGGGAAGCGAGATCGAGTTGCCCTGGGTGGGGTTCTCGACCCCGTCCAGCACCGGCGACGCGAGCTCCTTCACCGGCGAAGGCAGTGTGGCGTCCGGGGTCGGCAGCGCCTCGGTGGTCGACTCGGTGGTCGCGCTACCGGCCTTCATGGACCGCTTCGCCGACCGCTTCGGGGCGTAGCCGTTGTCGCCGCCGCCGTTGGAGGCCGACGCCTTGCAGGTGTCGGAAACGCCGAGCCCGCCACCGAAGACACCCACACCGTTACCGCACACCGGCACGGCGACCGTGACCGGGATGCTGAAGTTGTTGCCGACACCCAGACCTGAGTTGTCGCCGCTGTACTGCCACTCCGGGCTGCCCTCGTTCGAGGCCGCCGCCTTGCAGGTGTCCGAGACACCGGCGCCGCCACCGAAGACACCCACACCGTTGCCACACACCGGCACGGCAACGGTGATCGGGCTGCTCCAGTTGTTGCCGGTGCCGATGCCCGAGTTCTTTGCGGTGTACTGGCCGCCGCTCTCGCCGCCGCCCTCGTTGGAGGCCTTCGCGCCACAGAAGTCGGAGACGCCCACGCCGCCACCGGCCACACCCACGCCATTGCCACACACCGGGGCCGCCACCGAGATCGGAACACTCACGTTGTTGCCCGTACCGATGCCGGAGTTGTCGGAGCTGGCCTGGGTCCCGCCACCGGCCTCGGTGTTGTAGGACCGCGCGTCGCAGTTGTCGGAGACGCCCACGCCGCCACCGGCCACACCTACGCCGTTGCCACACACTGGCACGGCGACGGTGATCGGGACACTGATGTTGTTGCCGCTGCCGATGCCGCTGTTGTCCGTGGTGAGCTGGTCGCCCGCGTGCGCCGGCGACGACACGAAGAGCAGGAATCCAGCGGCCAGCACGCCCGCGCGTACCGTGTTTCGAACCCAAGACTTCACAGAATTGCCTTCCTGTTTGCATTGCCGAAAGTGAGGGAGCTATCCGGATCCGATTTCCGGACCGGGGTCAGGCTGCTGGCCTGGGGATGGACAGCGCGCCTTGGGAGTACGTGAATCTGATCGCTTGCTGGGATGCGGCGTCGGATACGCCGCCGTGTTGCCCTGACCCGCTGGACTACAGACCAGGGCCGGGCGCGCGATCAGTCAGGAGAAACGGCCGGCTCACCCGCGAGATCGCGCAGGGTGGCATCGAAGGCCGTGGCCGGAGACGCGCCGGAGATCGGCGTGTTCTCCGAAAGGAAGGCGGGGACGGTCGCTGTCGCGCCGCCTCCCGGAAGCGGGACGTACGAACCCGTCGCGTACCCGCTGAGAACTCCCGAGCCAGGCACCGCCGGCGGCGGAGCTGGTACGGGGGTGCTGGGCGCCGAGCCGGCGCCCAGCTGTCCGGTCTGGCGTGTCCCACCGGACAACGCCTCGTCAACCAGGTCAACCGTCGACGTCGATCCGATCGACTGGTCGACACCCGGCGCAACCGGTGGCGCCGGTGCGGCTGGCTTGTTGCCCTGCGGCAGACCCGCCACAGGAGGCAACGGCACCACGCCGGAGAGACCGGGTAGCACCCGGTCGGTGATCTCGTCGGTGACCGGCGGCGCGGTCAGCCGGTCGGTCACAGGACGGGTGATCGTGCCCGCGGTATCAGTCACCGGCGCGATCACATCCGTGACCAGTCCAGTGGCGGTGCCCTCTGTGTGGTTCACGAGGACAGCGGTGATCTTCCCCTGGGTGACCGGCCGGGCTGCGTGCGCCAACGGGCCGACGATGGAACGGTCGGGGTCGGCGTTCGCCGTACCCTTGGAACCTTCTTCGTGCTGACCTGACGCGGTCCGCGGCAGGGCCTGGGTGTCCGGTGCCGCGTTCTCCGTAGGTGCGGTGTCCGCGCCCGTGGAGTCCCGCAGATCCCGGGAATCTGCGGGATCACAGTTGTCCGCAGACAACTCGTTGTGCGATGAGGCCTCGGCGCGCTCCGCATCCGTCGCGCCAGGCTGGCGCTGTGACGGCGCGGTGCACCCATCGGGGCGAAGCCACCGGTCGAGTACGCCGGTGCTTGTCTCCACCGTACGTTCGACGCTCGGCTTCGCCGCTTTGCGGTTGCCTTCGGCCTCGGGGTCGGTGGCGTGGTGCGCGCTGGCCGCGGACGAGCCGATCAACCAGGTGACACCGACGGCACCGGCGAAGACCAGGGTGCGTACGCCGTTGCGTACGGTGGCGTGCTGGGACAGCCGGGACCAAGCGCGGCGTCCGCGCTCACCCCATGACTGCCGACCCATCGCCTGTGACACACCCTTCGCCTTCACCACAATTTGTATCCGTGCGAGTACGGACTGTAGCGGCTGTGATGCGCTCTGCGCCAATCGACACACGGAGGATTCGCTGAAGTTCGTACGCAAATCCGGCGAGCTATGCCTCGGCCGCACTCACGCTACGTACAACGGGAGGCACACTAGGCAGTCACGGCTTATGGATGAATCGGTATATCTCGGAAGTATCGCGCCTGGTCAGAGCCGTGCCCGCCGCCCGCCACCCGTACGCCTGTGCCCTGCCGGCGTGCGGTGGAAGGCAAGATCGCGACTTCGGGAACGGATCGGCGAGGAATGCAGCCAAAGCGTTCCCGAAACCGCGATCATCAGCGCGGCGAGCGCCGGCGCGGGGCCCTGTGAGGGCAGGCGGCTGGGGTCGGGGGTCAGGCCTGGATGGTGCGGGTACGGGGGCCCGCCCGGAGCACGCCGCTGGGCAGCTCCTTGCCGACGATCTGCTGCGCCATTCCCGCCACCTCGATCAGCGCGTCGAGGTCGATCCCGGTGTCGATGCCCATGTCGTGCAGCATGTGCACCACCTCTTCGGTGGCCACGTTGCCGGTCGCGCCGGGGGCGTACGGGCAGCCGCCCAGGCCGCCGACGGAGGCGTCGTACTCGGTGATGCCGTACTCCAGCGCGGTCAGGATGTTCGCCAGCGCGGTGCCGCGGGTGTTGTGGAAGTGCAGCAGCATCGGCACCTCGGGGTGGCCCGGGCGCACCGCGTCCAGCAGCTCGCGGACCCGGCGCGGCGTAGCCATTCCGGTGGTGTCCCCGTACGCCACCCGGTCCGCGCCGTCGGCCACCACCCGGTCCACGATCTGCGCCACCCGCGACGCCGGCACGTCCCCCTCGTACGGGCAGCCGAAGCTGGTCGAGATGATCACCTCGACCGTGGCGTCGTGTTCGTGCAGCAGGCTGATCAGCGCCGCGATGTCGTCCAGCGACTCGTCCGTGGAGCGGTTGACATTCTTCCGGTTGTGGGTGTCGCTGGCCGAGACCACCACCTCGATCTCGGTGAACCCGGCGTCCAACGCCCGCTGCGCACCGCGGCTGTTCGGCACCAGCGCCGAGTAGCGCACCTGCGGGTTCTTCGCCGCCCGCGCCCACACCTCGTCGGCGTCAGCCATCTGAGGAATCGCTTTCGGGTGTACGAAGCTGACCGCCTCGATCCGCTTCACGCCGGAGCGCGACAGCGCGTCGATCAGCCGTACCTTCGCGTCGGTGGAGACCGGGTCCTCGTTCTGCAGCCCGTCCCGGGGACCCACCTCGCGGATCGACACGGCGTTCGGCATCGTACTCATGCTGCCATCCTCTCTCGAAGCCACAGCGTGACCACTGTGTTACCCCGGGAACCCACACTGACTCCATGTCGCAGCGGGGGTTCTTGCTGGTGGTGGGGCTGTTGCTGGCCGGCTGTGCGTTGCAGCCGGGTGAGGTGAAACCCGTACCGGAGGTGACGTTCAAGCCGCCCAGCACGCTGCTGGCGCCGGCCGAGCCGCCCAGCGGGCTGCACCTCGAGCAGATCGTCGAACCCGACAAGCTGGGCTGGCACCCCGCCGAAGACCGGATCGCGGTGTACGGCGAGCCGAACCGTGCCGAGCCCGGCACCGGACGGCTGCTGCTGGCGGCGTACGTCTCTGGCTCCGACAGCGCGCTTGGCCTGCCCCGCAAGGGCGGTACGTACGGCAAGGACACCTGGCGGGTCTGGGACTACGCCGACGACAAGGACCAGGAGCGGGACCAGCTCGGGGTGATGGGGCGCGGGCTGTCCGACTCCGAGCTGGCCGACGCCCAAGCGGCGGCCGTCGGCGATCCGAAGCACGGGCTGCGGATCGGCGCCAACGGCGTACCGGAAGGGTTGGAGCCGCTCGGGATGCTGCCGGTACGCGCGTCCGCCGACCGCCACTTCATCCGCGGCACCACGCTGGTGTGGAGCGGCCGCGGACGCGGTGCCAGCATCTCGCTCACCCTCGCCGACACCGACGGAGCGCTGGTACGCGCCCTGGTACGCGGCGAGCCCGTCAAGATCCGCGGGTCGGAGGGCGTGGCCGGGGTACCGGTGGGAGTCGATCAGGACGGCGACGAGCCGACGCTGTGGGTGTGGTCGGAGGGCGACACCGTGGCGGTCGTGGCGAGCGACGGGGCCGCGCGTAGCGAGGTCGAGGCGTTCATCGAGTCGTTGGCACCGGTCGACCCGGCGAAGCTGGAGACGCTGCGCCGTACCATCCTCGACTACCCGCCCGTGGACCTGGTCGACGCGGTCAACTACCCCGATGCCAGGGTGGTCGCCTCCGGGCGTACCGCGGTGGCGGTCTGGGCGGTGTCGCTCAGGCCGGGCAAGGGTGGCTCCTACCGGGTCGGCGAAACCTGGCTGCACGTCCGTGAAGGGTGGCTGCTGGGCGGTGAGGGGGATGTGAATCCGGCCAATGTGCGGCGTGATGGATTCTGGGTGGTCCGGGGTAATCAGGACGTCGGTGAGTCGGTGGCCGGAGCGGCGACGCCGGCGGCGGTCACCGTACGGGTCCACCTCGGTAAGGGCGGCACCGCCGACGTGCCGGTGCAGCACATCGCCGACCCGAAGCTGGGCTTCTTCGGCTACTGGGCCGAGGGCGACAAGATCACGTCGCTCGACGCGCTCGACGCGTCGGGGAAGGTCATCGCCACCCACCGCTGGTGACCGCACGGTCAGGCCCGCATCCGCCCGACGATGCCGGTGTCGTACGCCCCGGAGACGAATTCGTCGTTGTCCAGCAGCTCGGCGAAGAACGGCAGGTTGCACTTCGGGCCGGTGACGGTGAAGCCGGCGACCGCCTCCCGGGCCCGGGCCAGCGCGGTCGCCCGATCCGGCCCGTGCACGATCAGCTTCGCCATCAGTGAGTCGTAGTACGGGGTCACGGTGTCGCCGGCGGCGTACCCGGCGTCGACCCGTACGCCGTCCCCGGTCGGCTCCTGCCAGGCGGTGATCGCACCCGGTCCGGGGAAAAACCGCTTCGGGTCCTCGGCGTTGATCCGCAGCTCGATCGCGTGGCCACTCGGGGTGAGCTCCAGCTCCGGCGACTCGCCGGCGGCGACCCGCAGCTGAGCCTCCACCAGGTCGATGCCGAGCACCGCCTCGGTCACCGGGTGCTCCACCTGCAGCCGGGTGTTCATCTCCAGGAAGTAGAACTCGCCGCTGTCCGGGTCGAGCAGGCACTCCACGGTGCCGGCGTTGCGGTAGCCGACCGCTTCGCCGGCCGTACGGGCCGCAGCCAGCAGCCGCTCCCGCAGCGCCGGGTCGACCGCCGGGGACGGTGACTCCTCGGCCAGCTTCTGGTTACGCCGCTGCACCGAGCACTCCCGTTCGCCCAGCGCCAGCACGCGCCCGTCGGGGAGCCCCAGGATCTGCACCTCGACGTGCCGGATCCTTGGGAAGAACTTTTCGATGAGTACGGAGGCGTCGCCGAACATCCGCGCCGCGAAGCCGCTGATCTTCTCGTACTCCCTGGTCAGGCTCTCGGGGTCGGAGGCCGCGGCCATCCCCATGCCGCCGCCGCCGGCCGCCGCCTTGACCATCACCGGATAGCCGATCTGCTCCGCGGCCGCCAGCGCCGCCTGCACCGTGGCGCCCGGCTCCCGGGTGCCGGGCGAGACCGGTACGCCCGCCTCGGCCATCAGGTTGCGGGCGTTGATCTTGTCGCCGAGCTGCTCGATGGCGTCGGCCGGCGGGCCTACCCAGATCAGACCGGCGCCGATCACGGCGCGGGCGAAGTCGGCGTTCTCGGAGAGGAAGCCGTACCCGGGGTGGATCGCCTGCGCGCCGGTCTGCTTCGCCGCCGCCAGGATCGCGTCGACGTTGCGGTACACCGAGCTCATCGCGGCGGGGCCGCCGGCCGGGTCCACCGGGCCGATCAACACCGCCTCGTCGGCCTCGGCCACATACGGCAGGCCAGCGTCGGGCTCGGAGTGCACCGCGACCGTACGCACGCCGAGCCGGCGAGCCGTACGGATGATCCGGCGGGCGATCTCGCCCCGGTTGGCGACCAGCAGGGATTCCAGCACCGCGACCTCCTCGTACTACCTGAACGATCGTTAGGGTACCGCCCGCCTGACCGTCGGGCCAGCTACGGGCGGGCGGTTCAAGATCACGGTTTCGGGAACAGATCTGCGGCGGGCGCGACTCATTCGTTCCCCAAACGGCGATCTTGGCGCAGTGAGCGACCGGCCCGCCCGTCAGGGTTCGAGTGGGGCGAGCTGGGGGCGCTTGGGCTGCCTGCCGTCGCCGGAGGAACGGCCGGTGAGCCGGCGATGCACCCACGGCGCCAGGTGCAGCCGGGCCCACTTCAGGTCGGCCCTCCGGTCGGCCAGCCAGGAGGTACGCCGCACCGGCGCCGGCGCCGCCCGCCACACCTGCGGGTACGCCACCCCGAGCGCGGCCAGTACGTTAGCCGCCACCCTGCGGTGGCCGAGCGTACCGAGGTGCAGCCGGTCCTCACTCCACATCCGTACATGCCCGAAGCCGTCGTCGGACCACAGGTCGACCAGCGTCGCGCCGTGGCTGGCCGCGACCTCGCGGATCGTGTCGTTGAACGACAGCACCCGCGGCAGGATCGACCGCGGCAGTGTGGTGGTCACGTCGGCGGCGGTGAACATCAGCACCTGCGCTCCGGTGGCCGTCAGTTTGCCGATCACGTCGTCGAGGGTGACACGTACGGCCGCGGGCCGGTAGCTGCGGCGCATCACGTCGTTGCCGCCGGCGGCGAAGCTGACCAGCTCTGGCGCCATCGCGACCGCTGCCGGGAGCTGCTCGGCCACCACGTCGTCCAGGAGTTTTCCGCGTACGGCGAGGTTGGCGTACCGGAAGCCGGGGGCGGCCAGCCGGGACGCGACCAGGTCGGCCCAGCCGCGATAGCCGCCGGCGCCGTCAGGATCGTCCAGCCCCTCGGTGAAGCTGTCGCCCACCACCACGAAGGTCTGCCACTGAGTCACCCGGGCATCCTCGCATCCGCCAGCTCCGGTTCCATGCCGCCTCCGTTCTGCGTGTTACCAGGGCGAGGGTTTGCTGTTAGCGAGTCTGTGTAGATTTCGCGCTCGTCACTACACGGGGGCCATGCCGGCCATGAGAAGAAGGCGACACTGTCCAATGACGACAGAGCTCAACGACCGCACCGGCAAGGGAGAAGTCGATCAGCGCCGAACCGGCATCGGCCGCCGGGTCAAGCGCCGCGTTATCTCGGGCCTCGCCGCGGGTGCCATCGTCGCGGCGGGTCTGGTCACCGCGGGCGTCGCCACCGCGACCACCTGCGAGCCTGGAGAGGACGGTCGGCTCGCCGACCCGGCCTGCACCACGGAGAAGCAGACGCGGGACCAGGCGACCAGTCCGTACGGCCATGTCGTGCGGTGGCGCACCGGAAAGGCCGGCGCAGACATCTACTCCTGGGCCAGCTTCTCGCCGGCCAAGGCGGGCACGCGGCCGCCGTACTACGTGAGCTTCGAGGCGCGCAGCACGCGCACCGGCACTATCTCCGAGCTCACCCGCCGGTACGTTCCGTCGCGTCATTACACCGCCGGGATCAAGGCGTACTACTACGCGAGCTGGAGCCCCGACTACCGTGCCTGCGCCTACAAGGTGGACTCGGCCGGAAAGCCGTACGCGAAGTTCTGCACCGCGTGGGCGAAGGGGCCGATGCGTCCGGGCCCGGCGCCTGTACCGACGGCGAGCCCGAGCCAGTCAGCCCAGTAACGCGGCCAACGCGGCGGAGCGCAGCAGTTGCGCCCGCCGTTCTTCGTCGAGGTCGCCGGCCTGGAACGGGGTGGAGTTCATCAGGCCGAAGGCGGCGTGCGCCAGCACGCGGGCTTCGGCCGGCGCCAGCTCGGGGCGCAGCGCGCAGAGCACGGTGACCCACTCCTCCACGTACAACCGCTGAAGTTTTCTGATCTCACGGCGCGGCTCGTCGGGCAGCCGGTCCAGCTCGTGCAGCTGCAGCGCGATCACCGCCGGGTTGGCCAGTGCGAAGCCGACGTGGAAGTCGACCAGGGAGCTGAGTGCGGCGCGCGGGTCGCCGTTGCCAGCTGCGGCGCGTTCCCGGCCACCGCTCAGCAGCCCTTCGCTGACCGGGCGCAGCGCGGCGGCTAGCATCGCCTCCTTGCCGGCGAAGTGGTGGTAGAGCGCCGGCCCGGTGACCCCGGCGGCGGTGCCGATGTCGTCCATCGACACGCCGTGGTAGCCGCGGGCGGCGAACAGCCCGACCGCGATCCGCAGGATCTCGTCACGACGCGAACCCCGGCGGGTGGCGGTCTGATCGGTGCTCACCGCGTCAGCGTAGCGGGGGTTACGCCGAAGCTGAACGACCGTTCACCTGGTGGACAGGTTCCTGCGCCCACCAACCCCGGGACAACGCGGCGGCCAGGGCGGCGCCGGCCGCGTTGAGCAGGATGTCGTCCACCGAGAACACCCGGCCGGTACGCGCCAGCAGCTGCGCCAGCTCGATCGCCAGCGAGCCGGCGGCGCCGACGGCGAACATCCGGGGCACCGAGGCGAGCGCCGCGAAGCGTACCGGCGCGAAGAAGCCGAGCGCGGCGAAGACCAGCAGGTTGCCAACCACCTGCGTCACGAAGTCGACCGGGTCGGGCAGGAACAGTGCAAGATCCCGCAGCGGTACGAGCGACACCCCGCCCGGCCCGTCCCCGTGCGGCAGCATCGCGAGGTAGAGCCACGGCACCGTGCCGCACACCATCGCCGCCTCGGCGGCGCCGTGCCGGTGAGGCCGGTACCACCGCCACCAGGCGTACCCGAACGCCAGCGCCACCACCCCGACCAGTACGCCGCCCCGGTACGCCAGCCAGTTCTGCCACAGCTGTTCTGCCACCCCTGCGAGTCTTCCCGCAGCTCGTGAGCACAATGGGTACGTCCGGTGGAGCTTTACGACAGACCCTGCGGTTCTTCCGAGAGGACGTGTGATGGCTGAGCGCGACTACGACGTGTTGCTGTTCGGGGCCACGGGCTTCACCGGAGGGCTGACTGCGAAGTACCTCGCGGAGCACGTACCGGAGGGGTGCCGCTGGGCGCTCGCCGGCCGTAACCAGGGCAAGCTGGAGGCGCTACGCGACGAGCTCGGCATCGAGGTGCCGCTGCTGCACGCGGACGTCTCCGATCCGTCGTCTCTTCGTGACGTGGCCGCGGCGACCCGGGTGGTCGCCACCACCGTCGGTCCCTATTTGAAGTACGGGGAGCCGCTGGTCGCCGCTTGCGCCGAAGCCGGCACGCACTACGTGGACCTGACCGGCGAGCCGGAGTTCGTGGACCTGATGTACCTGCGCTACCACGCGACGGCGCAGCGTACCGGCGCTCGGCTGGTGCACGCGTGCGGCTTCGACTCGATCCCGTACGACCTCGGGGTGCTGTTCACCGTCGAGCAGCTGCCGGAGGGTGTGCCGCTGCAGGTGGAGGCGTTCGTACGGGTCGGCGGCGAGTTCTCCGGCGGCACGTACCACTCGGCGATCAACGCGTTCTCCCGGCTGCGCGAGGCGTCGAAGGTGGCGCGGGAGCGGCGCCAGGCCGAGCCCCGCCCGTCCGGGCGGCGGGTCGGGTCGGTGAAGCGCGGCCTGCACCACGCCGACGCCGTCGACCGCTGGGCGCTGCCATTGCCCACCATCGACCCTCAGGTGGTACGCCGCTCCGCCGCCGCCCTGGACCGGTACGGTCCCCGCTTCACGTACGGCCATTACGGCGCCATGAAGCTCACCACGGCGCTCGGCCTGGTCGGAGGCGCCGGCGCGCTGGCTGCCGCCGCCCAGGTGCCGCCGCTGCGCAACTGGCTGCTGGGTCGCAAGCAGCCCGGCGAGGGCCCCAGCCCCGAGCGGCGCTCCCGCAGCTGGTTCACCGTCACCTTCGTCGGCACCGGCGGTGGCCAGCGCGTCAAGACCAAGGTCAGCGGCGGCGACCCCGGGTACGACGAGACCGCGAAGATGCTGTCCGAGTCGGCGCTCTGCCTGGCGTACGACGAGCTGCCCGACACCTCCGGCCAGCTGACGCCCGCGGTGGCGATGGGCGACGCGCTGATCGCCCGCCTGCGCACCGCCGGGATCAAGTTCGAGATCCTCGAGTCCTGAGGGCTTTGGCCCGGCGCGTGGCCGGGGTGCTGGCCGAGCGCGCGGCTGTCCCGGCAGGTCAGGCGTCGTCCAGGCGGAAGCCGACCTTGAGGGTGACCTGATAGTGGCCGATCTGGCCGTCGACGATATGGCCGCGGGTCTCGGTCACCTCGAACCAGTCGAGGTGACGCAGTGTCGCGTTGGCCCGCGTGATCGCGTTGCGGATCGCGGCGTCGCTGGACTCCGGGGAGGATCCGACGATCTCGGTGACCCGGTAGACGTGGTCCATGGCTCGTACCCCCTTGTGGGCTTTCCCGCACCGTAGGCCGCCGGACCGGCGGCCGCGACCGCTTCGCTGGTATGAAGCAGACTGGGACGCGCTGACTCCGGGGAGACCGCATGACGATCGACTACGTACACGGGTATTCGGACTTCGAGGCGAGCCGGCTCGCCGACCAGGCGAGCACGTTGACCGAGCTGCTGCACGGCGACACCCGCTATCCGGCCGCCAGCCGGGTGCTGGAAGCGGGCTGCGGGGTCGGGGCGCAGACGGTGATCCTGGCCGGCAACAGCCCGGACGCGGAGTTCACCTCGGTGGACATCTCGGCGGAGTCGCTGGCTGAGGCGCAGCGGCGGGTACGCCAGGCGGGCTTCGCCAACGTGACCTTCCAGCAGGCCGATCTGTTCCACCTGCCGTACCCGGACGCGTCGTACGACCACGTGTTCGTCTGCTTCGTACTGGAGCATCTGGCCGATCCGGTGGCGGCGCTGCGGGCGGTGACCCGGGTGCTGAAACCGGGAGGCACGCTCACCGTGATCGAAGGCGACCACGGCTCGGCGTACTTCCATCCGGACAGTGAGCGGGCGCGCCAGGCGATCGGGTGCCTGGTGGAGCTGCAGCGGCGGGCCGGCGGCGACTCGCTGATCGGGCGGCGGCTCTACCCGCTGCTCACCGAGGCCGGCTACGCCGACGCCGTGGTCTCGCCCCGCATGGTGTACGTCGACGCCAGCCGTCCCGCGTTGGTCGACGGCTTTACCCGTAAGACGTTCACCGCGATGGTGGAGGGCGTCGGGGAGCAGGCCGTGGGCCAGGGCCTGATGGACCAGGCGAGCTGGTCGGAGGGGATCCGCGACCTCTACCGCACCGCCGAACCCGGCGGCACGTTCTGCTACACCTTCTTCAAAGCAACCGCCTCCCGCGGTACGCCCGCCTCAGTCGGTACGCCTGCCTGACCGTACCGCCGCCACGAGCAGCACCCCGCCGGCGGCGACCGGCGCCACGGCTCCCAGTGCGGCGAGCGCCATCGGCAGCACCGCCATCGCGTACGTGGAGACGCCGGCGAAGGTCTGCTCGACGATCACCGCCGAGATCAGCAGGTAGCCCCCGGTGGCGAGCGCGACCGCGCGCATCCGGCGCCGGTCCGGCCACGCCGTCAGCCGGGTCAACCACCCCAACACGGGTAGTACGGTCACCGCGTGCATCAGCACCGCGTGGGCCGGCTTGTAGCCGCCCGCCGTGGTGTACGCGATCGCCGGGTCGGTCGCGGTCACGCCCACCACGATCATCGCGGCGCCGACGGCGAGCGCCGCCACCAGCGTGCCGAGGCCGACGCGTACCGCCAGCAACTCGGGGGTCAGCCGACCCTGGCCGCGCCAGGAGAGCACCGTCAACGCCACCACCACGACGATCAGCACCCCGCCGCCGATCGCCAGCACGGTCGCGATCACGCCGTCCAGCCCGGTTTCCCGATTGAAGTGCGACGGTACGCCGCGCCACGCCTGCACCGTGATCAGCGCGACCTCGACACAGCTCGCCGCGGCGAACGCCCCGAGCAGCCACCGCCGTACGGCCCCACCCATTCGCAGGAAACTGGCGGCGAAGGTGACCGACGCCAGCGTCACCCCGAACGAGAGCCCGAACGTGATCGGCTTGCGCCACGACACCGGCCCCAGCCACGGGCCGCCGTCCACGGCGTACACCCAGAGGTGCGCCAGGCCGGAGACGAACAGTACGGCGCTGATCAGGTAGCTTGCACGCTCCACTGTGGACGCGTCGCTCCAGATCCGGCGGATCGCTCGTACCATGCGGTGGTCTGTCATAACTTGCACGCTAGGCCGCCGGCCGCCCCGGCGCGTCCGGTCGAGGGCTGACTTTCCCGGCCGCCGTACGTGGTACGCGCGGCGGCTCCGCCTACCGCCAGCGTGGTACGAATGCAGCCCGACCCACAGGAAGGCACGCCGATGCGCCTGCTCGCCGCCCACGAGCGCGCGGTGTTCGCGCTCGCCACCCTCGCGGGGATCGTGCACGGCGTAGACGAGATCGCGAGCCGCGCCGACGGCTACCTGCGTACGGTCCCGGTGATGGTGCTCAGCGCCGGGCTGGTGCTGGGATGGCCGTGGGTCAACCAGGTGCTGCGTCGGTGGGCGGCGGTGCTGTTCGGGCTGTTCTGGACCGGCGGCGTCTTCACCCACTGGCTCCCGATGGCAGACCGGGGCGCGGTGCCTGGAGACTGGACCAGCTTCGTCTCCGTACCCGGCGGAATTCTGTTTCTGCTCCTCGGCGCCACGCTGCTGTGGCCGCAGGTCAAACGCACCACTGGCGATGGAACTAGCAACCCCGGCGCACTGGACAGGTAGCGCAAGCTGTCCGTTGGGGTGAGCTTGCCGGGCGTACACCGCTCATACGCTCTATGTGAGATGGACGAGCGGGTGCTGCTCGTCGAGGACGACGCCTCGATCCGGGAGGTTGTCGCCCTGGCGTTGCAGCGGGCAGGGTTACAGGTCACGACCGCAGTCGGCGGTCGCGACGGGCTGTTGCGCGCCCAGCGGGGCAGCGCCGACGGCACTGTCGACCTGGTGATCCTCGATGTGATGCTGCCCGACCTCGACGGCTTCGAGGTGTGCCGCGAACTGCGCAGGACCTCGCGGGTTCCGGTGCTGATGCTGACGGCACGTACCGACCTGGTGGATGTGGTGGTGGGGCTGGAGTCGGGCGCGGACGACTACGTGCGCAAGCCGTTCGAGCCGGCGGAGCTGCTGGCCCGGGCACGCGCCCTGCTGCGCCGGGCCGCGGCGCCGGCCGACGAGCCGAAGCCGCTGCACGTGGCCGACCTGGAGATCGACCCGGTGACCCACACGGTCCGCCGCGACGGCGCCCCCATCACGCTCACCGTCACGGAGTTCCGGCTGCTGTACGAGCTCGCGCGCCACCCCGGCCGGGTCTTCACCCGGCAGATCCTGCTGGAGCTGGTGTGGGACTACGACTACCTGGGCGACTCCCGGCTGGTCGACGTCGCCGTGCAGCGGCTGCGGTCCAAGGTCGAAGCCGACCCGCGCGAGCCGAAGCTGATCCGCACCGTACGCGGCGTCGGCTACCAGCTGACAGTGCGGTGACACAGCCGTGAGCGTCGACAGCCTCACCCAGGTGCCGCCGCCTCGGATGCGGCGCCGGCTGACCTGGGCATTCGTCCTGGTCGTCGGGGTGTGCGCCGCCGCGTTGGCGGCCGGCTCCTTCCTACTGGTACGCCAGGCGACGCTCGCCGACTCTGTTGACCGCACCACCGCCGAGGCCCGCTACCAGCTGGTCCTCGCCGGACAGTTCGCGCCGCTGGACGGGCGGCGACGGGCGGAGCTGCTGCGCAGTTTCGAGGCGACGGGCCACCACGTGGTGCTCGTCGACGACGGCACCGCGGTGGCGTCGAGTCCGGCGTACGCGCCGCCTGTGCCGGATGAGCTGCGGGCTCGGGCGGGCGCCGGTCAGCTCGGCTACCAGCGGGTTGTCGCCGGCGGACGCCACCTGTTGCTGGCCGGGGGCCGGGTGCCAGGGGAGCGCGCCGAGCTGTACCTCGTGGTCACCGAGGACCGGCTGTACGCGGACCTCGACCAGCTGGCCCGCGTGCTCGGCGCCGGCTGGTTGGCGGCGGTCGGCATCGCGCTGTTGATCGGGTGGCTGGTCGCCCGCCGTACGCTCGAGCCGGTCGGACGGGCCAGCGCGGCTGCTCGAGCGGTCGCCGAGGGGTTGCTCGACACCCGGCTGCCGACTGGCGCCGCGGACGAGTTCGGTGCCTGGGCGGACTCGTTCAACCGGATGGCGGCCGCCCTGGAGGCCAAGATCGCGGCGCTGTCGGCGGCGAGCGAGCGGGAGCGGCGCTTCACGGCCGACGTGGCGCACGAGCTGCGTACCCCCGTGTCGGCGTTGGTGGCCGAGGCCGCGCTGCTGCGTGAAGAGCTGGACCGGCTGCCTGCCGAGGCTCGCCGCCCCGCCGAGCTACTCGTGGCAGACGTGGTACGCCTGCGCCATCTGATCGACGAGCTGATGGAGCTGTCGAGGCTGGACTCCGGCGGCGAGCAGGTGCTGCCCGAGCCGGTCGACGTGGAGGTGCTTCTCCGCGAGCTGGTCCGGTCCGACCAGGTCACGCTGGACCTGGAGCCGGCGATGGTGACCACCGATCCCCGGCGGTTCGCCAGGGTGGTCGGCAACCTGGTCGACAATGCCGTCGAACACGGCCGGTCGGGTGTGTCGGTAACGCTGCGGCGTGCCGCCGCTGAGCTGGTGGTGACCGTCGCCGACCAGGGTCCCGGCATCCCACCCGACTACCTGCCCCACCTGTTCGACCGGTTCTCCAAGGGCGACCCGTCCCGGTCGAGCAGGGGCAGCGGGCTGGGCATGGCGATCGCGCAGCGCAACGCCGAGCTGCTGGGCGGGCGGATCGAGGTGGACAGCCGACCTGGGCACGGCGCGCGGTGCCGGTTCGTGCTCCCTGTTGCACGGCTGTTACGCGACGGTGAAGTCACGGTGGAGTTCGAGCGGGACGGTGATGGCGACCGGGCAGGTCCCACCCGCCCCGCTGATCGGAGTACGCCATGAAGCTTCGTCACCTGCTCCTCGCATCCCTGCTGCTCGGTCTCGCTGCGCTCACCGGCTGCACTGACGCGGCCGGATCGCGAGGCACCGCGCCGACCGCCGCGCCGAAGCCGTCGCCGAGCAGCCACACCGCGTCGCGGCAGCCGTCACCGCAGCCGACGAGCGACGCGCCGGCTGGCCACGCCACCAGCGCACCCAGGAGCATCACCATCGAGCTGTGGCTCACCCGCAACGGCAGGCTGTTCCACACCGTACGGACCCGCTCGGCCACCGCCGCGACCACCAAGCTGGCCCTGCGGGAGCTGATCGCCGGCGCCACCCAGGCCGAGGCGGCCGCCGGGGTGAGCACCGCGCTGCCTTCAGAAACCACGTTCAGCGCGTCGGTGTCCGGCGGCGTGGCCACGGTGAGCTTCCCAGCGTCGTTCTATGCCGGCGGCCGCGACCTCGCACGGCTACGCCAGGCCCAGGTGGTCTACACGCTGACCCAGTTCGCCACCGTGTCGAAGGTCGGCTTCCAGCGCGACGGCGAGGCGCTGGGCTGGCCGGCAGGTCGCTCCGCGTACGCCGACGTGCTACCGGCGATCGTGGTGACCAGCCCGCGGATCGGCGCCCAGGTGCGCAGCCCGGTGACCATCACCGGCACCGCCAACGTGTACGAGGCCACGGTGAGCGTACGGATCCTCGACGCCGCGGGCAGAGAGATCGCCACCGGGTTCACCACGGCGACCTGCGGCAGCGGCTGCCGGGGCCGGTTCTCGACCAGCCTGTCGTTCCAGGTCAGCACCGCGCAGACCGGCCGGATCCAGGTGTACGAGGTCTCCGCGGAGGACGGCTCCCGGGTCAACGTCGTGGACATCCCCGTGAGCCTGCAGCCGTAGTCGACGCCGAAGGCCCCGTACTGGCATGGCGAGCCGCTCTCGATGTCGGAGATCGAGTCTCCGATGAAGACACACTCGGTTGGTTTCGCGCACTTGGGACGTCGTTCGCGATGTGAGCGACGTGTGAGAGCGCTCGTGAAGACTGTCCCTTCCACGGAACCGAACCCAGGAAAGGGTCCAGCTGAGACGCACGGGCACGTGGAGATCGATCGTCAAGACGTCATTGATGTCGGTGTGCGCTCTCGGGCTGGCGGCAAGCAGCCTGGTGACGACAGGTGAGGCCGCCACAGCGAAGCCCAGCTACAGCCCCGAACACCTCCAGGGCATACATTCCGAGTTGGATGCCGGACCGAAGATCCCCGGCACCGCATGGGTGTGGACCTGCCGAGCAGGACAGTGCTCGTCTCCTACGACAGCATGGTCACCGCAGCGGAGGTCACCCGACTCAAGCTCCTCACTCGGCGCTTCGGTGACGCGGTGCGGTTCCGGCGCCTGCCGGGCAGGTTGACCACCAAGATCGGTGGCGGCGTCGCCATCTTCACCAGCTTCAGCACCGGCTTCAATCACGGTCGCTGCACGCTTGGCTTCAACGCCATCAAGAAGGGCGAGGGGTACTACTTCTTTACCGCCGGGCACTGCACCGATGAGAGCGTCTGGTGGTACGCCGGGTCCAATCAGAACACCCCACTCGGCTACCGCGTCTCAAGCATCCACCCGGCTCCGACCTCGGCATCGTCAAGTACACCAACGCGTCGATCCCCAAACCCGGAGTGATCGCGAGGTACGACGGCACCGTGCAGGACATCACCTACGCCCGGGACCCCAACCGGGGTGAATTCGTGTGTAAGGCTGGCAGCACCACCGGATACACCTGCGGGAGAGTTACCAACCCAAGTACTACGGTGACCTACTGGGATGGGACCACCGTGTACAGCGTGATCGAAACCAACGTCTGCTCCAAGAATGGCGACAGTGGCGGTCCGCTGCACTCCGGCCCGGCCGCGTTGGGCATCCTCTCCGGCGGGTCCGACTGCGGTACCGGTCAGGTCACGTACTTTGAGCGGGTCACCGAATTCCAGGCCGGCCGCGGCATCTACGTCTACTAACGAAAGCGCCCAGGCGTACGGCCGTGTTCCACGCCGGCTCCACGATCTGGGGCACGGCTGCGTGACGGTGCTGCTCTCGATGGGCGTACCACCGCGGGTGGTGATGGAGATCGCCGGCCACTCCACCCTCGAACGGACTGACCCTGTTGCTGTCAAACGCTGCTGTCAAATGATCAAGGGCCGGTCCCTCAAGATCGGGACCGGCCCTGTGACCTGGCGAAACAGTGTGTGGAGCGAATCGGACTCGAACCGACGACCCCCTGCTTGCAAAGCAGGTGCTCTACCAACTGAGCTATCGCCCCGCCACGTGCCACCCGTACGGAGACCGGCGGCACGGACGTGGCGGAGTGCGGCCTGGGGCCGCCGCTCCGCCGCTGTACGGAGATCTATGGATCAGTGAAGATCGGGTGCGGTCGTGGCCTCGTGCCACAGCGCCCGGTCTTCGTTCGCGTCCTTGACCTTCTTGGCGATCAGGGCAGCTGCGCCCAAGATGCCGACAATGATCAGGATCTTCTTCAACATCGGGTGGATCCCCCTTACGACGCTCTCACCGGACGGGATGAGTGGGGCTAGCTGGAATCGAACCAGCGACCTCAGAGTTATCAGCTCTGCGCTCTAACCGACTGAGCTATAGCCCCGCGCGCGAGCAGCAACGTTACCTCATCGCGTACGGCGGCCCCAACTTGGATACGGCCATCCGGAAATCCGGTCCGGAGGCCGTCTCCAACCCTACGGCTCGCGCCGCCGACGCGGGCGTGAACGGTGCTGATCAGTCCTGCTCGGCGAGTGTGACCTGGATGCCGCCGACCAGGTCCGCGCACACGTTGTAGATGAACGCACCGAGCGTGGCCAGCGCGGTGAACAGCACCATGTTGACCACCCCGAGCAGCGCGGCGATCCCGATCACGCCCTTGGCGGTGATCTTGAAGTTGACGCTGCCTTCGCCGCCGCCGATCAGCGAGCCGAGGGTTTCGTTCACGCTGTCGAAGACGCCCATCGCGTCCAGCGCCACATACAGCACCGTGGTCGCCACGATCATCACGATGAACAGCACGATCGAGACCGCGAACGAGAACTTCATGACCGACCAGGGATCGATCCGCTTCAGCGCCAGCCGGGCCCGGCGAGGGCCACGGGACGCCGCGGACGACACGGTCTGGCGGGCGGCGCGTACGGCGTCGGCGACGCTGGTACGGGCAGGTCCGCCCGGCAGCTCCTGTGGCGACATCGGAGGCGCCGGCATGCCCGGCGGGCGTACGTAGCGGGTGGGTGACCCGCCGTCGACACCGGGCACCGTCGCACGACCGACGGCGTGAGCCGGCGATGCAGGGCCGACAGGCGCACCCGGGCCGGCGGGGTGGGGAGCCCCCGCCTCTGTCCTGGCGTCTGTACTCATATTCAGTCCTGTTCGTCGGGCTCGTCTGCGTTACGAGTGATTGCCACCAGCGTGACTCCGTCGGGCAGGTCCATCAACTTGACCCCCATTGTGTTCCGGTCACGCGTACGGCGTACAGGCTTCGCGGGAGTCCGGATCACCCCACCGTTGGACGTGATCGCGAACAATTCATCCTCCGGACGTACGGCAAGCGCGCCGACCAGAGCACCCCGTCGTGAGGTGATCTTCGCAGTCAGTACGCCCTTTCCGCCACGCCCCTGACGAGGGTACTCGTGGATCGGGGTGCGCTTGGCGTACCCACCATTGGTAGCGACCAGTACGTCGACACCCTCCCGTACCACCTCCATCGCCAACAGCTCGTCCCCGTCCCCGAACCGCATCCCGATCACACCCGAGGTGGCGCGGCCCATCGGGCGCAGCGCCTCGTCGCTGGCCTGGAACCGGATCGCCTGGGCGTGCTTGCTGACCAGCAGCAGGTCGTCCTCGGGGCTGATCAACTCGGCGGCGACCAGCTCGTCGTCGTCCTTGAGGTTGACCGCGATCACGCCGCCGGTGCGCTTGGAGTCGAAGTCCTCCAGCGCGGTCTTCTTCACCAGCCCGTTCTTGGTGGCGAGTACGAGGTATGGCGCGACCTGGTAGTTGGAGATCTTCAGCACCTGGGCGATGTGCTCGTCGGGCTGGAACGCCAGCAGGTTCGCCACGTGCTGGCCGCGGGCGTTGCGGTTGGCCTCCGGCAGCTCGTACGCCTTCGCGCGGTACACCCGGCCCTTGTTGGTGAAGAACAGGATCCAGTCGTGGGTGGACGTGACGAAGAAGTGCGCCACGATGTCGTCCTGCTTGAGCGCGGCGCCCTGTACGCCCTTGCCGCCCCGCCGCTGGGAGCGGTAGAGGTCGACCTTGGTGCGCTTGGCGTACCCGGTACGGGTGATCGTGACGACCACGTCTTCGCGAGCGATCAGGTCTTCCATCGACACGTCGCCGTCGAACGGAACGATCCGGGTACGCCGCTCGTCTCCGTACTTCTCGACAATCTCTTTGAGCTCGTCGCTGACGATCTGGCGCTGCCGCTCCGGCTTGGCGAGGATGTCCTTCAGGTCGGCGATCTTGAGCTCGATCTCGGCCAGCTCGTCGATGATCTTCTGGCGCTCCAGCGCGGCGAGCCGCCGCAGCTGCATGTCCAGGATCGCGGTGGCCTGGATGTCGTCGATCTCGAGCAGCTGGATCAGACCGCGCTTCGCCTCGTCCGGGGTGGGCGAGCGCCGGATCAGCGCGATCACCTCGTCCAGTGCGTCGAGCGCCTTGACCAGACCGCGCAGGATGTGGGCCCGCTCTTCGGCCTTGCGCAGCCGGTAGCGGGTACGCCGCACGATCACTTCGATCTGGTGGTTGACGTAGTACCGCACGAACTGCGCCAGGTTCAGGGTGCGTGGCACCCCGTCGACCAGCGCCAGCATGTTGGCGCCGAAGGTGTCCTGCAGCTGGGTGTGCTTGTAGACGTTGTTGAGTACGACCTTCGCCACCGCGTCGCGCTTGAGCACGATCACCAGCCGCATGCCGGTACGCCCCGATGACTCCTCGCGGATGTCGGCGATCCCGGCGAGCTTGCCCTCCTTGACCAGCTCGGCGATCCGCTCGGCGAGGTTGTCCGGGTTGACCTGGTACGGCATCTCGGTGACCACCAGGAGTTGGCGCCCCTTCGGGTCTTCCTCGACCTCGATCACCGCACGCATCCGGATCGAGCCGCGGCCGGTGCGGTATGCGTCCTCGATGCCCTGCTTGCCGACGATCATCGCCTTGGTCGGGAAGTCCGGGCCCGGGATGATCCCGAGCAGCGCCTCGAGGGTCTCAGCCTCTTCGGCCTCGGGGTGGTCCAGGCACCACTGCACACCTTTGGCTACTTCGCGCAGGTTGTGCGGCGGGATCTTGGTGGCCATACCGACGGCGATGCCCTCGGAGCCGTTCACCAGCAGGTTGGGGATCCGCGACGGCAGTACGGTCGGCTCGGTCGACTTGCCGTCGTAGTTCGGCATGAAGTCGACGGTCTCTTCGTCGATGTCGCGCAGCATCTCCATGGCGAGCGGGTCGAGCCGGCACTCTGTGTAGCGCATGGCGGCGGCGGGGTCGTTGCCCGGTGAGCCGAAGTTGCCGTGACCGTCGATCAGCGGGTAGCGCAGCGACCAGGGCTGCGCCATCCGTACCAGGGAGTCGTAGATCGCGCTGTCGCCGTGCGGGTGGTAGTTACCCATCACGTCACCGACGACGCGAGAACACTTCACGAAGCTGCGGTCGGGGCGGTAGCCGCCGTCGTACATCCCGTAAAGGATCTTCCGGTGTACGGGCTTGAGACCGTCCCGTACGTCCGGCAGTGCCCGTCCGACGATCACGCTCATCGCGTAGTCGAGGTACGAGCGCTGCATCTCGACCTCGATGCCGACCGGCTCGATGCGCTCGCCACCGGTCTGCGGGGCCGTCGTCTCCGTCACGGTTTACCTTTCGCCGTCTGCTATCAGTGCACGAAGCCGTAGCCTCGCTGTGGATAAAGCTGTGGGTTATGTGGATGCGCTATACACCATGTGTAGTTTCACGACTACACAAAGTCAGATGTCGAGGAATCTGACGTCTTTGGCGTTCCGCTGGATGAATGAACGGCGCGACTCCACGTCCTCACCCATCAAGACGCTGAACAACTCGTCCGCGGTTGCAGCATCGTCCAGGGTCACCTGCAGCAGGGTGCGGGTGGCCGGGTTCATCGTGGTGTCCCACAGCTCGTGGTAATTCATCTCGCCGAGACCCTTGTTGCGCTGGATGTCGTCCGGCTTGGCGTTGGGCTTCTGCTCCTGCCGCAGCCGGATCAGGCCATCGCGCTCCCGGTCGGAGTACGCGTACTGCACGTCGTCGCCTTTGCGGTTCCACTTGATCTTGTACAGCGGCGGCTGCGCCAGGTAGACGTGGCCCATCTCGACCAGCGGCCGCATGAACCGGAACAGCAGCGTCAGCAGCAGCGTGTTGATGTGCTGGCCGTCCACATCGGCGTCGGCCATCAGTACGACCTTGTGGTAGCGCAGCTTCTCGATGTCGAACTCTTCGTGGATGCCGGTGCCGAGCGCCGTCACCAGGGCCTGCACCTCGTTGTTGCGCAGCGCCTTGTCGATCCGCGCCTTCTCCACGTTGAGGATCTTCCCGCGGATCGGCAGGATCGCCTGGATCCGGGGATCCCGGCCCTGCTTCGCCGAGCCGCCGGCGGAGTCGCCCTCGACGATGAACATCTCGCTCTCGCGCGGGTCGGTGGACTGGCAGTCGGCCAGCTTGCCGGGCATCGAGCCGGACTCCAGCAGCGACTTGCGGCGGGCCAGCTTGCGGGCCTGTGCCGCCGCCTTGCGGGCATTGGCCGCCGCGGACGCCTTGTTGATGACGATCTTCGCCTCGGCCGGGTTGCGGTCGAACCAGTCCACCAGCCACTCGTTGCACACCGTCTGTACGAAGCTCTTCGCCTCGGTGTTGCCCAGCTTGGTCTTGGTCTGGCCCTCGAACTGCGGGTTGGCCAGCTTCACCGAGATGATCGCGGTCAGCCCTTCCCGGATGTCCTCGCCGGTGAGCCGGTCGTCGCCCTTGAGCAGCTTCTTGTCCAGGCCGTACCGGTTGACGGTGCTGGTCAGCGCGGCGCGAAAGCCTTCTTCGTGCGTACCGCCCTCGTGGGTGTTGATGGTGTTGGCGAAGGTGTAGACGCTCTCGCCGTACGACTCGTTCCACTGCATCGCGACCTCGACCGACATCCCGGTCGTCTCCGAGCCGAACTCCACCACCGAGCGGTGCAGCGCGCTCTTGCTCTGGTTGAGGTGCCGTACGAAGTCGGCGATCCCGCCCTTGTAGTGGAAGGTCACCTCGCGCGGCTCCGGACCGCGCTCGCCGTTGCGCTCGTCGCGCAGCACGATCTCCAGGCCACGGTTGAGGAACGCCATCTCCTGCAGCCGGCGGTGGATGGTCTCGAAGTTGAACTCGATGGTCTCGAAGATCGTGTCGTCCGGCCAGAACGTGATGCTGGTGCCGGTGAGCCGGGTCTTCTCCATCTTCTGCAGCGGGCCCGGCTTGGAGTTGGTGTACGTCTGCCGCCACACGTGGCCGTTCTGCTTGACCTCCACGTCGAGCTTGGTGGACAGCGCGTTCACCACCGAGACGCCCACGCCGTGCAGACCGCCGGAGACCGCGTACGACTTGCCGTCGAACTTGCCGCCAGCGTGCAGCATGGTCAGCGCCATCTCCACACCGGTCTTCTTCACCTTGGGGTGGATGTCGGTGGGGATGCCGCGGCCGTTGTCGACCACGCGTACCCCACCGTCGTCGAGCAGGGTGACCACGATCCGGTCGCAGAAGCCGGCGAGCGCCTCGTCGACAGAGTTGTCGACGACTTCCTGCACCAGGTGATGCAGCCCGCGTTCACCGGTCGAGCCGATGTACATACCGGGGCGTTTGCGTACCGCCTCGAGCCCCTCCAGAGCGGTCAGGGATGCTGCGGTGTACTCGTTCGACTTCTTCGCGGCTGCCACGCTCGGTCACTTCTCCAGTCCATGTCGGCTCAACCGGGAGTCCGGCCTGAGGGGTACGCCTAGCCGTCGGTGCCCAGCGGGCACCCGGAGTCAGCCGCGCCGAAACGTCGCTGACGCCTTGACCACTGGCGATGGGCTCCAGGTGATGGTCGGACCCCCGCGCTCAATCCTACTGGTCTCCGCCGCCTGAACTGGGGCGCGGCACCCCCTGTCGTGCTCGTGGCGTGGATAAACCCACAGGGGCCGGCCCCCCATACGCGCCCGGGGTGCACAACGCTCAACGGTTCAACCGTACGTGTCGCCGGGACCACGGCCGCGCACCCGGCGGGGGCCGTGCTGCCAGGACGGTGCCGCCGGCCCGTGCACCCGGATCCGGCGTACCACGTTGGGCCCGACCTCGGCCGCGATCTGGGTCAGCAGTTTGCGCGTGAACAGCCGCAGCTGGGTGGCCCACGCCGTGGAGACCGCCTCCACGGTGAGCTCGCCGTCCTCCAGTTTGGTGGGGCGCGACTTGGCGGCGATCTCCGCCCCGACACACCGCTCCCAGGCCCCGAACACCGCACCCTCCGCGGCCGGCTGCTGCCAGCCCCGGTCCTTGATCAATTTTGCCAGTACGGCACCGAACGGCTGCGGATCGCGCGGGTCCGGCCCCGAGCCGGTGTAGCCGCGGCGTCCCCGGCGCCGGTGCGGCTCGTCCCGCCACCGGCCTTTGTCGTTGGTACGCCGCGCCTGCCCCTTCGCCTTCGCCGCGTCCAACACCGCCCGGGCCAGATCCGCGCCCTGCAGGTCTGACGGGATC
>JBOGDF010000011.1:0-33265 GCA_050701635.1 Micromonosporaceae bacterium | reverse complement strand
AGGTAGGCGCGGAAGGCCAGGTCGGGGCCGCGGCCGTCTTGCAGGGTGGCCAGGATCCGGGTGAACGCTTCGGCGACGAGGTCGTCGGCTTCGGAGCTGTCCCGGGCCAGGGTGCGGGCCAGGCGGGTCGCCGCGGTGGCGTGGCGGGCGTAGAGGGTGGCGTACGCCTGGGAGTCCCCGGCGCGTACCGCGGTGATCAGTTCAGCGTCGCTGGGGCCGTCGGAGAGCTGCTCCGAGGGCTGGTCAACCTCAGTCGTCATCGCCTACGCGCTTCCCTGCGGCTGTCGTTATGTCTTGGGGGTCAGCGTACGGGTGGTTCGTCCTGCGGCGTAGCCTGCTACCGACTCATGATCGACGGCCTTCAATGGCGTAGCCGCCTACCGTGCTAACGATCGACAGCGGTCTACGGTAGCGGGCTCACCACCGGCAGTCTCAGTACGCCTGGGTCGAGTGGGCTGGTACGTACGGTCACCGGGTGCGCGGCCGCGTTGCCCGCGTACGCCGCGTCGCCGGCCGCGAGTACCACCTGGATCCGGTGTCCGGCGGCGAACTTGTGCACCACGCCGGGCAGCTCGATGTGCAGCGGCTTGGTGACGTCGGCGATCCGTACCGGGGAGACCAGCCGGTTCTTGAGCGTCACCGTCCCGTCGGGCGCGATGTCGTACACCTTGGCGAACAGCACCAGCATCCCGGCGGGGTCACCGGTCTGGGTCAGCTCCGCCGTCGGCGCCGAGATCGTGACGTCCAGGGTGGGCACCCCGGCGATCGCGACATCCTGGCTCAGCGGCGGGCTGGTGTAGGCGGCGTACGTGCCTGCGGTGTCCGAGGGCGGGCGGTTGACGTACACGCCTTCCAGGCCGGAGGTCTCGGAGTACGAGGTGGGCGCGCTCCCGGCGCCGGTGGTGAACGACTGCTGGCCCGGGGTCACCGCGCCCGGGCTGCCGGTCAGCTGGTTGGCACCGGACAGGTAGAGCGCGGTCTGGTGGCCCACCGGGTACGCGTCGGCCGACAGGTACGCCTGCGAGACGTCGCCGGTGGCCTCGTACACCCAGTCCCGGAAATAGTCGATCTCGGGCCCGGTCGGGGTGTCCATGCCGCGTAGCCAGTGGTCGAACCAGTCGGCGATCCGGCGCCCCTGGTACGTGGCGCGGATGTCCTCGGCGGACAGGTCCAGCTCGCCCGGCACCGCGGCGCTGCCCAGCGAGTGGCCCCACGACTGCCAGACCATCGCCACCGGAGTGCCCTGCGCCTTCAACCCCCGGTACGTGGCGATCGCCTCCTGCAGGTTGAACAGGCTGTCCTTCTGCCCCTGCAGCAGCAGGGTGGGCGCGGTGATCCGGCTCAGGTACGAGGTCACCGAGGCGTGCCTTCCCAGCGCCGTCATCTCCGGGCTGGGATAGCCGGTCGCCTCGATCTGCGCCTTGGCCACACAGACCGGGTCGTGGAAGTTGGGGCAGCCCACCATCCGGTTCGGGTCCACGGTGACGTGCTGCGCTCCGGACTGGATGCCGGAGGCGAAGAACAGGCTGGTCCACTGTTTCTTGTGGACACCCGGCGTGGTGTAGCGGACGCCGCCGGTCAGGCCGGTGTTGTTCGGCGCCAGCGAATACACCAGGTCGTTCCAGGTGACGATCGGCACCAGGGCGTCGATCTTGCCGCTCACGGCGGCGACGGCGTACTGGATCTGGCCGCCGTACGAGCCGCCGATCATCCCGACCCTCGGGTCGCCGGGGGAGTCGAGCGTGACGTAGTCGAGGGTCACCGACTCGCCGGTCTCGGTGTTCACCGCCGACCTGGTGCCGGCCAGTACGTCGACCAGCTGGCTGCCCGCCTTGCCGTCCCAGTCGGGGTCGTCAAGGTAGATCTTGCAGCCGGTGCCGCCGAACCCGAGCCCGGAGTACGAGAGCACCACGTACCCCTGCTTGGCGAAGTTGAAGCCGATCGCGACCTGGTCGGCCGACTCCCGGCTGCCACCGAATCCGTGGGTGGTCAGGATCGCCGGCGCGGGGGTGCTCGCCGTGGCGTTCTGCGGCCGGTAGAGGTTGGCCACGATCCGGCACGGGGTGTCGTTTGCCGGGCCGACCGTGACATCGATGGCGAGTCGGATCACCTGGAACGGCTGGCCGGGTTCGGCGCCCGCCGGCACCCCGAGCAGGGCGACCAGGAGGACCGTGACGACCGTCACTATTCGACGCATGTACGGATATCGGATCATGCGCGCGCGATGTTGCACACCGCGGCCAATTTCAGGCTTTCGGGATGTCGAACAGGTTGCCCAGCCCGGCGGCGAAGCCGATGTCGCCGGCGAGCTTGAGCTTGCCGCTGAAGAACATCATCGTGGGGGAGCCGTTACCCGAGACCAGCTTCAGAAACTCCGGAGCGGTGAGGCTGATCGACACCCGGGGCTCCTGGGTCTTCTGCTTGTTCACGGTGCAGGTGCCGTCGGCGAGGACGTTCTCGTACAGGTCGTAGCCGCCGCCGGGCTTGTCCAGGATCTTCCAGTGGATCACGCCCCGAGTGGACTTGCCGCCCTGGTAGCGGCTGCCCATCCGCCCGAACACCTCGTCGAGCACCTTGACCCGGGTCGCGTCGTCGGCCATGACCTCTTTCAGCTGGTCGGCCGGCGCGTTCTTCACCAGGCTGGCGAAGACCTCCGGACTCACGGTGCTGAGGTCCGCCCCGTCGATCAGCCCGCTCTCCTCGGACATCGGTATCTCAACCCCCCTACTTACTCACCAGTAAGATTACGCCTGGGTAGGGTAGCCTGGCCAGGGTGACGCAGGCTAGCCCCAAACGAGTGCCCCGGGCGGTACGCGAGCAGCAGATGCTCGACGCCGCCGCGAGGGTGTTTTCCCGGCACGGCTACTACAGCGCGACCGTAGACCAGATCGCCGACGCGGCCGGCATCTCCAAGCCGATGGTCTACCTCTACTTCGGCTCCAAAGAGGAGCTGTTCGTCGCCGTGGTGGAGCGCGAGTCGGGCCGGCTCAACGAGATGATCAGCGCGGCGGCGGCGATCGGGCTCACCCCGTACGAGCAGCTGCGGCGCGGCCTGGAAGCGTTCCTGACGTTCGTCGACAAGCACCGCGACGGCTGGTCGGTGCTCTACCGGCAGGCGCGGTCGCAGGGGCAGCCGGTGGCCGGCGGCATCAACGCGATCCGGGCCCGCAGCGTCGAGGTGGTCGCGGCGCTGCTGGAACGTGCGATCACCGAGGCCGGCGCCCAGCTGCCGCCGCGGCAGGACCTGATCGCGATGGGGCACACCATCGTAGGCGGCTGCGAGGCGCTCGCCGACTGGATGCTCGACGAGGAGCGGCTCGACCCGAAGGCCACCGCGCGCCGCGCCGTGGACCTCGCGTGGCTGGGCCTGTCCGGCCTGTTCCGGCTCCCGGTGGACGGGGCCCAGCCGCGCAGCGAGGCTACAGAGGAGTCACGGTCCCGGTGAGGTAGGTCTTCCCACCCGACCTGTTGTGTACGCCGATCTGCCACCCGCTGTCGGCCGGCTGCGCCAGGAAACCGACGGTGGACGGCAGTGAGATCGGGCGGCGGAACTTCACCTCGTACCGGAGGGCGTCCGGTAGCCGGCCCTCGAGCGCGGCCAGGCAGTGCGCCATGGTCCACATCCCGTGGGCGATCGGGCGGCTGAAGCCGGCCAGCTTCGCCGACACCGGGTGCAGGTGGATCGGGTTGTGGTCGCCCGAGACCGAGGCGTACCGGCGGCCCAGATCGTCGGCCAGCCGCCAGATCGCGGTCGGTGTCGGGTGGCTGGTGTCGGCCGCCTCGGACTCCGTACGCGGCGACTTCCTGGACTTGCCCTTCTCCAGGTGCAGGTAGCGGCTCTCCTCCTGCCACACCGCCTGGTCATCGGCGTACGCCTCGGTACGCACCACGAACTGGGTGCCCCGGTCGGTGGCCTCCAGGTTCTCGGCGCGTACCCGGATGGTGAGGGGTTGGTCCGCCGGCAGCGGCCGGTGCTGGAGCAGCAGGTTGCCGGCGTGCACCAGCCCGGGCAGCGCGAACGGGAAGCCCTGATCCGTCATCAGCCGCATGGCGAGCGGAAAACCCAGAATATGGGGGTACGACGGTGGCAGGTCGCTGGTGAGCCGGAAGCCGCACACCCGGGCGTAGTTGGCCAGCTTCTCGCGATCGGCCACCACGTCCGTCAGCACCAGCTCGGTCTCCGGCAGCGCGCCACCGCGGCGGGTCGGCGCGGTCAGGATCGCCTTCACCAGCAACGCGGTGAGGCTGGGTGGGGCACTGAGTTCTTCGGTACGCATTCACCGGCCTCCGGGGGTCAGGCGCCGAGCAGGCTCTGGCCGCAGACGCGTACCACGTTGCCGTTGACGCCGGCCGAGGCCGGGTCCGCGAACCACGCGATGGTCTCGGCGACGTCGACCGGCAACCCGCCCTGCGACATGCTGTTCATCAGGCGGCCGGCCTGCCGGAGCACCGGCGGGATCTTGGCAGTCATCTGGGTCTCGATGAACCCGGGAGCCACCGCGTTGATGGTGGCGCCGCGCTCGGCCATCGCCGGCGCCATCGCCGCCACCCGCCCGGCGACCGCGGCCTTCGAGGTCGAGTAGTTGGTCTGGCCGGCGTTGCCCGCGATCCCGCTGATCGACGAGACGCCGATCAGACGGCCGCCGTGCCGCAGCACGTCCTCGCCGATCAGTACGTCGTCGATCCGCTCCTGGCTGGCCAGGTTGACGTCGATCACCGACTCCCACTGCTGGCTGGACATCCTGCCGAGCGTCTTGTCCCGGGTGATGCCGGCGTTGTGTACGACGATGTCGACCCCGTCGTGGCGGTTGGTGAGGTGGTCGGCGATCACCCGCGGCGCGTCGCTGCTGGTGATGTCGAGCTGCAGCGCCGTACCGCCGATCTTGTTGGCGACCTTGGCGAGGTCCGTACCGGCGGCGGGGATGTCCAGGCAGACCACGTCGGCGCCGTAGCCGGCGAGCACCTCGGCGATCGTGGCACCGATCCCGCGCGCCGCGCCGGTGACCAGGGCGACCTGGCCCGCCAGGGGCCGCTGCGGGTCCTCGGTGGCGGGGGGCTGTGCCGCGCCCACCCGCGCCACCTGACCCGACACGTACGCCGAGCGCGCCGAGGCGAAGAACCGCAGTGTGGAGTCGATCGCGTCCTCGGCGCCGGGGGAGACGTAGACCAGATTGGCGGTCGAGCCGCGACCGGCTTCCTTGGCGACGGCCTTCACGAAGCCCTCCAGGCCGCGCTGCGCCGCAGACTCACGCGGGTCGTCGCCGTCCTCCGGGGGCGTCCCCAGCACGATCACCCGGCCCGACGGCTGTAGCCGGCGGATCACCGGGTGGAAGAACTCGTACACCGCGGTCAGGTCGGTGCTCTGCTTGATGCCGGTCGCGTCGTAGACCAGAACGCCGTACCGGCCCTCTTCGGAGGCTTCGGTGTGGATGTCGGCGCCGGCGGTGCTGAGCAGCTGGCTCACCTGCTTGCCGAGGCGTCCGCCGTCGGAGGTGCCGACCAGCACCGGTCCGGCGATCTCCGGCTGGCCCTCCCTGCGGCGCCGCAGCTCCACCGGCGCGGGCAGCCCGAGCTGCTTGACGATGGTCCGGCCCAGGCCGGTTGTCGCGAACTGGCGGTATCGGTCAGTCATTCGCCCTCCCTACTCGCGGGTAAGACTACTCATGGGTAAGTTATTGTCGCCAGTGGCAGGTACGCATGCACGCAGGAGGCGTCCCATGGGAAACAGTGTCAGGCGAGTCGCGATCGTGGGGGGAAACCGCATTCCCTTCGCGCGTTCCGGAGGTCCGTACGCGCACGCCTCGAATCAGGACATGCTCACCGCCGCGCTGGAAGGCCTGATCGGCCGGTACGGGCTGGCGGGCGAACGGCTCGGCGAAGTCGCCGCCGGCGCGGTACTCAAGCACAGCCGTGACTTTAATCTCACGCGCGAATGTGTGCTCGGAAGTCACCTCGATCCGCACACGCCGGCGTACGACGTGCAGCAGGCCTGCGGCACCGGTCTGGAGGCGGCGATCCTGGTCGCCAACAAGATCGCGCTGGGCCAGATCGAAGCCGGCATCGCCGGTGGCGTGGACACCACCAGCGACGCTCCGCTGGGGCTCAACGAGGATCTGCGCCGGGTGCTGCTCGACGTGAACCGGGAGAAGAGCCTGGGCGGTCGGCTCAAGCAGCTGACCCGGGTACGGCCCGGCCACATCGTGCCGGACATGCCGCAGAACGCGGAGCCGCGTACCGGGCTGTCGATGGGGGAGCACGCCGCCGTCACCGCCGCCCAGTGGCGGGTGAGTCGCGAGGATCAGGACGAGCTCACGGTCGCCAGCCACCAGCGGCTCGCGGCGGCGTACGACAGCGGCTTCTTCGACGACCTGGTGACGCCGTACCAGGGGTTGGCGCGGGATCAGAACCTGCGCGCCGACAGCAGTGTCGAGAAGCTGGCGAAGCTCAAGCCGGTGTTCGGCAAGGGCGAGGACGCCACCATGACGGCGGGCAACTCGACCCCGCTGTCGGACGGCGCCGCGGTGGTGCTGCTCGCCAGCGAGGAGTGGGCGAAGCAGCGGCGGCTGCCGGTGCTGGCGTACCTGGCGGACAGCCAGACCGCCGCGGTGGACTACGTACACGGTGACGAGGGGCTATTGATGGCCCCGGCGTACGCCGTGCCCCGGCTGCTGGAGCGCAACAAGCTCAGCCTGCAGGACTTCGACTACTACGAGATCCACGAGGCGTTCGCCTCGCAGGTGCTCGCCACGTTGAAGGCCTGGGAGGACCCGGACTTCTGCGCCAAGCGGCTCGGACTGGACAAGCCGCTGGGGAGCATCGACCGGGACAAGCTCAACGTCAACGGCTCGTCGCTGGCGGCCGGTCACCCGTTCGCCGCCACCGGCGCCCGGATCATCGCCACCCTGGCCAAGCTGCTCGATCGCGCCGGCAAGGGCCGCGGCCTGATCTCGATCTGCGCCGCCGGTGGCCAAGGCGTCACCGCGATCGTCGAAAAGTAATCCGATAGACGATTAGGTCGGGCTGAGGTGTTCGCTGGCAAGGCCGCACAAGCCGCCGCGTGGCCGGAGGTCACGCAAGGCGCGGAGAACGCCGCCAGCGGGCGCCTCAGCCAGACCTAGCTGGCGACGCCGGCGTAGAGGAGGGACTTCCAGGACTCGGGGCCGAGCAGCTCGTACTGGCCGCCGGTGGAGCCGAACTGCAGCGGGTCGCCATTGGGACCGAGCACCAGGCCGGTGGCCGGGTCGTAGCTGGCGACCGCGGCTTCACTGCTGGTGCTGCCGGAGTCGCCTCCGGAGGTGGAGCCGGACCGGTCCTGCGGGGCCTCGCCCTCACCGATCGGTGCCGGGCTGATCTCCGGGCCCGGGCGGCGGGGAGCGGCCTGCCAACCGCGTACCGCGGAGCCTTGGTTGCGCTCTTTCTGGGTGCACTTCGGCGGCTCACCGCTGTTGGAGTACACGCACGGTGGCGGGTCGTCGAAGTTGAGCACCAGCCCCAGGTGGCCCTTGCCGTCTTCCGGCGCGACGGTGGGCGCTCCGGCCACGCTGACCGGCAGTACGACCAGCAGCATTTCGAGGTTCTCGATCCGCCGCATGGTGAGCCCGTTGACGCTGATCAGGTTGCCCAGCAGGTGCCCGATGTTGGGCTCCATGTCGCGTACCAGCGTGATGACTTCCTTCGCCGCGGGCGGTCCGTTGGCCAGCACCCGGCGGATGTCCGCGTCGGAGTCGCGGAAGGTACGGGTGAGCTTCGCCAGCCCGGACGCCCAGCGCCGGATCGCGTCGCCGGACAGCTCCTGGGTCTCCAGCACCGTACGGCTGTCGCGGATCAGGTCCACGGTCTGCGGCAGGTGCTCGGTGGCGTCCTCGAGGATCAGCTCGCTGGCGTCGAGCAGCCGCTCCAGCGCCTCCTCGTTGCCCTCGAACGCCTTACCCAGCTCGTCGATCACGACCGCCAGGTCCTCGGGGTTGACCGACCGGGAGAGCTTGTCGAGGTTGATCACCAGCTCCTCGACCGGCAACGGGATGCCGGTCCGGCTGACCGGGATCACGTCCCCCTGGCGCAGGTACGGCTTGGAGTCGCTGTTGGGGCGCAGGTCGATGTGCTGCTCACCGATCGCGGAGCGGTTGGTGGTGATGGCGCGCAGATCCCTCGGGATCTTGAAGCTCTTGTCGAGCTTGAGCTCCACCTCGATCCCGTTGGGGGTCGGCGTCAACTTGCCGACCCGGCCGACCGGAACACCGCGGTACGTCACCGACGCGTTGGTGAACACGCCGCCGCTGGAAGTGAAGTTCGCCTTGACCAGGTACGTGTTGCCCATCACCACGTCGGCGAGCCCGACGTACCGCAGGCTCACGAACGAGACGCCGAGCAGCGTGATGATCGCGAAGACGATCAGCTGCAGCCGTACGGTACGGGTGATCACCGGACGTTCACCACCGCTCCGCGCATCAGCGGTCCCCACAGCAGCACTGCGAGGTCGCTCACCTCAGTGACCGGGGTGTCGGTCGCGGCGGCGATGATCGGCTTGACCAACGACTTCTCCTCTTCGGAGCCGGCGTACCCCATCGTGGGGTCGATCAGCAGGCCGGCGTCGGTGGCGCGTCCCTGCAGGCCGCCCGGCGGGCCAGGCAGCGGGGAACGCTGGTGATCCCAGTCGTACCCGGTGCCGGCCGGCTCCCACGGTGGCATCGGGACCGGCGGGTTGGGCATCCCCCAGCAGTTGGGGCCGTAGTAGTTCTTCGGCCACTCGCTGGTGTCCTTGGGCGGGCCGTCGACGCCGGGCTCGTACCTGCCCTGGTGGGAGACGACCTCGATCACGGCGTTGAGCCGCCCGTTCTCGAAGGTCTTGATCGCCCGCTTCTCGGCGTCCACCAGACCACGGGTCAGGCACGGCAACTCCGGCGAGTACCGCGCGAGCAGGCCGGTGACCGGGACGCTGACGTCACCGAGCTGGATGATCCGGTCGCCGTACCGCTCCAGGAAGTAGCGGGTGTGGTCGGCCAGGTCGGCTGTCGAGGCGAGCATGGAGCGCAGCTGGGTGCGCTGGTTGTTGACGCTGGTGGAGGTGACCGTCAGGTTGCGCAGCATCTCGATCAGGTCGGGGAGCGCCAGGTCGTAGATGGTGAGTACCCGCCCGAGCCGGCGGATGTCCTCACGGATGGTGGGCATGTTCTTGTTGAGCTCGGCGAGGTAGTCGCCCAGCTCCACCAGGTGCTCGCCGAGCCGCTCGCCGCGACCTTCCAGACCACGCGCGAGCGCGGACAGGGTGACCGCCAGCTTCTCCGGCTCGACCGCCTCGAGCAGCGGAACCAGGTTGTTGAGGGCCTGTTCCAGCTCGATCGCCGTCTCCGACCGGTCCTCGGTGATGATCGCGCCGGCGGTGATCGGGTGGGGCGATGGCTTCTCCGGCGGCACCAGCGCGACGTACTTCTCGCCGAAGAGGGTCTTGGGCAGGATCCGCGCGGAGACGTTGGACGGCACGTGCGCCGCCATCCGGGGGTCGAGGGCGAGGCTGAGCGTCGCCTTCTCGCCGTCGGAGGTGATCTCCCGGACCTCACCGACCAGCGCGCCCCGGATCTTCACGTCGGCAAGCTCGTTGAGCTGAAGGCCGGCGTGGCTGGCGTGCAGCGTCACCCGTATCACCGGGGTGAAGACCTTCAGGTACATGCCGACCGAGAGTGCGAGCAGCCCCGCGAGCCCGACGAGGAAGACGAGCCCGAGCACTCGGCGTCGGATGACGGCGCCAACGTTGGTCATCGTGGTCGTGCCTCTTCTCCTCAACGGGTGGGGCTGCAGCCAATTTACCGGCCAGTAAGGTGCGCGTCGAGACCAGCATCACTCGATATCCCCCGACTGAGACTCATCGTCGCCCCGATGTCCCCCCTCGGGTCCGCGTCGGATGGCCTGACCCTACCCATCCTGCTGATGTAGTCGCTGCGCAACGCCTGGTCATTACACGCGTGTTACCTGTCCGGGATCTCCCGGCTTGACCGTTGCCGGCGTGACCGAGGGGGCGAGGCTGGCGTCGCCGCGGGGCCGAGGCGGGCGTGGCTGCGGGGCCGACGCTAGTTGTTTCCCACAGTTTCCGCGTTGGTCGACTCATGGTGGTTTGCGGCACCCGCGCGCGCCAGATCATGACGGCGTGCGGGTTGCGATCGTTACCGAGTCCTTCCCGCCCGACGTCAACGGAGTCGCGCACTCCGTGGTGCGGGTGGCCGAACATCTGCTGCGCCGGGGACACACGCCGCTGGTGGTGGCCCCGGACCCGGGTCGGCGCCTCGACACCGAACGTCACGACGCGGAGCTGCCGTATCCGGTGCTCCGGGTGCCGTCGGTGGCGATGCCCGGCTACAACACCTTCCGGATCGGCCTGCCGTCCCGCCGGTTGGAGTACGCGTTGACGGCGTACGGGATCGAGGTGGTGCACCTGGCGAGCCCGTTCGCGCTGGGCGCCTGGGGGGTGACCGTGGCGGTACGGCTGGGGCTGCCGATCGTGGCGGTGTACCAGACCGACGTACCGGGGTTCGCCGACTCGTACAAGCTGGGCGTGGGGCGGGGCGCGGCCTGGCGCTGGATCCGCCGGATCCACAACGCCGCCGACCGTACGCTCGCGCCGTCCACCGAGGCGTCGGCGTCGCTCGGCGCGCACGGTGTCGAGCGGGTGCACCTGTGGCGCCGCGGGGTGGACGTACGGCGGTTCGACCCGGCGAAGCGGGACGCCGGCTGGCGCCGCCGGCTGGCGCCCGACGGTGAGGTGATCGTCGGGTACGTGGGCCGGCTCGCCGGGGAGAAGCGGCTCGAGCTGCTGGAGCCGGTGACCCGGCTGCCCGGGGTGAAGGTGGTGCTGGTCGGCGACGGACCAGCTCGGGACGCGGTGCAGCGGGCGCTGCCGCGGGCGGAGTTCCTCGGGCAACGTACCGGCGAGGAGCTGGCCCGGCTGTACGCCAGCTTCGACGTGTTCACCCACACCGGGCCGTACGAGACGTTCTGCCAGTGCGTACAGGAAGCCCTCGCCAGCGGGCTGCCGGTGGTGGCGCCAGCCGCCGGAGGGCCGCTGGATCTGGTCTCCCCGGGACGCAACGGTTTCCTGGTGCCGGTCGACGACGCCGGAGCGGTACGCGACGCGGTGGCGACCCTGGTGGCCTCGCCCGAGCTGCGCCGGGCGTACGGCCGGACGGCGCGGCGGTCGGTCGCGAACCGTACCTGGGAAGCCGTCGGGGACCAGCTGCTGGCGCACTACACGGCCGTGATCGCGGAGCGCTCCGCCCGGACCACCGACGGCATCGCCGCATGAGCCTCCACCGACGCGCCGGATGAGGATCGTACGACTGGCCAACTTCGTGACCGCGAATTCCGGCGGCTTGCGTACGGCGCTGCGCGAGCTCGGCGCCGGTTACGCGGCCGCGGGTCACGAATCGGTGCTGGTGGTGCCGGGCGCGGCGTACTCCCGGGAAAGCACCGAGCAGGGCGACGTGATCACGCTGCCGGGTCCGGTGGTGCCGGGGACCGGAGGCTACCGGGTGCTGGTCAACCGCCCGAAGCTGGCGCGGCTGCTGGAGCGGCTGGCACCGGACCGCCTGGAGGTCTCGGACCGTTCCACGCTGCGCTGGACCGGCGGCTGGGCCCGCCGTCACGGCGTCGGCTCGGTGATGGTCTCGCACGAGAGTCTCGCCGGCCTGCTGCGGATGACCCACGCCGACTGGCTGCCGTCGGACCGGATCGCGGACCGGCTGAACGCGCGTACCGCCGGGCAGTACGACCGGGTCGTGTGCACCACGTCGTGGGCGGCGGCGGAGTTCCGCCGGCTGGACGTGTCCAATGTGGAGCAGGTGCCGCTCGGGGTGGACCTCTCGGGCTTCCACCCCGACCGGTACGACGGCGGGCTCCGCGCCGAGTACGCCGCCGCCGGCGAACTGCTCCTGGTGCACTGCAGCCGGCTCTCGCCGGAGAAGTGCCCGGAACGCTCGTTGACCGCGATCGCGGAGCTGCGCCGGCGCGGGGTGGCCGCCCGGTTGGTGGTCGCCGGCAGCGGCCCGCTGGAGGAGCGGATGCGGCAACGGGTCGCCGAGCAGGAGCTGCCGGTGACCTTCGAGGGCTTCATCGGCGACCGGGACCGGCTGGCCGGGCTGCTGGCGTCAGCGGATGTGGCGCTGGCGCCGGGGCCGGTGGAGACGTTCGGCCTGGCGGCGCTGGAAGCGCTGGCCAGCGGTACGCCGGTGGTGGCCAGCGCGGAGAGCGCGTTGCCCGAGGTGGTGGGGGAGGCGGGAGCAGCCGCGCCGGGCCACGGCGAGGCGTACGCGGACGCCGTACTGGAGCTGATGGCGCGGCCCCGGCAGCTGCGCCGGCGGGCGGCGCGACGCCGCGCGGAGCGCTACACCTGGCAGGCGGCGGTCCACGGATTCCTGCGAGTTCATGAGAGCATCTCGGATCAGTCGACCCGGGAGTTCGCGATACCGAGGAGCTGACCCATGACGGAGCCCATCGCTCGCCGTACGCTGCTGCGCGCCGCCGGGGTGGCCGCCGGCACCGCCGCTATCGCCTCGCCGGCACTGCTCGGCGGCTCCTCGGCGCAGGCCGCGGACGGCTACTTCCGGCACGGCGTGGCTTCCGGCGATCCGCTGCCGGACGGCGTACTGCTGTGGACCCGGGTGACGCCGACCGTGGATGCGACGCCGGGCTCGGGGAAGGGGCCGGCGGGCACGGTCGCGTGGCAGGTGGCGGCCGATCCCGCCTTCGCCACGGTGGTGGGCAGCGGCGCGGCTCAGACCGGGCCGGAGCGCGACCACACGGTCAAGGTCGAGGTCACCGGGCTGTCGCCGGCCACCACGTACTGGTACCGGTTCGGGTACGCCGACGCGTGGTCGCCAACCGGCCGCACCCTGACCGCCCCCGCGGCCGACGCCGAGGTGTCCAGCCTGCGGGCCGGCGTGGTGTCGTGCTCGAACTGGGAGGCGGGGCACTTCGCGGCGTACCAACTGCTGCGGCAGCGCGACGACCTGCAGCTGGTGCTGCACCTCGGCGACTACCTCTACGAGTACGGCACCGGGGAGTACGGCGCCGGCGCGATCGGGGCCACCGGCGGCACGGTGATCCGGCCGGTGGAGCCGAAGCACGAGGTGCTGAACCTGTCCGACTACCGGATCCGGCACGGGCACTACAAGACCGATCCGCACCTGCAGGCGCTGCACGCGTCGGTGCCGTGGCTGATCACCTGGGACGACCACGAGGTGGCCAACGACGCCTGGTCCGGCGGCGCGGAGAACCACGACCCGGCCACCGAGGGCAGCTACGCCGCGCGCAAGGCGGCCGCGCACCAGGCGTACGCGGAGTGGATGCCGGTACGGATGTCCGCCGGCAACGAGATCCAGCGGCGGCTGCGGTTCGGCAACCTGGCCGAGTTCACGATGTTGGATCTGCGCTCGTATCGCTCGCAGCAGGCCGGCGGCAAGGAGGTCGACAACCCGGCGCGTACGGTCACCGGCGACGCCCAGATGGCGTGGTTGAAGACCGGGCTGTCGGAGTCGTCGGCGCGCTGGAAGCTGGTCGGCAACTCGGTGATGATCTCCCGGCTCGACATCGGCGCGCTGCCGGCGTGGCTGCTCGGGCCGCTGGGGGAGCTGATCGGCGTACCGCAGAACGGGGCGGTGCTCTTCAACGACCAGTGGGACGGCTATAACGCCGACCGCAACGAGCTGGTCGGCCATCTGCGCAGCTCCGGTACGAAGAACGTGGTGTTCCTGACCGGCGACATCCACACCTCCTGGGCCAACGAGCTGACCACCAAGGACACCGGCACCACGCCGGCCGCGGTGGAGTTCGTGGTGCCGTCTGTGACCAGCGACAACATCGACGACATCGTCGGCGCACCGCCGAACAGCACCACCGGCCCGGCGTCGCTGGCGATCCGGCTCACCAACCCGCACGTGAAGTGGGTCGACACCGACCACCACGGGTACGGCGTGCTCGACGTACGGCCCGAGCGGGTGCAGCTGGACTACTACTTCCTCGCCGACCGTACGAGCCCGGGCTCGGCGGCGAGCTGGGCGCGCGGCTACGCGGTGGCCAACGGCGCGACCCGCCTGGCGCGTCAGTCCGCCCCCGCCTCGGCCGCCACCTCCTGACGCCTTCCGGCGGGAGCCGTGATGCTTCCGTCTGTGAAAAACAAGCAGGCATGATTGATTTTTCCAGCTCCAGGTGCCACGCTCGGGAGCATGACGGATGCCGACGCCGTGTACGCCGATCTGCGCGCCGAAGGTGACGAGCTCGACCGGCTGGTCGCCGACCTGTCCGAGGCGGGCTGGGCGACGCCGACCCCGGCGCAGGGCTGGACCATCGCGCACCAGATCGCGCACCTCGCCTGGACCGACGAGCGCGCGATCCTGTCGGCGACCGACCCCGACGGGTTCACTGCCGAGCTGGCGGTCGCCGCCGAGCGGGCCGGCACCTGGGTCGACGACGCGGCAGCGGAGGGGGCGGCGGCACCCGTACCGGAGCTGCTGAAGCGGTGGCGCCACGGCCGCGAGGCGGTGCTCGACGCGCTGCGCGGCGTACCCCCGAAAACCAGGCTCCTCTGGTACGGGCCGCCGATGAGCGCGCTGTCGATGGCGACCGCCCGGCTGATGGAGACCTGGGCGCACGGGCTGGATGTGGCCGATGCGCTGGGTGTGGCGCGCGAGCCGACTGCCCGGTTGCGGCACATCGCGCGGCTCGCGGTGCGTACCCGTGACTTCGGTTATCTGGTACGCGGTGAGCAGCCGCCCGCGGAGGAGTTCCGGATCGACCTGACCGGGCCGGACGGCGACCTGTGGCGCTTCGGCCCCACCGACGCGCCCCAGCGGGTCACCGGGCCGGGGCTGGACCTGTGCCTGCTCGCCGCCCAGCGGCGGCACCGCGACGACCTGGCGCTGGTCGCCGAGGGCGCCGACGCCGACCACTGGCTCGACATCGCCCAGATGTTCGCCGGCCCGCCCGGCCCGGGCCGCACGCCACAGGGGCAGTCGTGACGCCCCCACTGCGGATCGCCAACGCGTCGGGCTTCTACGGCGACCGGTTCTCCTCGTACGCCGAGCTGCTCTCCGGCGGCGAGCTGGACGTGATCACCGGCGACTACCTCGCCGAGCTGACCATGCTGATCCTGGGCCGAGACCAGCTGCGCGACCAGAACCTCGGGTACGCCAAGACGTTCCTCAAGCAGATGGAGTCCTCGCTCGGCACCGCCGTCGACCGCGGCGTCAAGATCGTGGTGAACGCCGGCGGTCTGAACCCGTCCGGCCTGGCCGCCGCGCTGCGCGGGCTGGCGTCGACGTTGGGGCTGGACGTGGCGGTCGCGCACGTCGAGGGCGACGACCTGCGTACCCGGGCGGGAGAGCTGGAGCTCGGTACGCCGTTGACCGCGAACGCGTACCTGGGCGGCTTCGGGATCGCGGCGTGCCTGCGCGCCGGTGCCGACGTGGTGGTGACCGGCCGGGTCACCGACGCGTCGCTGGTGGTCGGCCCGGCCGCCGCGCACTTCGGCTGGGGCCCCGAAGACCTGGACGCGCTGGCGGGCGCGGTGGTGGCCGGGCACGTGATCGAGTGCGGCGCGCAGGCCACCGGCGGCAACTACGCGTTCTTCGGCGAGCTGCCCGACCTGCGGCATCCCGGGTTCCCGATCGCCGAGCTGCACCCCGACGGGTCGAGCGTCATCACCAAGCACCCCGGCACCGGCGGCGCCGTCACCGCCGGCACCGTCACCGCGCAACTCCTGTACGAGATCACCGGCGCCCGGTACGCCGGCCCCGACGTCACCGCCCGCTTCGACACCATCGCGCTGAACGGCGACGGCCCGGACCGGGTACGCATCACCGGCGTACGCGGGGAGCCGCCACCGCCGACGGTGAAGGTCTGCCTGAACGAGCTGGGTGGCTTCCGCAACGAGATGACGTTCGTGCTGACCGGGCTGGACATCGAGGCGAAGGCCGCGCTGCTGCGGGACCAGATGGAGGCGGTGCTGGCCGGTGCCAAGCAGCGGCCGGCAGAGGTGCGGTGGACGCTGGCGCGTACCGACCATCCGGACGCTGCGGTCGAGGAGGAGGCCGCGGCGCTGCTGCGGCTGGTCGTGAAGGACTCCGACCCGGGAGTGGTCGGCAAGGCGGTCAGCCGGGCCGGCGTCGAGCTGGCGCTCGCCAGCTACCCGGGCTTCCACGTCACGGCGCCCCCAGGGGACGCGTCGCCGTACGGGGTGTTCACCGCCGGGTACGTCGACGCCGCTGTGGTGCCGCACGTCGCGGTGCTGCCGGACGGCGTACGGCACGCGATCGGGCCGGCGGCGAAGACCCAGGAGCTGTCCGATGTGGACAGCCCCGAGCTGCCGGGGCCGTTGCCGGCCGGGCCGACCCGGCGGGTGCCGCTGGGGCGGGTCGCGGGCGCCCGTAGCGGCGACAAGGGCGGCAGCTGCAACGTCGGGGTCTGGGTACGCGACGACGACGCCTGGCGCTGGCTGGTGCACGAGCTGACCGTGGAGCGGTTCGCGGCGCTGCTGCCGGAGGCGGGTGCGTACCCGATCACCCGGCACGTGTTGCCGAATCTGCGGGCGCTCAACTTCGTGGTGGACGGGCTGCTGGGACAGGGCGTTGCCTCACAGCACCGGTTCGACCCGCAGGCCAAGGCGGTCGGGGAGTGGCTGCGCGCCCGGCTGGTCGACGTACCGGAGGAGCTGCTGTGAGTTTCGAGGGTTTTGAGACGCCGGAGCGGCAGACGCTGCGCGAGAGCTGCCGGACGTTCGTACAGCGGGAGATCGTGCCGTACCTGGACGAGTGGGAACGTGCTGGTGAGCTGCCCCGTGAGCTGCACAAGAAGACCGCCGCGGCGGGGCTGATGGGCGTCGGGGCGACCGAGCAGGTGGGCGGCGACGGCGGCACCCTGGTCGACGCCATGGTGCTCACCGAGGCATTCATGGCGGCCGGGGCGAGCGGCGGCGTGATGGCGGGGCTGTTCACCCACGGCATCGCGCTGCCGCACATCATCGCCGCCGGTGACGCCGCCCAGATCGACCGCTGGGTACGCCCCACCCTGGCCGGCGAGCTGATCGGTGCGCTCGGAGTGACCGAGCCGGACGCCGGCTCCGACGTGGCGTCGCTGCGGACCACGGCGCGCCGCGACGGCGACCACTACGTCGTCAACGGCGCGAAAACCTTCATCACCTCGGGGGTACGCGCGGACTTCGTGACCACCGCGGTGCGTACCGGAGGCGAGGGCTACCCGGGGATCAGCCTGCTGGTGATCGAGAAGGGCACGCCCGGGTTCACGGTGTCCCGCAAGCTGGACAAGATGGGCTGGCTCTGCTCGGACACCGGCGAGCTGGCGTTCGCGGACTGCCGGGTGCCGGTGGCGAATCTGGTCGGCGCGGAGAACACCGGATTCGTGCAGGTCGCGCAGCAGTTCGTGGCCGAACGGGTCAGCCTCGCGGTGCAGGCGTACGCCACCGCGCAGCGGTGCCTCGACCTCACCGTGGCGTACGCCCGGCAGCGGCACACCTTCGGGCGCCCGCTGATCAGCCGGCAGGTGATCCAGCACCGGCTGGTCGGGATGCGGCAGAAGATCGAGCTGGCGAGGACGTACACCCGTGGGGTTGCGGAGCGGTTCGCGGCGGGCGAGAACCCGGTCGCGGAAGCCTGCCTGGCGAAGAACAGCGCGGTCGAGGCGTGCGACTGGGTGGTGGACCAGGCCGTACAGCTGCACGGCGGGATGGGCTACATGCGGGAGTCGGAGGTGGAGCGGCACTACCGGGACTCCCGGATCCTCGGTATCGGCGGCGGCGCCACCGAGATACTCACCGACCTGGCAGCCAAGCTGTACGGGTACACGTCATGACCGCCCTCAAGTCCACACTGGACCCGGCTGGCGACCTGTTCCAGACGAACCGGGAGGCGATGCTGGGCAAGCTCGCCGAGCTGGACGCCGAGCACGCGAAGGCGCTCGCCGGCGGCGGCGAGAAGTACGTGTCCCGGCACCACAAACGCGGCAAGCTGCTGCCCCGAGAGCGCATCGAGCTGCTGCTCGATCCGGATTCGCCGTTCCTGGAGCTTTCACCGCTCGCCGGCTGGGGCTCGGACTACCAGGTCGGCGCCAGCCTGGTCACCGGGATCGGCGTGGTGGAAGGCGTCGAGTGCCTGATCACCGCCAACGACCCGACCGTACGCGGCGGCGCCAGCAACCCGTGGACGCTGAAGAAGGCGTTCCGGGCCTCGGAGATCGCGTACCAGAACCGGCTGCCGTCGATCAACCTGGTGGAGTCCGGCGGGGCGGACCTGCCGAGCCAGAAGGAGATCTTCATCCCGGGCGGGCGGATGTTCCGCGACCTGACCCGGGCGTCGGCGGCGGGGATGCCGACGATCGCGGTGGTGTTCGGCAACTCGACCGCGGGCGGCGCGTACATCCCGGGGATGAGCGACTACGTGGTGATGGTGAAGGAACGCGCCAAGGTGTTCCTGGGCGGGCCGCCGCTGGTGAAGATGGCCACCGGCGAGGAGTCCGACGACGAGTCGCTGGGCGGGGCGGAGATGCACGCCCGTACCTCCGGGCTGGCCGACTACCTCGCGGTCGACGAGCACGACGCGCTGCGGCTGGGCCGGCGGATCGTGGCCCGGCTCAACTGGCGCAAGCAGGGCCCTGGGCCAGCGCCGGTCACCGAGCCGTTGTTCGATCCGGACGAGCTGCTGGGCATCGCGCCGGCCGATCTGAAGGTGCCGTTCGACCCGCGCGAGGTGATCGTACGGATCGCCGACGGTTCGGAGTTCGACGAGTTCAAGCCGGCGTACGGGTCTTCCCTGGTCACCGGCTGGGCGCGGGTGCACGGCTACCCGATCGGGATCCTGGCCAACGCGCAGGGCGTGCTGTTCAGCGCCGAATCGCAGAAGGCGACCCAGTTCATCCAGCTCGCCAACCAGGCGAACACGCCGCTGCTGTTCCTGCACAACACCACCGGCTACATGGTCGGCGCCGAGTACGAGCAGGGCGGCATCATCAAGCACGGTGCCCAGATGATCAACGCGGTCTCGAACTCCAAGGTGCCGCACATCTCGATCCTGATGGGGGCGTCCTACGGCGCCGGGCACTACGGGATGTGCGGCCGGGCGTACGACCCGCGGTTCCTGTTCGCCTGGCCGAGCGCGAAGTCGGCGGTGATGGGGCCGGCGCAGCTCGCCGGGGTGCTCTCGATCGTGGCCCGCGCCGCGGCGGCGGCGAAGGGGCAGGAGTATCTCGACGAGCACGACACCGCGATGCGCACCATGGTGGAGAACCAGATCGAGGCCGAGTCGCTGCCGATGTTCCTGTCCGGGCGGCTCTACGACGACGGCGTGATCGACCCTCGGGACACCCGTACCGTGCTCGGGATCTGCCTGTCCACGATCCACAGTGGACCGGTCGCGGGCGCCCGCTACGACGGCACCGGCTTCGGTGTCTTCCGGATGTGAGGCGGCGATGATCAACCGACTCCTGGTGGCGAACCGTGGCGAGATCGCCCGGCGGGTGTTCCGTACCTGCCGGGCGGCGGGGATCGCCACGGTCGCGGTGTGCTCCGACGCCGACCTCGCCGCCCCGTACGCCACCGGGGCCGACGCTGTGGTGCACCTGCCGGGGAACGCGCCGTCGGAGACGTACCTGCGGGGCGAGGCGCTGATCGACGCCGCACGTACGGCCGGCGCCGATGCGATCCACCCCGGGTACGGCTTCCTGTCCGAGAACGCGGCCTTCGCGCGAGCGGTGACCGGCGCCGGGCTCACCTGGGTCGGGCCGCCGCCGGACGCGATCGCGTCGATGGGCTCGAAGATCGAGTCGAAGCGGCTGATGGCCGACGCCGGGGTGCCGGTGCTGCCTGAGCTGCCGGCGGCGGAGGTGACGGACACGGACCTTCCGGTGCTGGTCAAGGCGTCGGCGGGCGGCGGCGGGCGGGGGATGCGGATCGTGCGTACCCTCGCCGCACTGCCCGACGCGATCGAGGCCGCGAGCGCCGAAGCGGGCAGCGCGTTCGGGGACGCCACGGTGTTCTGCGAGCCGTACCTGGAGGCGGGCCGGCACATCGAGGTGCAGGTGCTGGCCGACACCCACGGCACGGTCTGGGCGCTGGGCGAGCGTGAGTGCTCGATCCAGCGCCGGCACCAGAAGATCGTCGAGGAGGCGCCGTCCCCGCTGGTGGACACGGAGATGCGCGCCGCGCTGTGCGAGGCGGCGACCGCCGCCGCGAAGGCGATCGGGTACGTCGGTGCCGGCACCGTGGAGTTCCTCGCCGACGCCAAGGGCCGGTTCTTCTTCCTGGAGATGAACACCCGGCTGCAGGTCGAACACCCGGTCACCGAGTGCGTTATCGGGCTCGACCTGGTCGACTGGCAGCTGCGGATCGCCGAAGGTGCCCGGCTCCCGTCCGAGGCGCCGACCGGCTTCACCGGCCACGCCATCGAGGTCCGGCTGTACGCCGAGGACCCGGCGCAGGACTGGCGGCCGCAGAGCGGCGTACTGCACCGGTTCGGCGTACCGGGGGTGGACGCGGAGTTCGCGGTGCCGTCCGGGTACGGGCTGCGGCTGGACTCCGGCGTGGCCGACGGATCAGCGGTCACCGTGCACTACGACCCGATGCTGGCGAAGCTGATCGCCTGGGCGCCCACCCGTACCGAGGCGGCCCGCCGGCTGGCCGCGGCGCTGGCCGGCGCCGCGCTGCACGGCGTCACCACCAACCGGGATCTGTTGGTACGCGTCCTTCGGCACAAGGCGTTCCTGGCGGGGGAGACCGACACCGGCTTCTTCGACCGGCACGATCTGGCGGCGCTGTCCGCCCCGCTGGCCGGCGAAGACGCCACGCGACTGTCGGCGCTCGCCGCCGCGCTGGCCGACGCCGCCGCGCGCCGGGCCGCGGCGCCCGTACTGGCGGCGGTGCCGAGCGGGTGGCGCAACGTACCGTCGCAGCCGCAGCGCAAGAGCTACCAGGCCGGGCCCGAGGAGATCGAGGTCGGCTACCGGCTCACCCGCGACGGGCTCGTCGCCGAGGCATACCCCGGGGTGACGCTGGTCAACGCGGCACCCGAACAGGTGATTCTCGAGACCGGCGGGGTACGGCACCGGTTCGCCGTGGCGGCGTACGACGGGCTGGTGTGTGTCGACTCGCCGCTCGGGTCGGTACGCCTCACCCCGGTCCCGCGGTACGCCGATCCGGCCGACCAGGTGGCGGAGGGCTCGCTGCTGGCGCCGATGCCGGCGTCGGTGGTGGCGGTGCACGTGGCCGAGGGGGAGCGGGTGAGCGCCGGCGCCGCGCTGCTCGTACTCGAGGCGATGAAGATGCAGCAGACGATCAGTGCCGCGGCGGACGGTGTGGTCCGTGCGGTGCACGTGAATGTGGGCAGCCAGGTCGACGCGGGCAGTGTCCTCGCCGTCGTCACCGCAGAGGAGGAGTAGTCCGATGGACTTCCGGGAGAGTGACGAGCGTCAGGCGCTGCGCGAGGCGGTCGCGGCGCTGGGCGCCAAGTACGGCCCCGAGTACATGCGGGACAAGGCGAGCACCGGCGGCAAGACCACCGAGCTGTGGACCGAGGCCGGCAAGCTCGGCTACCTCGGCGTCAACCTGCCCACCGAGTACGGCGGCGGAGGCGGCGGCATCGGCGACCTGGCCGCGGTCTGCGAGGAGCTGGGCGCGGCCGGCTGCCCGCTGCTGCTGATGGTGGTCTCGCCCGCCATCTGCGGCACCATCATCAGCCGGTACGGCACCGACGAGCAGAAGCAGCGCTGGATCCCGCCGCTCGCCGACGGGTCGCTGACCATGGTGTTCGCGATCACCGAGCCGGACGCCGGCTCCAACGCCCACCGCATCACCACCACCGCGCGCCGCGACGACTCCGGCACGGGCTGGCGGCTGTCGGGGCAGAAGGTGTTCATCTCCGGGGTGGACGAGGCGGCGTCGGTGCTGGTGGTGGCGCGTACCGAGGACGCGAAGACCGGCGACCTGAAGCCGGCGCTGTTCGTGGTGCCCACCGACGCGGACGGGCTGACGTACCAGCAGATCGAGATGGAGTTCCCGTCGCCGGAGAAGCAGTTCACGGTGTTCATCGACGACGTGGCCCTGCCGGCGGACGCGCTGGTCGGCGACGAGGACGCGGCGCTGCTGCAGCTGTTCGCCGGGCTGAACCCGGAGCGGATCATGGCCTCGGCGTTCTCGCTCGGCATCGCCCGGTACGCGCTGGACAAGGCGGTCGCGTACGCCAAGAGTCGCAAGGTTTTCAAGGAGCCGATCGGCGCGCACCAGGCGATCGCGCATCCGCTCGCGCAGGCGGCGATCGAGATCGAGCAGGCGAAGCTGCTCACCGCCAAGGCCGCCTGGCTGTACGAGTCCGGCGAGGACCTGGCCGCCGGAGAAGCCGCCAACATGGCCAAGTACGCCGCCGCCGAAGCCGCCGTACGGACCGTCGACGCGGCGGTACAGACCCACGGCGGCAACGGCCTGACCAGGGAGTACGGCGTCGGCGCGCTGCTGGGCGCGGCGCGGGTGGCGCGGATCGCCCCGGTCAGCCGGGAGATGATCCTCAACTTCGTCGCGATGCACACGTTGGGGCTGCCGAAGTCGTACTGAGATGATCAGACCTTCGGCCACAAGCCACGAAGGAGCGACATGACCGACGAAGCCACGCCGGAGCGGCGGGGAGCGGGGACGGTGGTTCACCTCGGCGTCGAGGCGGGGATCGCGACGATCACGCTCGACTCACCGCACAACCGCAACGCGCTGTCGCGGCAGCTGGTGACCGAGCTGTTCGCCCGGCTCGAGACCGCGGCCGCCGATCCCGCGGTACGCGCGGTGGTGCTGACCCACACCGGCAGCACCTTCTGCGCCGGCGCCGACCTGACCGAGGCGGCCGCCGGTGGGATGGCCGAGGGCACCCAGGCGCTGCTGCGGCTGCTGCGTACGATCGTCGCCCTGCCCAAGCCGGTGGTGGCCCGCATCGACGGCAACGTACGCGCCGGTGGCCTGGGGCTGGTGGGCGCCTGCGACATCGCGGTCGCCTCGGAGAAGTCCTCGTTCGCGTTCACCGAAGCCCGGCTCGGGCTGGCGCCGGCGATCATCTCGCTGACGGTGCTGCCGCGGCTGGACGCCCGGGCCGCCGGCCGCTACTTCCTGACCGGTGAGAAGTTCGACGGTACGGTGGCCGCCCAGGTGGGGCTGGTGACCTTCTCGGCGTCCGATGTGGACGGTGCGCTGGCCGAGATCCTGGACGGGCTGCGGGCAGGGTCGCCGCAGGGGCTGGCCGAGTCGAAGAAGCTGATCACCGCGGAGGTGCTGGAGGAGCTGGACGAGCACGGCGAGGCGATGTCCGAGCTGTCGGCCCGGCTGTTCGCCTCCGACGAGGCGCGCGAGGGCATGGTGTCGTTCCTGGAGCGGCGCAAGCCGCAGTGGGCCGCGGACCGGTCCTGATGAGCAGCGTCGAGGTCGGCTGATGGCGAGCGTCGAGGTCGCGCGGGAGCCGCAGCAGGAACGCAGCCGGCTGACCCGGCAGCGGCTGCTCGAGGCGACCGTCGACTGTCTCGCCGAGCGGGGCTGGGCAGGCACCACGGTCGCGGTGGTGGCCGAACGGGCCGGCGTGTCGCGGGGCGCGGCGCAGCACCACTTCCCGACCCGGGAGGACCTGGTCACCGCCGCGGTACGCCAGATGGCCGCGGTACGCGCGGAGGAGATCCGCACCCGGGCGGCGGGCATGCCGGCGGGGCTGCGGCGTACCGCCGAGGCGTTGGAGCTGTTGGCCGAGCATTTCACCAGCCCGGTGTTCCGCGCCGCGCTGCAGCTGTGGGTGGCGGCGTCCACTGACCCGCAGCTGCGGGAGATCGTCGGACCGCTGGAAGCCGAGGTGGGCCGCGAGACTCACCGTTTCACCGTCGACCTGCTGGGAGCCGATGAAACCATTCCGGGGGTACGGGAAGCCGTACAGGCCACCCTCGACCTACTACGCGGGCTCGGCCTGGCCAACCTGCTCAGCGACGACTCGGCGCGTCGTACCGGCCTGCTGCGGGAATGGGCGCACTACCTCGACGCCGCCTTGCACCGCCCTTAGCCGCACTGGTACCGGGCAGAGCGAGCCTCATCGTGACGCCGTGATCCACCACGCCGTACGGCTCGTGGGGCGTACCGGTGCGCGACCGATCGCGCGAGGAGTACCGGCTGCCGCCAGTACGGCGGCGAAGTGAGCCCTGCGCCTGGCGATGCTTAGCGCCACCGGGCAGGGCTCGGGACGCCCGCACGTGCACATGTCGCCTTTGGTGCGGTGTCGAGTCAGGAGAACGTCGGCTGACCGGATCTGATGCTGAGCGTATCGGGCGATCTGTTGAGCCGAGAGAATGCTCACCGCTCGTCCCGGCATAGCGCGACCGGACGGCCGGTACCTCGGTCGCACTCCAGAACAAGCGTGGGCCCGTGAGGCCGAACCGAATGCTGCTCGTAGACGGCCTCGCAGATCACCATCCAGAGGGCACGAGCGGTAATGATGTCGAGAGTCATGTCCCCTCTCGTGGTCTGCACAATGAGCAGTTGCTCCTGGCGGTCGACGGTGACGGTGACGATGGGTGGTCCGCCGATCGACGGCCGTACGGCGTACGTATGTGCCCGGCGGTTTGCGCTCATTGCGGTGCTGTCCTTCCGGTTGTGCGGGTCGTAACCTGCACACAACCGTTGGTAGCGATCACCAGCCAGAGCGGAAATGCTGCGCTGTTGTCGCACCGGCGTCGCAGAGGCGGCTCTGACCAGCGCATATAGCCATCCGTGAGGACGGGGAGGTACGGCATGGCAGTGAGGCGGCAGCGCCTGGCGCAACGTCGCAGAACGGTGGGGCTGAGCCAGGAAGGCCTGGCCGAGCGACTTCGGGTCGAACGCTCGACGGTCGCCCGGTGGGAGAGCGGCGAGACCGAGCCGCAGCCGTGGCTGCGACCGAGGCTGGCTCGCGTACTCCAGATCTCCGTTGACCAGCTTGGTGAGCTATTGATGGAGGCACCGGCTCAGCAAGTCGGCTCCAAGGAAGATTCTCAACGGCGCCGCCCTGTCGGTCGGATTGGAACCGATGGCGAGGCCTCCGAACCGCAATCTCTGCTCGAGAGTTTCGTCGCACCGCGCATCGCGTTGCGTCGTCATCGAGCCGGTGACACCGGCGTCGGCGTGAGCGGCTTCGACGGCATGTCGTGAGGCGAAACGGCCAACCTGTTGCTCAGACTGTTCCTGCAGCTGGACGACGAGCTGGGCGGCGACGCGTTGTACCCACTGTTGGCTCAGTACGTTGGTCGCCTGGCGGTTGCGGTCCAGGGCGGACATCAGGCCGATCTTGTCGGGTTCGGTCAGCTCGCTCAGCTCGCCGGATGGCTTGCTCTCGATGCGAACCTGCAGGCACCGGCTCGTCGCTACTTCACCACCGCTCTGTACGTGGCTCATGAGGCGGACGATCCGGCGCTGGCGGCCAGCTCCCTCGCCTACATGAGTCTGCAGGAGACCTACGCTGCTCGCCCTCAGTCGGCTCTGGCTCTCGCGCAGACCGCCGTGATCGGCGGAAGCAGTCGCCTGACCCGACTCACCAGGACGATGCTGGGGACGCGCCTTGCCAGGGCGCACGCCAACCTGGGCCAGCGCACAGACTGTGAGCGTGTGATTGACCGGACACGGACCTCGTTCGCGGAGTCGGGTGAGTGGGACGAACCGCAATGGCTGTCGTACGTCGATGAGGTTGAAGTAGCTGCTCAGGAAGGGGCCTGCTACCTGGCGTTGGGCATGACGGCCGAGGCGTCCGCCGCCCTGAACCGTGCCATCAGCTTGCTCACCAGAGACGCGCCGCACCGGGTACGGGACCACGTGCACTATCTCTCACGGCTCGCTACGTGCCACCTGGTCGACGGCGACGTGGAGGGCGCGTGCGGAGTTGCCGTCGAAGGCTTGACGCTGGCGACCGCCATCGGATCGGCTCGTGTGTTCGATCGGCTCCATGAGTTTCGCGCTGCGCTGCGGCCCCATCACCGCGTCGCAGCGGTGCGAGCCTTCGAGGAGCGGTTCGAGGCGACTATGCCCGTACGCGACCAGCCAGCCACTGGTGAAGGGCCGGGCTAGAACACCGCAGTCACGAGCGCCCGGGTGTCGGTGAGGTCCGCCAGGACCGCGTCAGCCTGCGCGGCCCTCAGCTCCTCAACGGTGCTGCCACCGGTCGCCACTCCTACGGCGCGCACCCCGACAACACGGGCTGCATGCATGTCGTGAGGCGTGTCGCCGATCACCACGATCCGACCTGGCGCAAAGGCACGATCGTATCTGCGCTCGGCCCGTTGCTGGGCAAGACGAACCAGGGCCGCCCGGGTGCTGTCGTCGGAGCCGTAGCCGCCGATGTCGAGATCGAGGTGTTCGCGCAAGTCGAAAGCATCGAGCTTCGTTATGGCTATCGCCTTGATGTTTCCGGTGACCACGGTCTGGACGACGCCATCCCGCGCTAATGCCGCAATCGCCTGCTTGCTGCCGGGCAAGCGGCGGCCTTTGCGGCGCATCTCGTCGCGTAGCGCATCTGCCGCCTCGGCGAGTGCGGCGTAGAACCTGTCGAACATCGACTCCGGGTCGGGAACCCCATGCAGAGCCAGCGTGTCGAGAAGGATCGCCTTCTCGGTACGGCCCGTCATGTCGGCGAGGTCCTGGAGCGGCTGGTTCGTTACGTCGAGAAACGCCCTGGCGTAGATTTCGTGGCTGACCTGCCCGACGTCGATCAGCGTCCGGTCGATGTCCCACAGGATGAGGGTGGCGGGGGGCGTCACCTAGGGATGCTCTCACTGTGGTCGGCGCGAGAGCATCCCCAGTGAGCGAGGTCGCTTCCCCGTGATTATTACTCGGGGTAATATTCGCCGAACCCGGGAGGTCGACATGGACGTACTGATCACTGGCGCGGCGCGTGGCATCGGAGCCCACACGGCGCGGCTGCTCGCCGCCAAGGGGCACCGGATCTCGCTGGTCGGGCTGGAGCCCGAGCTGCTGGAGAAGCTCGCCACAGAGCTGGGGGAGCAGCACTGCTGGTTCACCGCCGACGTCACCGACTCCGGCTCGCTGGACGCCGCCGTGGCCGGCACCATGGAGCGCTTCGGCGGCATCGACGCGGTGCTCGCCAACGCCGGCATCGCCAGCTACGCGACGGTGCGGATCGCCGACCCCGAGGCGTTCGCCCGGGTGATCGACATCAACCTGACCGGCGTGTTCCGTACCCTGCGGGCGACGCTGCCGTACCTGAAGGAGCGCCGGGGGTACGCGCTGATCGTCGCCTCGCTCGCCACGTACACCCCGATGCCGGGGCTCGCCGCGTACGCCGCCAGCAAGGCCGGCGTGGAGTCGCTCGGCCACGCGGTACGCCACGAGATGCGCCCGTACGGGGTGCAGGTCGGCACCTGCCACCCGTCCTGGATCGACACCGACATGGTGCGGGCCGCCGAGCAGGACCTGCCCACCTTCGGGGCGCTGCGCGGCAAGCTGCCGTGGCCGGCGAACACGCTGACCACGGTCGAGAAGTGCGCCGCGTCGATCGTGCGCGGCATCGAGAAGCGCTCCCGCCGGGTGTACGTGCCGCGCTCGGTCGCGCTGGTCAACGCCGCCCGGGCGCTGCTGGTCAGCCCGGTCGCCGACTACCTGATCGGGCGCCAGGCGCGCACCCTGGTGCCGCAGATGGAAGCCGAGATCGCGGCGCTCGGCCGGCAGACTCAGGCCCACGCCCCACAGCCGGAGCCCCGTCCCGAGCACTAGGCTGATCACCACGGCCGGTCGGGGCTGGCATTCGTAAGGGGCGGGATGGACCTCTCACCACGGGCGTTCGCCCGGATCGCGGAGCGGATGGGGGCCACCGCGCGCAACGCGCTCGAGGTCGCCTGGCAGGGCGGGCTCGCGGTGGAGGAGGAGTCCGCCCCGTACGACGTGGTGGAGCGGCACGCCACGTACCGGCTGCGGCACTACTTCGCCGACCAGCCGCAGGCCGACCGCCCGGTGGTGCTGATGGTGCCGCCGCTGATGGTCTCCACGGAGGTGTACGACGTCTCCGTCGAGGTCAGCGCGGTGCGGATCCTGGACGGCGCCGGGATCGACCCGTGGGTGGTCGACTTCGGCGCTCCGGAGCGGGAGGAAGGTGGGCTGGAGCGTACGCTCACCGACCACATCCTGGCGGTCAGTCAGGCGGTCGACGAGGTACGGGCGGCGACCGGGCGCGACGTACACCTGGCGGGGTATTCGCAGGGCGGGATGTTCTGCTACCAGGCGGCGGCGTACCGCCGGGCCGAGGGCGTGTCCAGCATCGTCACCTTCGGCAGCCCGGTGGACGTACGCGGGCAGCTGCCGTTCGGGCTGCCGGAGGATCTGGCGATCAAGGGCATCGACCTGGTGGTCAACTCGGTGCTGGCGCAGCGCTACCTGCCCGCCTGGGCGGTACGCAACGGCTTCCGGATGCTCGACCCCGGCAAGACCGTACGCCAGCAGCTCGACTTCGTACTGCAGCTGCACAACCGGGAGGCGCTGTTGCCCCGGGAACGGCAGCGGCAGTTCCTGATGCAGGACGGCTGGGTGGCCTACCCGGGGCCGGCGATCCGCGACCTGGTGAAGCAGTTCGTGGCGCACAACCGGATGCTCTCCGGCGGGTTCGTGGTCAACGACCGGATGGTGACGCTGGCCGACCTGACCTGCCCGGTGCTGTGCTTCGTCGGCGACGCCGACTCGATCGCCGTACCGGCGGCGGTACGCGCGATCCGGCGCGCGGCGCCGCACGCGGACGCGTACGAGAAGACCATGCCGGTGGGGCACTTCGGGATGGTGGTCGGCAGCAAGGCGGCCGAGGTCAGCTGGCCCACCGTGGCGGGCTGGGCGCGCTGGCTGGACGGGCTGGGCGAGCGGCCCGACGTGGCGCCGATCGCCGCCGACGTCCCCGAGCCGACCGTGACCGAAGGCATCGGCCATACCCTGCGTACCGCCGCCGAGGTGGGGCTCGGGCTGGCCCAGGGCGTGGTCGGCGCGGTCAGCGCCACCGCGAAGACGGTCGGGCTGCTCACCGAGGAGGCGGTACGCCAACTGCCCCGGCTGCGCCGGCTGGAACACGTACGCCCGGACACCCGGATCTCGATCGGGCTGGTGCTGGACGAAAATGCCGAGCACCGGCCGGACGACACCTTCTTCGTCTTCGACGGACGCGGCCACACGTACGCCGCCGCGAAACACCGGATCGACAACATCGTCGCCGGCCTCACCTCCGTCGGGGTACGCCAGGGCGACCACGTGGGCGTGCTGATGGGCACCCGCCCCAGCGCGCTGGCCGTACTGGTGGCGATCAACCGGCTGGGTGCCGTCGGGGTGCTGATGCGGCCGGACGGGCCGACCGCGCGGGAAGCCGAGCTGGGTCAGGTGAGCCGGATCATCGCCGACCCGGAGCACGGCGAGCTGGCGACCAAGGTGGACGGCGTACCGGTCCTGGTGCTCGGTGGCGGCGGTGAACCGCGCGAGCTCGGCTTCGGGCTCACCGACCTGGAGCGGATCGACCCCGCCGAGGTGGCGCTGCCCGGCTGGTACGCCGCCAACCCGGGTCAGGCGCAAGATCTCGCGTTCGTGCTGTTCACCGGCGACGGCGAGGCCACCCGTACCGCCCGGATCACCAACCGGCGGTGGGCGGTCTCGGCGTTCGGCACCGCGTCGGCGGCGGCGCTCTCGTCGGCCGACACGGTGTACAGCCTGACGCCGGCGTACCACCCGTCGGGTTTGTTGAACGGCATCGGCGGCGCGATCGCCGGCGGCTCCCGGCTGGCGCTGACCACCAACTACCACCCGGAGACCTTCTGGGAGGAGGTACGCCGCTACGGCATCACCGTGGTGTCGTACACCTGGAATCTGCTGGACCCGCTGAGCGCGTCGCCGACCAGCCCCGCCGAGCACGACCACCCGGTACGGCTGTTCATGGGCTCCGGCATGCCGAAGGGGCTGTGGCGCCGGCTGGAGCGCCGGTTCTCGCCCGCCACCGTGCTGGAGTTCTTCGCCTCCACCGAGGAGGACGTGGTGCTGGTCAACCTGTCGGGGGAGAAGGTCGGGGCCAAGGGCCGGCCGCTGCCCGGCAGCGCCGAGGTACGGCTCGCCCAGTACGACGCCGCCTCCGGCCAGATCGTGCAGGGCAGCGACGGATTCGCGGTGCCGTGCCGGCCCGGCGAGACCGGGATGCTGCTGGCGAAGGTGGAGCACGGTCGCGGCGCGCTGCGGCGTACCCCGTTGCGTGGCCTGTTCCGCCCGGACGACGCCTGGCTGGCCACCGGCTCGCTGTTCGTACGGGACGCCGACGGCGACTACTGGCTGGTCGACCACGTGTCGGGGCTGGTGCGTACCGACCGTGGTGCGGTGCCCACGGTGCCGATCGAGGACGCCCTGGGCGAGCTGGACGCCGTGGGCCTGGTCTCCGCGTACGGGCTCGGTACGCCCGGCGCCGAGCACGTGGTGGCGGCGGTGACGCTGCGCCGGGGGCAGCGGCTGCGCGCCGAACAGCTCGATGCCGCGCTGGCGCCGCTGGGCCCCGACCGGCCCGAGGTGATCCGGGTGGTCGACCAGATCCCGCTCACCACCTGGTACCGGCCGATCCGGCGGGAGCTGCGGGCCAAGGGCATCCGTCCCGGTACGGCCCGCCGCCCGGTGTGGTTCCTGGATCCCGACACCGACCGCTACCTCCCGCTCGACGCGGTCGGCGCCGCCAAGCTGGCCGCGACGGTCTCGTGATGAGCACCGCGCTGTCCCGGCTGGGTGCTTTGCTGCAGCCCGCGCAGGAGGCTCCCGACACCTCCCAGGGCTACCTCGACCTGCTGGGCGACGCCCCCGAGGGGCAGCGGAGCTTCGCCCAGTCGCTGATGGTCTCCGGCTGGATCCCCGAGGTGTACGAGCGTTACTGGCGACCCGCGCTGGGACAGCTCGCGAAGGGCGTGGTCGGCCCCACCATGGCCGGTGAACGCGCGATCGCCCGGGACTACCTGGCGCTCGGGCGGGGCGACGTGGTGCTCGACATCGCCTGCGGCCCCGGCAACTTCACCCGCGTCTTCGCCCCCGTGGTGGGCGAGGACGGCCTCGCGATCGGGCTCGACGCGTCGACCACCATGCTGCGCCGGGCGGTACGCGACACCACCGCCGACAACGTCGGCTACCTGCGCGCGGACGCCACCGAGCTGCCGTTCCGGGCGGGGTCGCTGGACGCGGTGTGCTGCTTCGCGGCGCTGCACCTGTTCGCCGAGCCGTACCGGGTGCTGGACCGGATCGCGACCGTGCTGCGGCCCGGCGGGCGGGTGGCGCTGATGGTCTCCTGCGGCCGCGGCCCAGGGGTGGTACGCGAGGTCTCCTCAGTGCTCGCCGGCGCCAGCGGGATCCGGATGTTCGGCCCCGACGAGATCACCGGCGCGCTGGCCGACCGCGGATTCGGCGCCGTACGGCAGCAGATCCACGGCGTGGTCCAGTTCGTCGGCGGCACCCTCCTGCCGCGCTAGGAGTCTGCTGAACAACTCGCTGGTCGGCCGCGCCGAACCCATTTGCCGGTCGTCCCCTGGCACCCGTCGCAGCCGGCTGAAGATCCACAGGACAGGCTCTAGTCCCGGTTGGCGAGTCGCAGCAGGAGGTACGCACCACCGGCGATGACCAGCAGTGCGATGGCGATGAAGGCGGCGCGGGCGCCGGGTGAGGATCCCGGCTCGTCGGCGGGGGCCTTGGAGTTGGCTCGGCCGGTGGGCGGCACGCTGGGCTGTGACGGTGGGTCGATCAGCGGGTTGGCGTCGACCTCGGGTACGTCGCTGGTGAGCGCGGCGAGCGGGTCGATCACGCCGTAGCCGTACTCCTCGTCCCGGCCCTCGGGGCCCCTGTCGTCGGCGGTGCTGATCAGCCGGTTGATCACGTTGTTGCCGTCGATGTCGGGGTACTTCGAGAACACCAACGCCGCCGCCCCCGACACCAGCGCCGCCGAGTTACTGGTGCCGCTCCCGTTGTCGTAGGTGCCGAACTTGCCGGCGCCGGCGGCCATCACCTTCTCCATCGGTGCCGCCACGCATACCTCGGCGCCAGCGACCGAGTTCGTCGAAAAGTTGCCCCGGAAATCGGTGCCGGAAACTACAACCACTCCGGGAACGAGACCGATGCCAAGGATCTCCTTGTCGCCCTGCGAGACGTTGCCTGCCGAGTTCACAATCACAACGCCTTGGTCGAGCGCGGACTCCACGGCCTCGGTCAGGTGGTGCGATGTGGCATCCAGATATGAGAGGTTGATGACCTTCGCGCCTTTGTCGACTGCCCAGTCGATGGCTTTGGCGGTCTCGTCCGGCGGCGTCACCTCGCCCGTCCCGACCGGCACCCGAACCGGAAGGATCTTGGCTTTCGGAGCTATCCCGAGCACGCCGTCCCGGTTTCCCTGACCGTGGCCGTGTCCGGCGACGAGTGAGGCCATCCCGGTGCCGTGCCCATACGTGTCAGTGCGGCCGTCACCGCCCTTGTCTGGAATCTCGGTACCGGGAAGCACGTTGCCGGCCAGGTCGGGGTGCGATGCGTCGACACCGCTGTCGATCACTGCGACGGTGACGCCTTCGCCCTGGGTGATCTTGTGCAGCTCGCTCACCCGGAGGTAGTCCAGGTGCCACTGCTGGTCGCGGATGTCGTCGGCGAGTGCCGGCGCAGGGGCTGCGGTGAGCACGACAGTGAACAGCGCCGCTGCCAGTAGTGACCACCACCGCGCCGGTGCGGGCCGGCTGGGAGCACTAGCCACGAGACCCCCGGAACTTGAAGCTGACCTGCGCACCGTCGGGATTGCGGTACTCGGCGTTGAGTTTGCGCCCGGTCTCCCGCACCTTCTGCGGATCCGGCAACACGTCGGGATCGGCATCCTCCTTGGTGGGCCTGGCCTGGGGCGTCAGCTTAGAGGTGGGGTGGTCCCACGACTGCCGCCGCGTCGGTTCGCCGCCGAGCACACCACCGGCCGGATTCGCCCGCCCCGCTGCCCCCTCCATCCACTCGCCCCGTTCCAGCCTGCGGCGCGAACGTCCGGCTCCACCGCCACCGCCACCGCCTCCCGCGCCGGCGCCGGGCGGATAGACGCCACCGTGGCCACGCGGTGGATGGCCTCCCGGTGAGGCCTCGCCGGGTCCGCCGGGTCCACCCGGTCCGCCGCCCCCCGGAACACCGGGTGCGCCCGGACGTGGCGGAGGGGTGCCGGGGCCGCCGCCCGGCCGCGCGCCGGAATCGCCACCGGCACCGCCGCCTGGGCCGCCC
>JBOGDF010000010.1:0-34587 GCA_050701635.1 Micromonosporaceae bacterium | reverse complement strand
CAACTCGTCGACGCGCTGCGCCGACACGCCCACCCAGACACCCCCACCGACACCGACACTGTCGGCGCCGCCGCATAGAGTTCACCGTGGATCGTCACCCAAGTTCCACGCGACTCGGGACATGCTCTCGCCACGTAGATCGCGAAATAGCCCCAATCAGCAACATTGCATCCAGTCATCCGCAAGCCACATCCCGTCGCAAGGGCGAGTCAACGCACGTCAACAGCCAGCTGATTAGAATCGTTAGGGTTCTGGCTCCCATCCAGCACGACTCATGTCATCACCATCTAGGCCGCTCGAACCATAGTCGAATACCGGAACGGTCCCGAGATCATTGAACCATTCATGCTTACCTAGCTCGCCCTCTGTTTCGCTGACCAGTTTGTAACAGTCATAGCTTGCCATTATGATCCGCGCATCGTTAACCAGCAGGGAACCGCCTGCCACAACTGGGCCACCCATCAGTGAGACGAGGAAGGCGGCCGCAGCGTGTTGGGTGACTTCGACGAGATTCACGAGCATTGGATACAGTTTATCCTGGCTTGCTTGCAGTGTTCCGGAGACCTTCGACGCATCGTCGGACTGATCCTTACACTTGGCCTGCAACCTCGTTAGATGCTTATCAACGCGGGGCAAGAACTCAGACATGTAGGTGGCAGCGCCGTCACCGTCCCAATGGGCGTCCAGCTTCGCAACTCCCTTGGTGATACCTTCCATCAAGGTATCGTACGCGTCCTTGACTTTTGCGACGCCATCTGAAGCTGTGCCAATTTTGTCGGGATCTGCATCCATCTGGTCGGCATATTCGCGCGGCGACGTAATCCCCCAGTAATAGAGGAAGTTGCTCACCTTGTCGATGTCCGGTATCTCATTACCTTCTTTTGCCACTTCTTTCCCATGTCAATCCCTCGAGGTGACGGCAGCAGTTGTCTCTTGCGACTACTCCGGTCGGTTGCGATCTAGCCTCGACTTATTCCGCTCGTCTGTGCCGTCATACAGCTCTCGCACTTCGATGAGACTGTTCATGATATATCGCAGCAGATTACCGGTTGCTGCGATGTCGTCGTCGCGTGCCGCTAGCGCGGACTTCCAACGCTTCGCGAGCTGACCCGATTTCTCTAGATCACCAAAATGGGCGCTAGACAGCTCGAGTTTATCCAGAGCCTTCAGTGACTTCATAAAGTTGTCGTATAGTTCCTGGAGGTACTTGCGATGCATATCCAGAGCATCCAGAGATACCTCCAACGTTTTGGACGTCATAGGGTGAGCTCCCTGCTCTTCGCCAACAACGCTTCGAATGAGAATTGCGGAATAGCACTTTGAATCGCGCGCTCACTAACTCTTCTTCCGGCGTCCTGTGCCGCACGAATCGTCGCAACCAAAGTGGCTTCGAGTGTCTTTCGGTCGAGCTGGTTCAGGTCCTGCAGAATCCGCACCTCAATAACCTGCCCGTTCGGTGAAGCCACAACCGTCGCCGAGCCATCGGCCGATCTGACCTCTACTTCCGACTCATTCAACTCGTCTTGAATCTTCCTGAGCTTCTCGTTGCGCTGGCGTAGCTCATCGAATCGCCTTTCGAGATCCATCGACACTCCCTTGACGCTAATCTAGTACGAACCAACGCGCGATGACGGCACAGTCACAATTTGTGTGAGGCTACCGGCGCAGACCCCAGCAAAGCAGACGGACCTTGGGTGCGGCAACCTGACCGGACCTCCCTGTGGATAACTCGGGTCAGGGCGTGATCTCGGCGATCGGGAGCCAGATCTCGAACGGCTCGGTGAGCACCAGCGCGTCGGCCGCCTCGGCGACCTGCACGTACTCACCGTCGACCAGGTCGTACGCGTGGACCCGGACCGCGGGCTCCAGCTCGACCCGCCAGTAGTGCGGGATCCCGGCCCGCGCGTACTCGATCGGCTTCTCGAACCGGTCGAGGCGGCGCGACCCTTCCGAGACGATCTCCACGACCAGCACCACCTCGTCGGGCTTGAAGAAATGTCGCCGGATGTCCGGTGGGACCTCCCGCAGCAGCAGTACGTCGGGCTCGCGGGTGTTGCCGAGATCGATCCCGACTCCCACCGCGGTCACCGGCGCCATATGCGGCGGAGCATGGCCGCGCAGCCACGTCCACAGCAGGTTGCCGAGATTCTGGTGACCGTACGTCGGCGAGGGGACCACGCGCATCACTCCGTCCACCAACTCGACGCGGGGCGCGTCGTCGGGCAGGTTGAGGACGTCCTCGACGGTCCACCCGTGCGGCGGCGGGCGCCGCAGCCACACCGGTGCGTGGTCTGGCTCGACCGGCTGTGCGGTCATGTCGGTCACCACCTCATGGTCTCCCGTACCGGACTCTAGCGCGAGCAGTCTGGCGGTCCGGTACGACGAAATCTGGGGCTGGTGTCCGGGTCGCCGGCGCGGTTTACTGGTGAGTAACAGACTGCGTGTCCAATAGGGGCCTGGGGAGGCGACCCAATGACGTCACGGGTGAAGCGCGCGATCGGTACGACAGCCGCGGCCCTCGGGCTGGCGGCCGGTGCCGTGTTCGGCGCCACGAGTCCCGCCCCGCGGCTGAGATCCCGACCCTGAAGCTCGGCTCCACCGGCACCGGGGTGACGTGCGTGGAGCAGATGCTCTGGGTGATCGGCGCGCCGGAGCTGGCGCCGGACGGGATCTACGGACCGCACACCCAGTGGCGGGTGAAGGACTTCGAGCGGTTCTTCGGTCTGACCGTCAACGGTGAGGTGGAGGCCGAGACCGGGGCGGCGATGTGCTACATCGCGTCGCTGCAGGGCGAGAACCCGATCCGCGACCCGTTCGACATCTGGAACGCCGAACGGGCCGCGTACTGCGAGGCGTACGTCCCGCGTTAGAGGTCGCGCGACCTCTCAGCGCCCACGGCGCGGTGGTCGGAGCCCGCTGGGGGTGGCGCCGCGTCCGGGTCGACCCGACTCCTCCGGGTCTGTGCTCCGGGACGGTGTGGAAGTGGCCTTACGGGTCTTACCGTGCGGTGAAGAGTTCCGTAGGCTACCAAGCTATTGAAAATATCCGCCACACCCCGGCGGAGGCTTCTGATGGTTGCTCGTCGCCAACTTCTGACCGCGTTCGGCGCTGGAGCCGCAGCGACGGCGACCGGGGGCCTGCTGCTGCCCGGCGCCGCCGCCGGGCTCACGTCGTCCGGCTCAGCCACCGGGTACGCCGACTGCGTACCGGCGCCGGCGATGCCGAAACGGCAGCTGCGCGCCACCTGGATCGCCAGCGTGGTCAACATCGACTGGCCCAGCCGGCAGGGGCTGTCGGTGGCCGAACAGCAGGCAGAGTACCTGCGCTGGCTCGACGACGCCGAAGCACAGCGGCTGAACGCGGTGTTCGTCCAGGTCCGGCCCACCGCGGACGCGTTCTGGCCCTCGCCGTACGAGCCGTGGTCGGAGTGGCTCACCGGCACCCGGGGCGCGGACCCGGGGTACGACCCGCTGGCGTTCCTGGTCAAGGAGACCCACAAGCGCAACCTGGAGTTCCACGCCTGGTTCAACCCGTACCGGGTCAGCATGCCGGCGCCGGGTGGGGCCGGTGTGGACATCGACAAGCTGGCCCCCGACCACCCGGTACGGCAGCACCGCGACTGGGTGGTGCCGTACCCGATCGACGCGCCCGGCGCCCGGCTCTACTACAACCCCGGCCTCCCGGAGGTACGGGAGTTCTGCTAGACCGCGATCATGGACGCCGTCCTCAACTACGACATCGACGGTGTGCACTTCGACGACTACTTCTACCCGTACCCGTCGGCGGGGCAGCAGTTCGCCGACGCCGAGACGTTCGCCCGCTATCCCCGCGGCTTCGACAACGTGCACGACTGGCGGCGTGACAACACCAACCTGCTGGTCAAGGAGATCGGCGAGCGGATCCACGCCGCGAAGCCGTGGGTGAAGTTCGGGATCAGCCCGTTCGGGATCTGGCGCAACAAGGCCACCGACCCGCTCGGCTCCGAGACCCGTGGCATGCAGAGCTACGACTCGATCTACGCCGACTCGCGGAAGTGGGTCAAGGAAGGCTGGGTCGACTACATCAACCCGCAGGTGTACTGGAACATCGGGCTCTCGGTCGCCGACTACGCGAAGCTGGTGCCGTGGTGGAACGACGTCGCCGCCGGCACCGACGTACACCTCTACATCGGGCAGGCGGCGTACAAGATCGGCCTGGCCGGCTGGGAAGACCCGGGTGAGCTGAGCCGGCACCTGACCTTCAACCGGGACTATCCCCAGGTCGACGGCGACGTGCAGCGCCAAGGACCTGCGCGCCAACCGGCTCGGCGCGATCGACCAGCTGATCGCCGAGCAGTACTCCCGCCCCGCGCTGATCCCGCTGCACGCCCGGCGCGGTGGCGCTGCACCGCCGGCACCGGTGATCACCGAGCTGCACCGCGCCGGCAACGAGGTCGAGCTGCGGATCCAGCCCACCGCCGGTGGCGCGCCCACCGCGTACGCGGTGTACCGCTTCGACGGCAGGAGCGTCCACGACTGTGGGTACGCCGACGCGGCCCACCTGCTCGGCACGGTGCGTGCCGACGGCGGCACCGCCTCGTTCGAGGACAAGGCCGCGACCGCCGGCCGTACCTTCACCTACGCCGCCACCGCACTGGACCGCCTGCACCACGAGAGCCCCGCCAGCCCACCCCGCACCACCTACCGCCGCGTACCCTTCCTCCACTTGGGGCCTCAAGTGGCCGGCTAATTGTCCCTTATGCGGGGTATTCGGACAAATCTCCGCCTTGCCGGACCGACAAATGGGCCTCGCCGCGACTCGACCGGAGTTATTCAGCAGACCCTAGTCCGCAGGTGGCGGGCCGAGCGGCGTACCGCCGTAGATGACGTTTCCGGCGGCGTCGGAGTACGTCAGCCAGTCGACCGTGTCGGCCTGGCCGATGCCGGGCCGGCTCCAGTCGCACACGCCGTCCGGGAACGTCGCGGTCAGCCGGCCCCAGTCGGCGTTGCTGAACAGCACCGGGTAGTACTCGGCACGCCGCAGCTGCCGCAGTGCGCAGGCGTTCACGTCGGAGGTGGCGCCGTCCCCGGCGACCGTACGGGGGGTGCCGAAGTGGGTACGCAGCAGCGGCAGCTCGCAGACCGTACCGATCCCGGGCAGCGAGATCAGCTCCACGCCGGGCAGGCTGGAACAGCGGTCCTGGATGTCGTCCGGCCGGTCCGCGACGATCTTGTCCGCGAGCGGCCGGTCGCTGCCGTCGGCCTCCACCGCGGACAGCCAGCGGTCCATGGCGAGCAGCGCCTGCTTGGCGTAGCTCGGGTCGCCGATCAGCGGCGTCTGCCCAAACCAGATGACGTGGTTGGCGAAGTGCCCCTGGGCGCGTTCCAGCCGGGCCCGCATCGCCCACGCCCGGTACGCGTCGTGCGCCAGCCCGGGATCGGGCCCGGCGTGGTTGATGATCGCCACGTCCGCGAGGTTGTTGCCCTCGTTGATCGCGCCGCTGCGGTACGCGTTGCGCAGCGCGCCCGGATCGCCGGCGATCCGTTCCGGGGCCGGCTTGATGTCGACGTCGAGCCCGCCGACCTTGGTGTTCAGGTCGACGAACTGCGCCGGCGTAATTAGCCCCTGCCGCAGCGACGTGAGCCCGTACTGGATGCCGGCGTTGCCGAGCGGTACGCCGGCGAAGCCGTGCCCGGCGGCCTGCTCCATCGGCGTCCACACCGACTCGGGCCGCGGCCCCAGCACGTTGATCATGTAGTCGAGGATCGAGCAGCGTACCCCCGCCGGGTTGCTCTGGGGGTGGTAGCGCTGCGCGTCCGTGACTCCGGCGCACGCGTACGTCGGGTCCGCGGCGCTCTTGAACAGCCCCTCGTCGGCGGTGACCGCGTTGACGTGGGACAGGTGTCCTTCCACAGCGGCGATCTGGGTCGGACTCCACACCACGCCGAGCCCCCACCTCGACGGGTTCTCGAAGTAGCCGCGCAGCAGGTGGTAGTCGGCGAAGACCGCCGCGGTGGACAGCGAGTCCGGGTACGAGCAGGTGACGATCAGCCCCTGGTAGATCCCCGGGTACGCGTTCGCCACCTGCTGCTGCGTGATCGAGCCGCCGGAGCAGCCGACGCCGATCGTGTACCGGATCGGGCCGTACGCCTCGACGATCCGCTCCTTCGCCATCAGCAGCGACTCGGCCTGGGTGACGATGTTGCAGTTGTGCCCGTTGTTGTTCAGCGCGGTCGACATCACCGCGAAGCCGCGTCCCAGCGCGGTCGGTACGGAGTCCATCCCGAGCGTGCCGTCGACCGGCGCCACGCCCGAGGAGACATTGTCGGTGAGCACGCTGGGGGCGGCGCCGGCGCCGTAGCTGGCGCGGCAGCCGCCGCCGTGGGTGACCAGCAGCTTGCGGTTCCACTGCGACTGCGCCGCCCACGGCGCCCAGTCCTCGCCGGGGCGGTAGAGCACCGCGATCTTGTACTGGTCGCGGTCCTGGTAGCCGGTCTCGATCCGGACCACGTACGGGACGGACACGCCTTCGTCGGTCGTCGTGGTCGCCACGTCCGGCGGCGGGTTCGCGGGGTCGTACGGCTGGAAGCCCTTGGTCGGGTCGGTGGAGCGGTACACGTACTCGTAGCTGGCGGGTTGGTTGCACTGCGCGTCGGTGGCCGACGGCTGGCAGACCCACGGCGTGATCTGCGGACCGGAGAACACCGGTCCGCCGTTGGGATGGTTGGTGATCACGAGCTGGTCGGTCATGCCGGCGCCGGTGGCGCGCAGCGTGCCGGTCCCGACCGGCAGGCCGGTGAGCAGCCCTTCGTACCGGCCGTTGGGGCGTACCGCGAAGGCGCCGGTGACGTCGGTGTTGTCGAGCGTGACCCGGATCCGCGAGGGGTCGGTGCCGGCGGGCAGCGCCACCCGCACCAGCGCGTCGCCGCCGGAGACCAGGTCGGCCCGGCTGGACAGTACGGAGATCGCCAGCGCCGGCGACTCCACCGCTCGCGCGGCGGGACTCCAGGGGCTGAGCAGCAGCGCGGCGGTCAGCAGCCCGACCAGAGCCAACGTGCTCTGACCAGCGTTTTTGCGCATCACGAGGGTCCCTCCCGGCCGGTGTGGGCATGATGCTGGCCCGAAGTTACTCACGAGTCAATATCCGCACCCCGATCGGCTGACACGCGGCGGCACCGACCGCTGGAGCCCTGGCGCGGCTCAGCGGTGGAGCATGCGCAGGGCCAGGTCGGCGTACTGGCGGCCGAGGGTGTCGGGAGCCGGGCGGGGGCTGTCGCCGTACCACCGGGCGACGTCGATGCCGAGCGAGAGGATCGCCCGGGCCGCGGTCCGGACGTCGCCGTCGCGGAAGCATCCCGCCGCGACGCCGGCGGAGATCATGTCCCGGACCAGCCGTTCGGTACGCCGCCGCAGCTCCGCCACCTCGGCGAACTCCGTCTCCGGCAGCGCGTGCAGCTCGTACTGCACCACCCGGGCGATCAGGTGACCCCGGGCGTGCCAGGCGACGAACCGGGTGACGAATTCGCGTAACCGCGCGGCCGGGTCGTCGCCGGTCACCTGCTGGGCCATCCGCAGCGCCTTGGCGTGGCCGCTGCGGCTGACGGCGTACAGCACTGCGGCCTTGGAGGGGAAGTGCACGTACAGGGCGGCGGGGCTCATCCCGGCGGCGGTGGCGATGTCGCGGGTGGTGGTGGCGTGGTAGCCGCGCGCGGCGAACAGCTCCACCGCCGCGGCCATCAGGCGCCTCGCCGTGGGTGAGGTGATCTCCGGCCAGAGCTCGGTGTCCGTACCGGCGGCCGCCGCAGAGGTCACCCCGGTGGCCCCGGTAGGTTGACCAGCTCGGCGAGCGCGGCGCGGTGCCGCTCCGGCGTACCGAGTGCGATCTGGTCGCTCTTGGCGCGCTTGAGGTACAGGTGCGCCGGGTGCTCCCAGGTCATCCCGATCCCGCCGTGCAGCTGTACGCACTCCTCGGCGGCGAGTACGGCGACCGACGCGCAGTACGACTGCGCCACCGCGACCGCCACCGGTACGTCGGCGCTGTCGGTGGCGAGCGCGTCGGCGGCGTACCGGGCGGCGGCGCGGGCGGTGACCAGCTGCTGCCACAGGTCGGCGAGCCGGTGCTTGAGCGCCTGGAACGAGCCGATCGGACGGCCGAACTGGTGCCGCTGCTTGAGGTACGCCACGGTCTGCGTCAGACACCACTCGGCGATCCCGAGCTGTTCGGAGGCGAGCAGCCCGGCGCCGGTGAGCAGGGTGCGCTGCCAGGCCGCGACCGCGGCGTCTCCGGTGGCGAGCAGCCGCGACTGCGCCCCGTCGAGCGTCACGTCGGCGAGCGGCCGGGTCAGGTCCAGCGACACCAGCGGCGTGAGGGCCATCCCGTCCCCGGTACGCACCGCGTGCAGCTCGGGCCCGTCCGGCCCGACCGCGGGCACCACCAGCAGCTCGGCGACCGTCGCGTCGGCCACCGTACCGACCCGCCCGGTGAGGCCGGCTTGACTGCGTACCCCCTCGGGAAAACCTTGTCCTGGGTACGCCGCCAGCGAGGTTGCGACCGTCGCCACCAGCTCGCCGCTCGCCACCGCTCCCAGCAGCTCCGACTCGCACGCCAGCAGCGCCGTGCTGGCCAGCACCGAGTGCCCCAGGTACGGCACCGGCGCGACGAACCGGCCCAGCTCCTCCAGCACCACCGCGGTCTCCCGTACGGTGGCGCCGCCCCCGCCGTACGACTCGGGGACCTGTAGCGCGGTGACGCCGAGCTCGCGGGAGAGCGTCTTCCACAACTCGAGGTGGTACGGCTGGTCCGTCTCGCACCGGGCCAGCACGTCGGCCGCCCCGCACCGGTCGGTGAGCACGTCGCGTACCGCCGCGCGCAGGTCTTCCTCGGTCTGCGAATACAGCAGGTCGCTCATCGCGGCAGGTCCTTCCACGGCAGGTCCTTGTCGACCCGGGGTTCCGACGGCAGGCCGAGCACCCGCTCGGCGATGATGTTGCGCAGGATCTCCGAGGTGCCGCCCTCGATCGAGTTGCCCTTCGCCCGCAGGTAGCGGTAGCCGGCGTCGCGACCGGAGAAGTCGACCATGTCCGGGCGGCGCAGCGTCCAGTCGTCGTACACCAGTCCGTCGTCGGCGAGCAGCTCCACCTCCAGCGCGGACAGCCGCTGGGACAGCGACGCGAAGCCGAGCTTCATCGCCGAACCCTCCGGCCCCGGCGCGCCCACCGCGAGTGCCTGGCGCAGCCGGTCACCGGCGAGTCGCTGCGCCTCCCACTCCACCCACAGCGTCAGCAGCTGGTCGTGCAACGCCGGCGTACGCCGCTCCGGATTGTCCCGCCAGGTCTGCGCGACCACGCCGACCATGCCGGCCTCCCGCGGGATCGGACGGCCGCCGATCGCGACCCGCTCGTTCATCAGCGTGGTCTGCGCGACCTTCCAGCCCTCGCCCACCTCGCCCAGCCGGTACGCCTCCGGCACCCGTACGTCGGTGAGGAACACCTCGTTGAACTCGGCCTCGCCGGTGATCTGGCGCAGCGGGCGTACCTCCACGCCGGGCTCGGTCATGTCGACGATGAAGTAGCTGAGTCCCTGGTGTTTCGGCACGTCAGGATCGGTACGCGCCAGCAGGATCCCGTACCGGGCGTTGTGCGCGCTGGAGGTCCACACCTTCTGGCCGGTGACCCGCCAGTCGCCGGCGTCGTCGCGGCGCGCCCGGGTGCCGGCGGCGGCCAGATCGGAGCCCGCCCCGGGCTCGCTGAACAGCTGGCACCACACCTCTTCGCCGGTCCACAGAGGACGCAGGAAGCGCTGCTTCTGCTCGTCGGTGCCGTACCGCAGGATGGTGGGGGCGGCCATGCCGAGCCCGATCCCGATCCGGCGCGGCTCGTTGTCCGGCGCGCCGGCGGCGGCGAGCTCGGCGTCGACCGTGCGTTGCATGGCACGCGGCAGGTCCAGCCCGCCGAGGCCGTACGGGAAGTGCACCCAGGCCAGGCCGGCGTCGAAGCGGGCCCGCAGGAACGTCATCCGGTCGGTGCTGTCGGGGGAGTGCTCGGCCAGCAGGGTGCGTACCCGTGCCACCAGCTCGTCGGGAGTCATCGCGTCAGTCCTGCGGTCCGCCGGCGACGTAGATCACCTGGCCGGAGACGAACCCGGCCTCGTCGCTGACCAGGAACGACGCCGTCGCCGCAATGTCGTCCGGGGTGCCGGTCCGGCCCACCGGGATCTGGCTCGCAGCGGCCTTCTTGAAGTCCTCAAACGGTACGCCGAGCCGCTCGGCGGTGGCCGCGGTCATCTCGGTCTCGATGAACCCGGGCGCGATCGCGTTGGCGGTGACGCCGAACTTTCCCAGCTCGATGGCGAGCGTCTTGGTGAAGCCCTGCAGCCCGGCTTTCGCGGTGGAGTAGTTGACCTGGCCCCGGTTGCCGAGCGCCGAGGTGCTGGACAGGTTGACGACCCGACCCCACCTCGCCTCGGTCATGTGCTTCTGTGCGGCCCGGGTCATCAGGAACGACCCTCGCAGGTGTACGCCGATCACCGAGTCCCAGTCCTGGTCGGTCATCTTGAAGATCAGGTTGTCGCGGGTGATCCCGGCGTTGTTGACCAGCACCGTGGGCGGGCCCAGCTCGCCGGCCACCCGGCTCACCGCGGCGGCGACCTGCTCGGCGTCGCTGACGTCGGCGCCCACCGCGAGCGCCCGGCCGCCGGCGGACTCGATCGCCTTCACCGTGTCGGCGCACGCGGACTCGTCCAGATCGATCACCGCCACCGCGAATCCGTCGCGGGCCAGCCGCTTGGCGACGGCCGCGCCGATGCCACGCGCGGCTCCGGTCACGATCGCGGTGCGTTGTGGTGACTCGGCCACCGGCGTACCCCTCTCTACTAAGCAAGCGCTTAGAAGCTAACGCTGTCGAGGCAACCTGTCCAGGCACCGGATTGCCGGGCCCTATGATCAACACACGCTGGCTGGGGCGCGGTGCGCCGGGGGAGCATCGGACGTACGCGTGGGAGGGCCGATGCTGCAAGACCTCGGGCGAGAGCTGGCCGATCACTGGCTGCTCTACACGTCGATCCCGTTCATCGCCGCCGCGATCGGGTACGGCACCAAGTTCGTCGCGGTCGAGATGATGTTCCGCCCGCTGGACTTCAAGGGCATCCGCCCGTTCCTGGGGTGGCAGGGCGTGCTGCCGGCGAACGCCGGTCGGATGGCGGCCACCGCGATGGACCTGCTGCTCGGGCGGCTGATCGACCCGCAGGAGATCCTCCGCCGACTCGACCCGAACCGACTGGTACGCGAGGTCGAAGAGCCGCTGAAGCGGGTCTCCGGCGCGGTCGGCGAGGAGCTGCTTCGGGAATACCAGGCCGACCTGTGGGAGATGACGCCGGCACCCGTACAGCGGTTGATCATCAGTGAGGTACGCAAGCAGGCGCCCACCGTGGCGCGCAAGCTGCTGCCCGAGGTGATGGACAACATCGAGGACTACATCGACGTACGGGATCTCGCGATCAGCAACCTGATCCGCGACAAGGCCACCCTGAACCGGCTGATTCGCGACGTCGCCAAGCCCGAGATGGACTTCATCATCCGCTCCGGTCTCTACTTCGGCTTCGGGCTCGGGCTGATCCAGGTGATCGTCTGGGCGCTCACCCACCAGCCCCTCGTGATGCCGCTGTTCGGGCTGTTCGTCGGCGGCGCCACCGACTGGCTGGCGCTCAAGATGATCTTCTACCCGCGGGAGCCACGGAAGTTCCTCGGGCTCTTCGAGTGGCAGGGGATGTTCCAGAAGCGGCGCAAGCAGGTGGCCGCAGACTACGGCAAGCTGATCGCCGACGAGGTGATCACCGTGCCGTCGATGGTGGAAGGGCTGCTCACCGGGCCGAAGTCCGACCGGCTGTTCAAGCGCCTGGAGGCCGAGCTGCGCGCCGCGGTCGACTCCCGGCTCAGCCTGGCCAAGCCGCTGGTGGTGCTGATGGTGGGCGGTCGCCGGTTCCAGGAGATGAAGCACCGGGCGGTGGAGCGGGCGATGCAGGAGATGCCCGAGACGATGCGGCCCGCGATGGCGTACGCCACCGACGCGCTGGACGTACGGCAGACCATCGTGGACAAGATGCTGCTGCTGAGCCCGATCGAGTACGAGGGCATCCTGCGCCCGGCGTTCAAGCAGGACGAGTGGAAGCTGATCACCGTCGGCGCGCTGATCGGCTTCCTGGTCGGTGAGCTCCAGGTGATCCTGCTGCTGGAGTAACGAGCCGGCGGGTTACCCTACTCGCGGGTAACCATCGCTGAGAGGGAGCGCGCCGATGGCGGACGTCGTGGGAATCGACACCGAGTTGAAGTCGCTGCAGGTCACCCGCGACGGTCACGTGGCCGAGGTGACGATGCTCGGTCCTGGCAAGGGCAACGCGATGGGCCCCGACTTCTGGCGCGAGCTGCCCCAGGTGTTCGCCGCGCTCGACGCCGATCCCGAGGTGCGCGCCGCCGTCCTCACCGGCAGCGGCAAGCACTTCTCGTACGGGTTGGACCTGCCGGCGATGCTGCCGCAGTGGGGCGAGGCCCTCGCGGGCGGCGCGCAGGCCGGACCGCGTACCGAGTTCCTGTACGAGATCCGCCGGTTGCAGGACGCGATCAGCTCGCTCGCCGCGTGCCGCAAGCCCGTGGTGGCGGCGGTCTCCGGCTGGTGCATCGGTGGTGGCGTCGACCTGATCAGCGCCGCGGACGTACGGCTGGCCAGCGCGGACGCGAAGTTCAGCATCCGCGAGGTGAAGCTCGCGATCGTCGCCGACATCGGCAGCCTGCAACGGCTGTCCGGGGTCATCGGCGAAGGCCACCTGCGGGAGCTGGCGCTCACCGGCAAGGACATCGACGCCGCCCGCGCGGCGGAGATCGGGCTGGTGAACCACGTACACCCGGATCAGGCAGCGGTGCTGGCGGCGGCGCGGGAGTTGGCGACGGAGATCGCCGCGAACCCACCGCTGACCGTGTACGGGGTCAAGCACATGCTGAACGAAGGCCGGGAGGCGGCGATCGCCGCCGGGCTGCGGCAGGTGTCGGCGTGGAACGCCGCGTTCCTGCCGAGTGAGGACCTGGCCGAGGCGGTGCAGGCGTTCGTGCAGAAGCGCCCGCCGGAGTTCCGCGGCGCGTGAGATATCCCGTATTGCCAGGGCAGGCTGTGTCGCGCATGCTAATCGTCATTAACAAGTGGACGGGAGACGAGCGATGCGGCTGAGCACCACGCTGATGTACGCGGGAGACCCGAAGGCGTCCGCCGACCAGGTGGTGGCGCTGGAGCAGGCCGGGCTCGACGTGATCTGGGTGGCGGAGGCGTACGGGTTCGACTCGCCGACGTTGATGGGCTACCTCGCGGCGCGTACCGAGCGGGTCGAGATCGGCTCCGCGATCCTGAACATCTACTCGCGTACCCCGGCGCTGCTGGCGCAGACCGCCGCCGGGCTCGACTCGGTGAGCGAAGGCCGCGCCATCCTCGGGATCGGTGCGTCCGGGCCGCAGGTGATCGAGGGCTGGCACGCGACGCCGTACGACAAGCCGCTGGGGCGTACCCGCGAAGTGATCGACATCGTACGGCGGGCGCTGAAGCGGGAAGTGATCACCAACGACGGGCTCTACCAGATCCCGCTGCCCGCCGAGCGCGGCACCGGGCTGGGCAAGCCGCTGAAGATGCTCACCCACCCGGTACGCGACCAGATCCCGATCTACGTCGCCGCGCTGGGGGAGAAGAACGTCAAGCTCACCGCCGAGATCGCCGACGGCTGGCTGCCGATCCTGCACGTACCCGAGAAGGCAAAGGACGTCTGGGGCAAGCCGCTCGCCGACGGGGCCGCCAAGCGCTCGCCCGACCTGAAACCGCTGGAGATCTCCACCGGCGGCATGCTGGCGATCGGAGAAGGCGAGGACACGCTCGCGCTACGCGACCTGTCCCGCCCGTTCCTCGCCCTGTACGTGGGCGGCATGGGCGCCAAGGGCCGCAACTTCTACAACGACCTCGCCCGGCGGTACGGCTACGAGGCCGAGGCCGAGAAGGTGCAGGAGCTCTACCTGGCCGGCAAGAAAGACGAGGCGGCCGCCGCGCTGCCCGCCGAGCTGGTGGAGCTGACCAACCTGGTGGGCCCCGCCAGCTACGTCAAGGAGCGGATCGCCGCGTTCGCCGAAGCGGGTGTCACGAACCTCAACGTCACCCCGGTGGGCGCCGACCCGGTGGCGCTGATCGCCCAGGTCAAGGAGTGGCTCGCCTGACCGGGGCCTGGCCGTTCGACCGACTTTCCGGTCCGTCCCAGCCGGCGTAGCGTTTGCCGCCTCGGGGTGAGCATGCCGGGAGGGTGTCATGGTCAACCGTCGTACGGTGTTGCGCAGCGCGGCGGCCGGAGCTCTGGTGGGCGGGCCGTTCGCAGGGTTCGTGGCCAGGGCCGCGATGGCGGGGGAGGGCCGGCAGGCGCCGCACGCGGTGCTGGGGCCGGTCGCCGACCTGCGGGACGGCCAGGTCCGGTTATGGCTGCCGGAGGGTTTCGCGTACCGCTCGTTCCACGACACCGACGGCGCCCCCGTCGTGCTCGGTGACGGCACGGTCCTGCCCGGACGGCACGACGGCATGGCCGCGCTGCCGGCGCCGGACGGCAACGTGTGGCTGGTCCGCAACCACGAGGTGAACGGGAACGTCCCGGGCGGCGCGTTCGGGCCCGGCACGCCCTACGACGGCGCCGCGCTCGGCGGCACCACCACGATCCTGGTCACCCCGAGGGGCGAGGTGCTCGACGCGTACACCAGCCTCAACGGCACACAGATGAACTGCTCCGGCGGGCCGATGCCATGGGGTGCCTGGGTCACCTGCGAGGAGACGGTCAACGGCCCCGACGTGGGCGCCGACTTCACCAACCGGCCCAATGTCGACCTGGAGCAGCGGCACGGCTTCATCTTCGAGGTGCCGGCCGGCGGGCAGTCCGACCGCGAGCCGATCACGCAGGCCGGCCGGTTCGCGCACGAGGCGGTCGCCTTCGACCCGAAGGAGGGCGCCCTCTACCTGACGGAGGACAACTTCGGCTTCCCGTCCGGGTTCTACCGCTACCTGCCGTCGGCCAACCCGATGAGCAGCGGGCGGCTCGGCAACGACGGCCGGCTGCAGATGCTGGCGGTGGTCGGCGCGCCGAACGCTCACCTGGAGGCCACACAGTTCCCGCGGGCGACGTACCGGGTGGAGTGGGTCGACATCGACGATCCCGCGCCGAGCTTCCCGTACACCCCGGGGGAGCCGGCGCCGACCTCGAACAACGAGGCCATCGTCTACGTCGGCAACCAGGGATTCTCGCAGGGCGCGGCGTACTTCTCCCGGCTGGAAGGCTGCGTGCACGACCACGGCGTGGTCTACTTCTGCTCCACCCAGGGCGGTGGCCCGGCCGAGACCGACTTCGGGCCGATCGGCGACGGGTACGGCAACGGGTTCGGCCAGATCTGGGCCTACCACACCCGGTCGCAGCTGCTGCAGCTCGTCTACCAGTCGCCCGACCAGGACACCCTCGACCTGCCGGACAACGTGACCACCAGCGCCCGCGGCACCCTGGTGCTCTGCGAGGACAGCTCCGGCGACAACTACCTGCGGGGGCTCAGCCGCGGCGGGCAGATCTTCGATATCGCCCTGAACCGGCTGCACAGCGCCAGCGGCGCACCCCGGTTCGGCGACGAGTTCGCTGGGTCCACGTTCAGCCCGGACGGCGGCACCCTGTTCGTCAACATCCAGGCCAGCAAGGGTCTGACCTTCGCCATCTGGGGGCCGTGGGAGCGGATCGGGGTGTGAGGCAGCGCCGGCGTGGCGGTGCGATGCCGTCACGCCGGCTCAGGCGAGCTCGACCCGGGTGAGCCGGAGCTCCCAGCCGACCTCGGTGGGCCGGCTGTACGTGACGTACAGGGTGTTCCCGGTGCCGTACTCGGGGTGGGCGAGCACGAAGTAGTTGAAGTCCCTGGTGGCCGGCACGGTGTCGAACAACCGGCGCGCTGTCGACCACGGGCCCCACGGCTGCGGCGCCGTACGGTAGTACGCCCGGTCGAACCCGTACACCGCCAGGTAGCGCCCCAGGTACGGGTTGTAGAACACGCTTCCGGAGTGCCCGCCGTCGAACACGGTGACCGCGTCGTCGGCGTCGGCGCTCCACCGGCCACCCCCGACGAAGAACCGCCACGCGTCACGGCTGGTCGCCTGTGCCAGCGGCACCCGGGCCAGCCGGCACCGGAACACGAACCGCCCGCCGTCCTGGCACCCGTACCCGTAGAGCGTCTGTCCGACCGTGACGGTCATCGTGGGGTACGGGGTCTCGCCGGGCCGGAACATGGTCCAGCGGTTTCCCGCCTCGCTGCCGCGGCCCGGGGCCTGCGCCGGGCGGGTGGTGCTACCGGACGCGGCGTCCCACACAGCGAGTCCCGTGCCCCACTGCTGGTATCCGGTGATGGCGCCGCCGCGCCGTCCCGCGGTGAGGAAGAACAGGATCCGGCCGCGCTTGGGATCCGGCACCACCGGCCCCGGCCAGAGGAAATACTGCTGCCCGCACTCGCCGTGGCGGGCCGTGCCGCACCGCGCCGGGTCGTTGCGATGGTTGAAACCCGCCTCCCACGGCGACAGCGGAAGGTATTCACCGGGCACCCGCGCTGCGTCGGGGTGCTCCAACCCATCCGGGGGTACGAGGGTGATCCCGTCTCCGGCGTCCAGATCGGAGGTGACCGCGCTGGAGTTGTCGGCCCAGCGGTCGCCGTCGGCGCCGGGGGAGCTGAGGATGGTGTCGCCGAACACCCAGATCGTGGAGTCGCCCCAGCGCGCGGACAGCCCGCCGTCGCGCCCCAGAATCCGCCGGTCCCACCGCACCGGCCCCAGGTCGACGGCGGACAGCACCGTACCGCGGGGAGCTCCTGCGGGCCGGTCCGCGGCCAGGATCACCGCCGTGACCAGCAGGATCAGTACGGCCAGCCCGCGCGGCAGTCTCCCCTCTGGACCGGTGGGGCGCCACCAGACCATGACCCGCTGACCACCAGCGTTCTCAGACACCGCGCGAGTGTCGCAGACCTTGCCCGAGCAGGTGGGGGTTGAACCAGTGACGTCTTCCGTGTCAGCCCAACTCGGATGGCCAGCCGTGCGGGCACTCGCCCTGCTGCCGCGTGAAGCGTCGGAGCTGTCAGTACGGGGTGATGATTGGTCGGCGGGCGGTCGAGAAGATGGATAGCTCCCCCGCCTTTTGCGGCTTCCCGTCGGCGAGGGTCAGCCCCTTCCCTCGGCCGTCGTTAAGCACCACATAACCTGAGATGTGCTGTTTGCCCTCGACCGTGACCTCGTGGCGATACAGACCGCTGGGGTGGCGCTCCGCGCCACCGAGCGTGAAGTTGTGCTCCGTGCCTGCCACGGTGACCGATCCCTTCGCCTCCTCGCGGGACAGCCTCACGTTGAGCTGCTCCCCGTTCTTCGCCTGCAGCGTCGTCGTCCCCTCGGTGGGGGAACCGGTGTACCACTGCGCCCGTGATTTGCCGTCGCAGATGTAGCCCACCATGGACTTGTCTGTGATGGCGATCGCGAGGAAGAACTCGGTGTCGGCGAGCTCGCCCACATACATGCCGGGCTCCCCCGGCTTGTCAGGGGATTTGATCGCCGCCGCATCCGGCGAGCGCGCCAGCGGCCACCAGAGCGAGAACCATCAGTAGTTTCCGTACAGCACCCATCGCTATCGCCCCCTCTGAACGGGAGATTAGGACGCGATGCGGGGCGGCGACGGCCGAACCACCGGATCCCCACCGACGCGAGCAAGCGGTGAGGGCTTCCGGGGGCTCGGGGGGTCGTCCCCCGGGCAGAATGACGAATGGACCCGACCCACGCTCTCCGTGGGTAGGGTCCACTCATCCATTTGTGGGCGCTACTGGGATTGAACCAGTGACCTCTTCCGTGTCAGGGAAGCGCTCTCCCACTGAGCTAAGCGCCCGAGGCGGGAGCGGGAATCGAACCCGCGTACAGGGCTTTGCAGGCCCTTGCCTAAGCCACTCGGCCATCCCGCCGGTTCGAAGGTGCCGAGCGGACGACGGGACTCGAACCCGCGACCCTCACCTTGGCAAGGTGATGCGCTACCAACTGCGCTACGTCCGCATTGTGCTGCCGGATGCTGTTCCCGGCGCGCTCAAAGACTGTAGCTGAGCCGTCTACCGAGCGCCAAACCAGGGTCGCGTTCGCGGCGCGTGTCGTCAAACTTCTTTAGCTGGGGCCGTCTGCCAGTCCGGTGCAGTCCCGCAGAGCGGCGTACTTCTTGCTGAGCCGTACGGCCTCGTCGCCCTCGGCGGGCAGCGGCTGGCCGGTGGTACGCGAGATCAACGCGGGTACGAACTCCGTATCAGTGAGCGCGCTGCCGCGCAGGGTGAGCCGCAGTACGCCGGTGTCGTTGGAGAACGCGTCGTTCCACCACCACAGGAAGTTGCCCAGGCCGTACGACACGTACGTCTTGCCGAGCCAGCCGTCGCCGAGCAGCAGGTGGGCGTGGGTGCCGATCACCGCGGTGGCGCCCGCGTCGGCCAGCGCCTTCGCGAGGGTGGTCATCCGCGACGTGGGGCACTGATCGCCTTCCTTCCCCCAGTGCAGGTACACCAGCACCACGTCGGCCTGCTTGCGCGCGGCGCGTACCGCCTCGGCGGCGGCGGCCACGTCGTGCGCCATCGCGATGCCGGCGCGGTCGTCGGTGGCGGCCCACCGCTCGGACAGCTCCCGGATCTGGCTCAGCCCGACCACGGCGATCTTCACGCCGCGTACCTCGGTGACCCAGGGGGCGTACGCCGCCCGGCGGTCCACACCCGCGCCGAACACCGGTACGCCGGCCTCCTCGGCGTGCCGCATGGTGTCGGCGAAGCCGTCCTGGCCGTAGTCGAGCGCGTGGTTGTTCGCCAGCGAGACCGCGTCGATGCCGGCGGCCTTGATCGCCTGGTACGCGCTCGGCGGCGCCCGGAAGTGGAACTGCTTCGGCTCCTTGGTGCCGCCCTCGGTGACCGCCGTTTCGAGGTTCACGATCGAGACGTCGGCGGCGGAGAGCTGCTCGGAGATGGGGCCGAACGCGGTGTCCGGATCGTCGAGCAGGCGCAGCGTACGTTCCGCGAAGTGCACGTCGCCGGCGAACGCCACGGTGATCTCGGGCGGCGGGGTGGGGGACGCGGGGCTGGACGGCGCCGCCCGGGTCGGGGTGGGGCGAGCGGCCGGCTGCTCGCCGGAGCACCCGGCCACCACGGCCACCACGAGCAGCAACGGCAGGGCGGTCAACGACCGGCGGCGATGGTTCACCGCGCCAATCTACGGGCTGACCGGCCCGGCCGTCGCCCGGTCGGACCCGGTAGCCGGTACCCCGGCGTGCGAGCCGGGCCAGCTGCGGCATGACGCCGGGTGGCCCCGCCGCCAGGTGGGCGTACCCAGGGAATTAGGGTGCCGGCATGCGTGTCCTGGAGATGACCGGGGACGCGCTCACGGTCGACGACGTGGTCGACGTCGCGTTCGGCCGTGCGCGTGTTCAGCTCGGTGCAGACGTTGCCGAACGGATGGCCGCCAGTCGCGGCGTGGTCGCCACCGCCGTGGAGAAGGGGACCGTGGCGTACGGGGTGACCACCGGATTCGGTGCCCTGGCCGACACGTACATCCCGGCCGACGAGTTGAGTCAACTGCAGTTCAGCCTGGTACGCAGCCACGCCGCCGGCGTCGGTGCCCCGCTGGCCCCCGAGGTGGTACGCGCGCTGCTGCTGCTGCGCGCCCGTACCCTCGCCGCCGGCATCTCCGGGGTACGGGTCGAGCTGCCGCGGCGCTTCCTGGAGCTGCTGGAGCGCGATCTGCTGCCCGTGGTGCCGTGTCAGGGCTCGGTGGGCGCCTCCGGCGACCTGGCGCAGCTGGCGCACCTCGCGCTGCCGCTGATCGGGGAGGGCCGGTTGCGCGCTCCCGGTGACCCGGTGCGGGGGCGCCCGGCCGCCGAGGTGCTCAAAGAGCACGGGCTGGAGCCGCTGCAGCTGCAGCCCAAGGAAGGGCTCAGCCTGATCAACGGCACCGAGCCGATGCAGGCGGTGCTGGCGCTCGCCGTGGCGCGCGCCGAGGAGTACTTCAAGCTGGTCGACATCGCGTGCGCGATGTCGGTGGAGGCGCTGTTCGGCACCGACCGGGCGTACGACGAGCGGGTCCAGGTGATCCGCCCGCACCCGGGGCAGCTCGCCAGCGCCGCCAACCTGCGCGCGCTGCTCGCCGGCAGTCCGCTGCTGGCCAGCCACCGGTACTCCGACCACGCGGTGCAGGACTCGTACTCGCTGCGGTGTGCGCCGCAGGTGCACGGCTCGTCCCGGGACGTGGTGGCGCACTGCCGGCGGGTGATGGAGATCGAGCTCGGCTCGGTGGTCGACAACCCGGTCGTGGTCAGCGACGGCGACGGCGGGTACGAGGTGATGAGCACCGGCAACTTCCACGGCCAGCCGCTCGCCTTCGCCGCCGACATGCTGGCGATGGCCGCCGCCGAGGTGGCCAGCATCTCCGAACGCCGGGTCTACCGGCTGCTCGACCCCGCCACCTCACGCGGGCTGCCGCCGTTCCTGGCGCCGGACGCCGGCACCAACTCCGGCTTCATGCTGGCGCAGTACACCGCCGCCAGCGTGGTGAGCGAGAACAAGGTGCTCTGCCACCCGGCCAGCATCGACTCGATCGTCACCTCGGGCAACCAGGAAGACCACGTCTCGATGGGGTGGCACGCCGTACGCAAGGCGCACGAGGTGCTCGACAACACGCGCACCGTGCTGGCGGTGGAGCTGCTGTGTGCGGCCCAGGGAATCGACCTGCGGTCTGAAGCCGCCGAGCCGGGGCCGGCGACCGGTGCCGTACACGCGGCGATCCGGAGACACGTACCGGTGATGCTGGTGGACCGGGAGATGGCACCGCAGCTGGAGGCGGTCAGCGGCATGCTCAGCGAGCTGCTCGCGGCGGCGGAAAGCGTGATCGGCCCGCTGCAGTAGCGGGTGGGGGCGGCGCTCAGCTGTTGGTGGGGCCGCGCTGGAAGAGCTTCGTCAGCGCCACGTCGATGTCGAGGTACTCGCTCTCCCGGCCCCGCGGCACCGCGGAGAACGTACGCCGCAGGAACCGCACCAGCACACTGCGCTGCACTTCGAACAGGGCGTTGCCGTCGGGGGAGGACAGGGCCAGGGCGACCACCTCACCGCGCGGCGTCGCCCACGGCCAGACCCGTACGTCACCGATCCCGGCGGCCTCGTCGATCCCCGTGACCAGCAATTCCCGGGCGAACGACCAGCTCACCGGCTCGGCACCGGAAGCATCAGGATGAAACATCACATGTACGGCGTACGGGTCGCAGGGGTCGTACCGCAGGCTCGCCCGTACCGGCAGCGTCACCGCGTCTGGGGCAACCAGATGCAGCGAAGTCTCCACCTCGACCGAGGTAGGGCGTATCGGGCCCATCGACTACTCCCCTTGGAGCCGGCGGGACGGCTGGCGCCCCGGATCTGCTGAACAGTGATACCCGTGATCACACGCTGCTATACGCCCACCTCACCCGGTTAGCGTGAGCGGCCGTACACACGGTCTAACTGTTCATGTCGCCTGGTGGTAATGAGTTGGCGGAAGTTAGGTACGGTCGAGTCCCCGCGGAGCCGCCGCCGGGTCGTAGATTGACCTCATGGGAGGGTGTCGTGCGTGAGGATTCGTCGACTCGGTCGATGACCACTGTGGTGACCGCCGAGCGCGACGAGGTAGCCGACGTGAAACGCCCTGGATGGCTGGACCGGATCCGAGCGACCGTCTCCGGATGGCTGGACCGGACCCGCGCCACCGCGGCCGGCCGGCTCACCCTCAAGGTAGTGGTGGCGATCGTCGGCGTCGCGTTTGTCGCTATCGGCATCGTCATGATCCCGCTGCCGGGCCCCGGCTGGGCAGTGGTGCTGCTGGGCCTGCTGATCCTCTCCATCGAGTACGTCTGGGCCAAGCACCTGCTGCACTACGCCCGACAGAAACTCACGATGTGGACGCACTGGATGGGTCGCCAGTCCTGGCCGGTACGGATCGTGATCGGCGCCGTCGGGCTGCTCTTCGTAGGCGCGGTCTCCTGGTGGGCGATCCGCAACAGCTTCGGCATCGACCTGGTGCAGAGCGCCTGGCACTTCGTGACCTCGAACTGATCACCGACACCACCGGATCCCAGATGCAGCACCGCCGCCGAGTCGGGTAAGGTGATGCGGCGCCCGGGCGATTAGCTCAGCGGGAGAGCGCTCGCCTCACACGCGAGAGGTCACTGGTTCGATCCCAGTATCGCCCACCATGACAGCCTTACTCGAACCCTGACCCACCAAGGTCAGGCCGAGCAGGTCTGTCAAGGAAGTTCGCAGGTCAGAGCCGTCGTACTTCGGTACGGCGGCTCTTTCCGTCTTTGGGGCCTCTGAGCCAGCTCGGCGGTAGTAGACCTTGCTACCGCTGTTCGGGGTGCCTGGTAGCTCCTCGGTCTCGTCAGCGCCACTCAGAGCTGGTGTCGGCTGCCAGCCACCACTGGTACCGGTCGTTCGCTGGTAACTCTCCACCAACACGCCGAACGGCTCCTTCAGGTCATGGGCGGCCACCTTGTCGCCCTGGATGTACAGCCGAGTGAAGAAGGCTTGGTTCAAGATCGCTCGCACGGCCTCGCCGGAGCGTTGGTACATCTTCGCTGGGTTGTTCAGCAGCTCCAAGGCTGCCGTGAAGACTTGCCGCCCGGTCTCCAGGTGGGCTGTAGCGTCCTCTAGCTCGCGCCGGGATGCTCTGCCGCTCATCCCGGATGGCGGCGATCTTGCTCCGGAGCTTGTCCTTGGGCCAGCCCTCCTCAGCTCCAAGATCGAGGTAGTAGTCCTCTTTGCGGTCCAGGGATTCCAAGCGCCGGGTGTACTTGTCGCGCATTTCTGCTGTCAGGCTGAAGTCAGCCTTCAGGGCTTCGTCAACGCTGGCCTTGACGTCATTCAGGAACTGGTCACTGACCCGTACGGCGTAGCCGTAGTGCTGCTCAACAGCTTTCTCCATAACTTCGACCGGCACATACGGCTGGTTGCACATGCCTTGCTGCCGACCCCGGCAGAAGAAGTAGAAGTACAGGCCACCCTGACGACCTTTGGCTCGCTGGACTATGTAGCGCTGCTGGCAGCGACCGCAGTACAGCAGGCCTTTCAGGTAATGCGGGTGGTTCCGTAGCCGCGTACTGCCGGAGTGAGCATCCATGACCCGTTGGACACGCTCAAATAGCTCGGGCTCGACTAGCTTGGGGTGACGGCCTTCATACTCCATGCCCTTGTAGGTGACGGTGCCGATGTAATATTTGTCGCGTAGCAGCTTCTGCACGGTCTGCTCAGAAATAGCCACGCCAGTGCGCGGCATTCTGAGGCCAGCTTCGGTCAACTTGGCTTGCAAGCTGCCAATGGTGTGGCTTCCAGTGGCGAAGAGCTCAAACGCCATGCGCACAAAGTCGGCCCGCTCCTCGTCCAGGGTTATGGTATTAACCTTCGCCCCTCAATGTCGAGCCGGGAGTTGGCGTAGCCCAGCTTAGCCCGACCGAGCGTGCCACCATTGCGGGCCTTGTTGTGCATCTTGGTAGCAATGTCTTGCCCGCTCAGTCGCACCTGGACTTCGTTCATGATGTCGGTGACGGCTTCCATAGCATCCGCCATGATGCCCTCACCAAAGTCTTCTTTGGCGCTGACCAGTTTGACGCCCATGCCGAGTAGTTGCCGCTTGGTAATAGCGGCATCGGTGAAGTTACGGAAGGCGCGGCTTCGCATGTAGATAAAGACGTAGCGGATTTCCGGGTGGTCTTTCAGGTAGGCCAGTAGCTCCCGAAAGACTGGCCGCTTGTCGACGCTCTGAGCACTGGTGCCGGGCTCAATGAATTCTTTCTTGAGCACTACGCCCATAGTCTTAGCCTTGCCTTGGCAGTACTCGCGCTGGGTGTTAACGGAGTTGCCATCCGGGTCAACGTCAGCCGCTGTGTCGAGTTGGCGTTTGGAGGAGACCCGCAAATAGTCAATGCCGTATTCGACTACCTCAGGCTCATTCACAACTGTTTGATTGCTCATAACGGTTATCTCCTCTCAGGCTGCCAACGGCGCAAGTTGGCCGACATGGGGTAGGGCTGCTGTGCGGAAGTAACGGGCAACAGGCGTCACGTGGCGCTCTCTGGGCTCCAAGCAGCCCAGCCCAGTCAGACGGCGCGTCATGGCCACAGTGGACACGCGGTACTTGGCTGCCAGCTTGGCAATGTGGCGAATCTGTTGCACCGTGGCGCTGAGCAGCCTGGATACGAAGTCGTCCGGCTACGCTGTGCGTAGGAGGCTGACCAGCCAGGAAGGGGAGCTGACTCGTGGCCATCAAGCGCCAGCGTCTGGCTGCCCAGCGCCGGAAGGTCGGCTACAGCCAAGAGGCCCTGGCCGCTGGTCTCGGTGTCGATCGCACCACCGTCATCCGCTGGGAAACCACCGACACCGAGCCACAGCCCTGGCTTCGGCCCAAGCTGGCCCGCGTGCTTGGCGTCACGACCGACGAGCTGCACGAGCTGTTGGCCGACGTGGAGGAGGTGGCAAGCAGCACCGACGCCAGCCGCTTGCTCTTCGCCCTGCGCTCGCCCAGCCAGGTAGACAGCGCCACCATCGCCGGGCTGGGCGACCAGCTTGCCGCCATCGGCCAGCGCTACGAGCACACCCCCTCAGCGGCACTGCTCGCCGAGGCTGGCGAGCTGCACGCCCAAGTAGCGCTGCTGCTCAGTAATGTCGGTACCGACCAGCTCCGGCGAGAGCTGTTCGCCCTGCAAGCCACCAGCGCCACGTGCCTAGGTCAACTGGTCTGGGATGCCTCCGGCCGCCGTGATCACCTGAGTACCCGCGCCTACTACGACCAAGCGGTATCAGCCGCCCAGGAAACTGGCGATGTGGTAGCCGAGGGCCATGCCCGTCTGCGCAGCAGCTTCGTGCATTTGTACGGCCGTCCGGTTGTCCGTGATCCCGTCGCCGGTCGCGATCTGGCTGAGACGGCCGTGGCTAGTGCAGACGGCACCAGTCACGCCCTGGCTGGATTGGCCTGGCTGCATGTTGGTGAAGCTCACGCCATGACCAGTGAGTACCGGTTGTGCGAGAAGGCTCTGGCCCAAGCTGAGCAGCATTTCAACAATTTTTCAGCAGACGATCCCGGTGCTGAGTTGTTCTCGTCCAGTCAGTTTGGCCGTCTCAGCGGTTCGTGTTACTTGTTCCTTGGCAGCCCGGAACGAGCTGAACCAATCCTGCAAGCCACGGTAGCCCAGCTTGGCGACCGGCAGAAAAGCCGCTCGCTAGTGCTGGGCAATCTGGCACTGAGTTTTATTCGGCAACGCAAACTCGATGAAGCCACGGCCACACTCCACAATGCCATTGACATCTTAGAACAGAGCCGGGGTGCCGCTGGCCTGACCATCGCCTTTGGTGCTGGCCGGGAGCTGTATCCCTGGCGAGCTGAGCCAGCCGTGCAAGACGTGACTGACCGGCTGCTCTCCCTGATGGCTGTGAGCTGAGCCATGAGCCGGGAATCTCACTTAGGTCAATCCCAAGCTGCCAAGCAAGCAATTCGCGAGCGGGTGTGGCGTCAACTCGAAGCGGCTGGAGCCTCGCCGCTTGGTCGGGCGCACGGTCGTATTCCGGATTTCCTTGGCAGTGACCAAGCTGCTGCCAAGTTAACTGAACTCCCGGAGTGGCAAGCCGCCCGCACTGTCAACACCAACCCTGACCACGCACAATTGCCGGTGCGAGCGTTAGCACTCCGTGAGGGCAAGCAGCTCTACATGGCCGTGCCCAAGTTGGCCAAAGCGCAACCGTTCTACTACTTCTCACCCGATGCACTGACCGTGCCGCCAGAGCAGGCCGTCGCCAGCGGCAACGCCAGTGCCTACGCCCCAACCGTTGACCTGGCTGACATGCAGCCAATTGATCTTGTTGTCTGTGGAACGGTGGCCGTCAACCGGCAGGGTGTGCGTATTGGCAAGGGTGCTGGCTACTCGGATATTGAATTGGCGCTACTGGCTGAAGCTAGCTTGATCTCGGAGCGAACAACGATTGTGACCACGGTGCATAGCCTGCAAGTCGTTGACGACGACTTGCCGCACGACCGGCATGACTTTACGGTGGACTACATCGTGACGCCACAGGCAGTGATTGCCTGCCACAACCGCTACCGGCCAACTGGTTTGGTGTGGGAGAACTTGAGTCGGGGGCAGGTTGCGGCGATACCGGTGCTTGGTGAGATGGCGAAACGGCGAGGCGACTGATCTTCAAGTCCACTTAGTGGCATCGCGTGGCTAGCCAGCTTTGCTCTCTTTAGGTGCGGTAACCGTCTTCCCGCGTGGCGCTAGCCGTTCGGCAATACTCTTCTTATCGCGAAGTTGCTTCCGGGCGGCGAAGTATACCTGGATGTGCCCCTTACGCGGGTCTAGCTTGTGAACCTCTGCGGCCTTCTCGATAGCAACCTGCGGCAGATGAAAAGAACCACTGCTTCCTGGTTGAATCACTTTCGGAATCTTGTCGCCTAGGTGAACTGAGCTGAGATTGCCGTATTGCGTCTCAATCAGGACCGAGTGCAGATGCGCGTTGTCCGGAAAGGTCAAGCTCCAGCCTGTTACCTCGATTGGTTGTCGGCCGGTCGCTCTAACAGTGATCTGAACGACCGGCTCCATCTCGCTGCCCATCATCGGGTTGAGCAGCCGCATAGGAGTCACGCTCAGTTCGGCCCGCTGCCCTTGCAGCAAGAAGCTGACAATGTTCCAACCGAGCGAAACGCCGCTCACCAAGAAGGCCAGCACGGCGATGACGAAGGAAGCTACAGTCACAGGCTTGAGCGTAGCCGCCCAGTTACGAGTTCTGCCGGTGCTCCCGCAGCAACCGCGCCACCGTGCTGACGCTGATGCCGTACCGGGCGGCCAGCTCCGAGCGCGTCGTGCCAGCGTCGTAAGCAGCGGCCAGTCCCAGTGCACCGTCAGCCCCGAGCCGGGCAGCGGGGGACGCCGATCGCGATGCGGCAGCGTTGACCGAGCGCACGCTCGGCGCGAACGGCACATGATCGCTTCCGGCCGACGCCAGCTTGGCCAGCACTACGGCGAGGTCGTCAGCTAGGTCGGAGCGTTTCGAGTAGGCGCGGAGTAGGTCCACGAGCTCGGGCTATTCCTGTGCGCGGAAAGCGCGCACCTGGTCGCTCGTCATGTTGTCGGGGACGACCCCCCGAGCCCCCCGCGTGCGGCCCTCTCTCGTTTTCGCTCTCGCGTCGTTGCGCTTCTTCTCGCCGTTTCCTCCTCTCCTTTCCTCCCTTCTTGTGGGTACGTGGTTCGCTCGCTGCCACGAGCAGGACGGCTTCTTCCGGTTCCACGCCGACCAGGTGCTGCCGAAGCTGCGCTATCCGCGGCGCGTCCGAGCGGCGTTAGCGCGGGGCGTCGGGGCCGGCGAACAGGTCCGGCAGCTTCCACATCAGGTACGGGTCGCCGTCTAGCTTCAGGTCACCGCGTACCCACAGAATCATCAGGTTGGTGCTGCCGCGGCTGAGGCGCAGCAGGTCGGCGATCGTGATCGTGCAGGTCATGTCCGGGTCGGCGGCGGCGCCGCGGCGTACCAGACACCGGCCGTCGGCGATCTGGATCTCGAAGCGGTCCGGATCCAGGCCGTCCGGGTGCGGGAACCGGGCTTCGATCCGGGCCTGCAGGTCACCGGCGCGCCGGGCGCTGAACCGGGTGGGCAGGCCGCGGGCGAGTCCACCGAGCAGCAGCTTGCGCCACATGCCGCGTTCCAGCTGGTCGAGCTGCTGGTCGGAGAGTTCGTCGAGGAGGCGGGCCAGCCGGTCGCGGCCGCTGCCCTGGGAGTTCGCCGCACGCAGCAGCTGCCTGATCCACTCGCGCCGCAATCGCGTACTCCTCGGTTGTCCGTCCGGCGGGGTGCGCGAATTCTATGCCGCGGCTCGACGCTCTATGTTGACACTGTCATATGACAGTGACAGTATTGGCGGCATGACGGAGACCGGTTGGACCCTGGACGAGCTGGTGGCGCACGTGGCCACCCAGCTCGGCGACGGCCGCGCCGGTCAGACCAGCCGGCGGGTGCGCGAGCTGCCGGACAGGCGCGCGATCCGGTGGTACACCACGATCGGGCTGCTCGACCGGCCCGCGCTGCGCGGCCGTACCGGGCGGTATGGCCGTCGCCACCTGCTGCAGCTGGTCGCGATCAAGCGGCTGCAGGCGGCGGGCAAGCCGCTCGCCGCGATCCAGGCCGAGCTGGCCGGCGCCACCGACGCGACCCTGCGCCGGATCACCGGGATCTCCGGCGAGCAGCTCGCCGGCGCGCCTCAGCCCGCGCCGGCCACGCCGGCACGACGGTTCTGGCGCACCGCGCCGGCCAGCACGCCCGCGACGCCAGCCGCCGCCACGACAGCGCTGCACGCGGGCACGGCGGCGACGCCTGCCGGCCATGCAGCGGCCGCCGGGCGGGCAGTGACGCGTGACGGGGTGCGGGTGCGCTACACGGTCGAGTTGGCCGAGGGCGTCAGCCTGCTGCTGGACACGCCACCAGACCCAGAAGACCTTCCGGCGGTACGCGCGTCCGCGCAGCCGCTGCTCGACCAGCTGGCGGGCCGTACCGCGGCCGTACCCGAGGGGGAGACACCATGATCCGAGTGCAGCCGATGACCGCCGACGAGCTGGCCGGGCTGGCGCCGCCGGACGAGCGTTCCGGGGTGGGCGCGCTCGCCACCGAACGCGGCAACCTGCCGCTGGACGAGCTGGACGTCACCGCCCGGATCACCGGGCTGGTCGCCGAGACCGAGCTGACCCAGGGCTTCGTCAACCCGTACGACGAGCCGCTGGAGGCGACGTACATCTTCCCGCTGCCGGACCGGGCCGCCGTCACCGCGATGCGGATGGAGGCCGACGGGCGGGTCATCGAGGGCGTACTCAAGGAGCGGCAGCAGGCGCGCGAGGAGTACGACGAGGCGATCCAGCAGGGCCGGCGGGCGTCGATCGCCGAGGAGGAGCGGCCCGACGTGTTCACGATGCGGGTCGGCAACATCCTGCCCGGCGAGCGCGTCACCGTACGGCTCACCCTGGCCGGTGCGCTCCCGTACGAGGACGGCGCCGCCACGTACCGGTTCCCGCTGGTGGTGGCCCCGCGCTACATCCCCGGTACGCCGATCGAAGGCTCCGTCGGGGACGGCACCGTGCCCGACACCGACGCGGTCCCCGACGCTTCCCGGATCACCCCGCCGGTGCTGCTGCCCGGCTTCCCCAACCCGGTACGCCTCGGCATCGCCGTCAGCCTGGACCCGGCCGGACTGCCGGTTACCGGCGTGGCGTCGAGCCTGCACCAGGTCGACGTCACCGAGACCGGCGGCGTGACCCGGATCGTGGTGACGCCGGGGGAGCGGCCCAACCGGGACTTCGTACTGCGCTGGACTCTGCGGGCTGAGGCGGACGAGGTCGCCCCGGCGCTGTCCGTCGCGCCCGACGCCGACCAGCCCGAGCAGGGAACGTTCCAGCTCACCCTGCTGCCGCCGCCGGTCGCCGCGACCGCGCGGCCGCGCGACGTGGTGCTGGTGCTGGACCGCTCCGGCAGCATGGGCGGCTGGAAGATGGTGGCGGCCCGGCGCGCCGCAGCGCGCATCGTCGATTCGCTGACCGGCCAGGACCGGTTCGGCGTACTCGCCTTCGACAACGTCTCGGAGCGGCCGCCCGAGCTGGGCGACGGGCTGGTCGCGGCGACCGACCGGCACCGGTTCCGCGCGGTGGAGTTCCTCGCCGGGCTGCAGGCCCGCGGCGGTACGGAGATGCTCTCGCCGCTCCGGGACGGACTGGCGCTACTCACCGACCCGGAGCGGGACGGCGTCCTGGTGCTGGTCACCGACGGGCAGGTCGGCAACGAGGACCAGATCCTGCGCGAGCTGGCGCCGGCGCTGGGGGCGGTACGCGTACACACCGTCGGCATCGACCAGGCGGTGAACGCCGGCTTCCTGGGACGGCTGGCGGCGGCCGGCGGCGGCCGGTGCGAGCTGGTGGAGAGCGAAGACCGGCTCGACGACGCGATGGACCGGATCCACCGGCGGATCGCGACGCCGCTGGTCACCGGCGTACGGCTGACCGGCGACGGCATCGACCCCGACTCGCTGGCGCCGGCCCGGCTGCCGGACCTGTTCGACGGCGTACCGCTGCGGATCATGGGTCGGTACGCCGGCCGCACCGGCACGGTCACCGTCACCGGCACCCGCCCCGACGGGGAGCCGTGGCGCGCCGAGCTGGCCCCCGTCACCGCCGCCAACCCGGCGCTGGCGAAGGTGTGGGCGCGGGGCCGGTTGCGGGACCTCGAGGACCGGTACGTCGTCGGCACCGGCTCCGACAAGCACCGGGAAGCCCTGGAACGGACGATCGTCGACCTGTCCCTGCGGTACGGCGTGCTGTGCCGGTTCACCGCGTACGTGGCGGTGGACAGCCGGGTGGCCACCGACGGCGGCGTGCTGCACAAGGTGGTGCAGCCGGTGGAGCTGCCCGCCGGGTGGCAGCTGATGTCCGCGGCGACGCCGATGGCGGCGGGGGCGGCGAGCGGGGCGCGGATGCGTACCGCCGCGGTCACTGGTTTTGCGCCGGCCGCGATCGGGCTCGGCGCGTCGAAACCGGCGGTGGGCCGGGCAACCCCGACCGATCCGCTGGACGAGGCCCGGCAGCAGGCGGCGCGGGAGCTGCGGCGGCTGGCCACGCTGGCCTCCGCCGGCAAGGCGGAGCGCTGGACCGCGCTGGCCGATCTCGCCAGCCGGTTGGACGCCCTGGTACGCCACCTCGAAAAGCTCGGCATCGCCGAGCGGGACCCGCTGCGCCGGCTCGCCGAGGAGCTCGCGGTCTGCGACGCGCCACCGCCGGCCGGCGACGACGAGCTGGTACGCCTATGGCAGCTCGCCGTGACCGTGCTCGAGCAGTTCAGCGGCAACGCCACCGTGCCCGTACCGCCGAAGCCGGCCCCACCGAAGCGCGCCGCGTTCTGGAAGCGGTGATCCCGGGGAAACTCGGTACGCCCGCGCGCGGAGCGAGTCGTACCGTGGCGAGGACAACGCCCGGTGTGGCAGCCGATAGCATCTGTGGGTTGCCGCCCGGCTACCCAGATCGACCCCACCCGAGGAGAAGACCGTGTCCGCAGACCGTGCCGCCGTCCTGACCGCCCCCGTCGTGGTCGGCGCCGGTACGACGGCCGCGGACGCCGTCGCCGCGGCCGGCCTGCCCAGCCACGGCCCGAAGGCGATCGTGGTGGTACGCGACCCGTCCGGCCAGCTCCGCGACCTGTCCTGGGCCCCGGACGCCGACACCGAGGTGGAGCCGGTCCCGATGGACAGCCCCGACGGGCTGAACGTGCTGCGCCACTCCACCGCGCACGTGCTGGCGCAGGCGGTGCAGGACCTCTACCCGGAGGCGAAGCTCGGCATCGGGCCGCCGATCCGGGACGGCTTCTACTACGACTTCGACGTGCCGAAGCCGTTCCACCCGGAGGATCTCGACAAGCTCGAGAAGCGGATGCGCGAGATCGTCAAGTCCGGCCAGAAGTTCTCCCGCCGGGTGTACGACTCGCTCGACGAGGCGAAGGCGGAGCTGGCGGCCGAGCCGTACAAGCTGGAGCTGGTCGACGTCAAGGGCGAGGGCGTCGACACCGACGAGGTGATGGAGGTCGGCGGCGGCGAGCTGTCCGTCTACGACAACCTCGACGCCGAGTCCGGCAAGCGCTGCTGGTCGGACCTGTGCCGCGGCCCGCACCTGCCGACCACCCGGCTGATCAGCGCATTCAAGCTGATGCGCAGCGCGGCGGCGTACTGGCGGGGGAGTGAGAAGAACCCCCAACTGCAGCGGGTGTACGGCACCGCCTGGCCGACCAGGGACGCGCTCAAGGAGCACCTGCGGCTGCTGGAAGAGGCGGCCAAGCGCGACCACCGCAAGCTCGGCGCCGACCTGGATCTGTTCAGCTTCCCCGACGAGATCGGCTCGGGGCTCGCGGTGTGGCACCCGAAGGGCGGTGTCGTGCGGCGGGTGATGGAGGAGTACTCCCGGCAGCGGCACGAGCAGGCGGGGTACGAGTTCGTCTACACCCCGCACCTGACCAAGAGCTCGCTGTTCGAGACCTCCGGGCACCTGCAGTGGTACGCCGAGGGCATGTACCCGCCGATGCAGATGGAGGGCGCGGACTACTACCCGAAGCCGATGAACTGTCCGATGCACAACCTGATCTACCGCTCGCGCGGCCGGTCGTACCGCGAGTTGCCGCTGCGGCTCTTCGAGTTCGGCACCGTGTACCGGTTCGAGAAGTCGGGTGTGGTGCACGGTCTGACCCGCGCCCGGGGCTTCACCCAGGACGACTCGCACATCTACTGCACCCCGGAGCAGCTGCCGCACGAGCTGGCGCGCCTGCTGCAGTTCGTCATCGACCTGCTCCGGGACTACGGCCTCACCGAGTTCACCGCTGATCTGTCCACCCGCGACGAGTCGGACAAGTTCGTGGGAGAGCCTGCGGAGTGGGCCGAGGCGGAGGCGGCGTTGCGGCACGCCCTCGACGAGGCGGGTATGGAGTACCGGGAGGCCCCGGGCGAAGCCGCGTTCTACGCGCCGAAGATCGACGTACACGTCAAAGACGCGATCGGCCGCAAGTGGCAGCTCTCGACCCTGCAGGTCGACCTGCAGCTGCCACAGCGGTTCGACCTGGAGTACCAGGCCGCGGACGGCTCGCGGCAGCGCCCGTACATGATCCACCGGGCGCTGTTCGGCTCGGAGGAGCGGTTCTTCGGGATCCTGCTGGAGCACTACGCCGGCGCGTTTCCCGCGTGGCTGGCGCCGGTGCAGGTGGTCGGTATCCCGATCCGCGACGACCACGCCGACTACCTGCGCGGGTTCGCGGACGGGCTGCACGCCGAGGGGATCCGGGTCGAGGTGGACGCCTCCGACGACCGGATGCAGAAGAAGATCCGCAACGCGCAGCAGCAGAAGATCCCGTTCATGGTGATCGCCGGCGACCAGGACGTCGAAGCCGGCACCGTGTCGTTCCGCTACCGCGACGGCTCCCAGCGCAACGGCGTTCCGGTGGCCGAAGCGGTCGCCCACGTGGCCGACGTCGTCCGCACCCGTACCAACCAAGGCCCCTCAGCGGCGGCCTGAGCCTGGGCTCAGGCCGGTACCAGATCAGCCCGGACGGGGCGGAAAGGCGGTCTGGCCGCACCTACAACGGGACGCCTGAGGCGAGCCTTGAAACCAGACCCGGGTCCCACAATTCTGCTCAGGACATGTCCAGGCCGCGTCGAGTTCGCGTACTCGGTCGAGAGCAGAGCGAACCTCGGCAATTGAGGGATCTGACTGACTAGAGTGGGTGTCGGTGTTTAGGGCTGCCGCGACATCGGCCTCCAGGTGGTCCAGCAGCTTCCGGAGTTGGTCGTAGGTCGGCCGGGAGAGTTTCTTCAGGTGGCTACGGACTCCGGTCATGACCTCGCCAATCTCGCGATGATCGTTCTTGACACCTCGACGAAACGGAAGGGGAGCTTGAAGCGCCTCAGCGACCTCTTGGAGCAGATCTTCCAATGCCTTGCGGCCTTTCATGGAGGCGTCCTCACGTTGGCCTGCATCGAGCGCTGCGATCGCAGCGTGCAACCGCTCGCCGGTCCGATATTCGGTTGTCCGCGGACCGCTGTTGAAACTCCATGAGGTGAACCGGATCTTTGTCCAGCCGGGAGCCAATTTGATCAGCCGCTCAAAGAAGAGTCGATCGTGGGTCAGCACGATGACCTGGCGGTGACAGAACTCAGCTGCCAGTAACTCAGCGAGCTGAGCTCGATGCTCGACGTCAAAACTGTTCACGACGTCCTCGAGAATTAGGACGTCCAAGTGTTCGTTGAAGGTCTCGGCCATCGCCAGAAATAGCGCTACGGCAAGGGAATTGAGGTGGGACTCGCTCAGGACGCCGTGCGGCGGCTTTTGCCGGAGGCCATGGAAGGAGATCGCCAACTCGACACCCTTCTCACCCCATGGCTCAATGACAACGTCGGTGAGCGCTTCACCTGGGTGAAGCTTTGTGTAGATTGCGGCCGTGCGGGTCGAGATCTTGTCGAGAACTTCCTTGAAATAGGCGTACAGATGTGCTTGATACGCTTGGAAGACACTATTCGCCAGTAGGAACGCATTGCGTGCCTTGTGAGCTTCTGCCTGCTGTTGTCGCCACGTCCGTGCCTGGCCGACGAGTTCACCGACCTCAACCAGAAGCCGTTCGCGCTCTGACGCGGCGGTGGGATGTGCCGCATCGAGGGCACCCGTCGCCGCCTCCACCCAACGAGCCAGTGCACCTGCGAAGTCGCCGGCCATGTCGATGTCGACTACCTCGTGGTGCTCAAGTGCGGCGCGTAGCGCTACGGCGGGGGCGGCCGGCGGCTCGAGCACGTCTATGTTCAGTTGCATTGCCCTTTCGTGAAATTGTCGGGCCCTGTCGCCTGCCACGATCATGGGACCGGTTTCCGCCCCGGTTTGCCATGAGCATGGGACCACCTGATTGCCGGTAGTGGGACCACCCTGTTTGCGCTGGTGGGTCCGCTCGGCGTGGCTTC
>JBOGDF010000009.1:0-34610 GCA_050701635.1 Micromonosporaceae bacterium | reverse complement strand
GAGCGGTCCCCTTCCTTCGGGTGTTCCTTGGCGGGTCACCCGAGACCTACCACCAGGCAGGACTCAGGTGGGGGACCGCCACCTCAAGTTCCACGAAGACCGGGACAACCTCGAAAACGCGGCACTTACAACACCAGCACCGGCACCAGCGACGCGACCGCGTTGGTGTCAGCGACGGCAGCGTTAATCCGCGCGAAGTACCCCGACCTGTCCGCCAACGGCGTGATCAACCGCCTCATCAAAACCGCCGACGACAAAGGGCCACCCGGCCGCGACCCCCAGTACGGCTTCGGCGTCGTCAACCCCCTCAAGGCGCTCACCGCCGACATCCCCGACATCGACTACAACCCGCTCGTCAAGAACTCCAGCCCGTCGGTGACCTCCACAGTCGCCAGCCCCGACGTTGACGCAACGGGCGACCGAAGCTGGCTGCTACCGGTCCTGGGTGGGGTAGCGGCCGCCGTCATCATCGTCATGGTCGTCCTCGGGATACTCCTGGTCAGGCGCCGCCGTACGCCCACCGGTGCGGCATACCCACCCAGTCCGGGCCACCGGGTCGGCGGACCCTCACCACCTGGCTGACCGCACACACCAGGCACCGAATTCAACGGGTTCGATCTGTTACATGAGCGCCGACCTGGCCGCCCCGCTGAAGGGAACGACAATCTGATGAGCACCAAGGCAGCTCTGGCTCGCCTCATCGGCGAACTGGAGGGCGCCGGGATCACCATCGACCCAGACATCGCCGGCAGCGGGCTGAGTCGGACAAGCAGGCAGCTCGCCGAGTTCGAATTCAAGATCGCCTCACCATGCGGTGACGTCGTCGTTTGGCTCGACGCGAACGGCGGGCTCCGGGAGCTGATCATCGCCGACGGGGCTCACAAGCGACACGACCACCGCGAGATGGCTGCGCTGATCGTACGCACCATCAAGCTGGCCGAAGGCGTCATGCGCGACGCCGTCACCGAGTTGACACGCCGTCAGATCCCGGAGCGGGGGCGTTCATGATCGATCCTGTCGAAGAGTGGGTCGCATCCAACCGCGCCACGTTCGAGCGCATGCATCACACCCTGGCGCGTGCCAACCAGAAGGCACGCAGCCTGACGGTTGCCGTCCAGTCGTCGGACGGCGGAGTCGAGGTCGTGGTCGGAAACGACCGCCTGATCCGGGACATCCGGATCGACGCAAACAAGTACCAGGGGTACGACGAAAGACAGCTCGCTGCGCTGATCATCGATGCGCTGCAACACGCCAAGAAGCGCGTCACAGGTGCCCAGTGGCAGCTCATCGACGCTGAATTCGGTGTCGCGGAGACGGGGGAATGACATGGTTACGAAAGTGCAGACAGATGCGCTGATCCGGATGGCGCGCACCTGCAACAACTCCTTTGACCTGCTCGCCGGCTGGACGCCGCCACGACACCAGGATTTCAAGGCAAGCGGCCGAGCCTACGGCGGTGTCGGCTCGACGGCCGGCCCACACTGGGACTCGCTGACCTTCACGTACACCCCGATGTCGGTTACGGAATACGAGAAAGCGACCGGGCTCGATCTCGATCCAGAGCACGACACCGGAGGGGAACGTTCGGGCTGGGCCGACCTCGCTGGCAATTTCAGCGCGGTCGGCGGCAACTCCTCGTACCCGGAGGAGCAGCGCGACCAGTGGGACGACTTCTACGCCGCTGGCGGCAAGCGCAGCGGCGAGGACGTCTGCGGGTACAACACCGACGGCGAGGATCTCGGGGCCGCCGGCGACAGTGCGCCCTGGGCGGCACCGCTGAAGAAGGCGTGGGACACCGCGGTCGACAATCGGCTGGCGGAGGTCCAGGTCGTTCGCGCCGAACTCGCGTATCTGATGACGAAGCTGATCCGAGCTGCCCGCATGTACGCCCATGTTGACGTAGAGAACGCGCTGCACATCAAAGACAAGTACGACGGATATGGCAACCCGTACGCAAAGTACGGCGACCGCTGATCTGACGGGGCAGATTCCATGAGCACACCACGCGAGATCCTGCGCCAGACCGCGATGACGTATGAAGCGGATATCGCCACCGCCGAATACCTGATGCGCAAGTACGGCGGCGCCGACAGCCGCGCCGCCACACCCGCCCGCATCATCAACTGGGTCCTCCGCATGGATCCCGCCCTACTCGACACGAAGAGACACCAACTCGAATCCCTCGACACGGGCTACGAGACCGCGTCTGCCGCGAACGCCATTACGGTCCTCGACGAATGGAAGGGTGAGGGGGCCGAGGCGTTCTGTGGTCGGTGGGACAGGTTACGCAGTCATGTAGGTACAACAAACAACACGGGCTTACGCGGTCACCTGGACGCCCTGGTCGACGACATGGGTGCCCTGGCTGACCGGATGGCCGAGTTCCAGACCAAGTGTGCCGACGCCATCGAGGTTCACCTGGCGGGGTTGCGCGAGCGTTACATCAGCGGACTCGCTCATTCCGGCGAGGGAGCCGACGAGGTCATCGCAGAGAGCGCCGCTGGCGGTGCGCTGGAAGGCGCCGGCTACGGCGAGTTCGGAGGCGCGAAGGGGACGGCGGCTGGCGCGGTGCTCGGGGGTGCCATAGGCATGATCATCGGGTTTCTCAAAGCGAACGAGGAGCAAGCGCGGAGGCTCGCCCAGGTGCGCCGAGACGGTGCGAGCGACGGCAAGGTCTTCGGTCAGGACATCGACGACCTGTCCAAGTCGCTCGGCGCGCTGGATCCCGGCAAGTACGGCAGCGGGCCTGACGGCCGCGTCGAATACCTACCCATCGAAGGGAATGAGGCGGTTCGGAAGGTGGATCCTGGGCTGACCGACGAGGCCCTCGACAAGGGATGGGAGTGAGCCTCATGCGCCCACCAGGCTCGCGGGCTCGGGCAGTCGCGCATTGGCTCATCATGCTGCTGCTCGCCATGTCGACGACCGCCTGTGAAGGCGCGCCGAGCCGATCGCCCAGCAACGGCGCGCATTTGTTCAAATCAGATCCCCGATTCGATGGCGCGCCGATCGCCCGCACCGAAGCGCAGCTGTTCTGCGTTCGGGTCGCCGCCGCGGTGCGCCAGCTGCTCGGCAAGCTGCCAGAAGCGGAGCTTGAGGATGCTGAAGAGCCGGCACGAGATCACGAGTGCCGGGTGCACGCCCGTCGCGGCGAAGCACTGCCAACCACGGAGCTCACCCTGTGGATCAGCTTCTCCGAACTCACCGGGACACTGCAGGAAGGTGTTGAACGCGGCTTAGAACGCAACGGACCGGGCGCCTCCGAGTGCCAGCTGTATGTCGCCGAGGCGGCGGAGCCAAAAACGGTCCGACTCGGCCGCCGGGATGTCTGTGTCGTCTCATACGACAGCACCACGGGCGACTCCATAACCGCTCAGGGCTTCTACACCACCCGACGGACCAGGATCCAGGTTGCCGTGAAGACGTACGTAGGACCAGACTCCACGGTGCGTATCACACCGGTACAGGCCGAGCAGATCCGCGACCACGCCCTGGAGGCGCTCATAGCCGAGACGGACGCCCGACCGTCGCCCAACCAGTCCTGACTCCATGCGACCGCACAGCCCGCTTATCGGTGACGCTGAGTCATAGATGGACATCGACCGTGACTCTGGTGCTCAGCAGGGGGTTTGTGATTTTGTAGGCCTCACCCCATGCACCAGGAGACCCCGCCGTGACCTCGTTCATCGCCATGGCAGTGCTGGGTGGGCTGGCCCTCGGCTGGCTCACCGGCCGCCGGTTCCAGAGGGCCCACCGCGCCTGGAACGACTACCGCGTCACCAAGGCCTCGGTGCCCACGTTCCGGGCCGTGGCCTGGGCCATGACCCGCCCCGCAGTGCTGTTCGTGCTGATCGCGCTCGCCGTCGCCGGTTACGCCCTCTACATCGCCGCCGGCGGCACACCGGAAAGCGGCCGCTGAGCGTCGAGGCGCCAGCGAGTCAGCCGGGGCGTACCTCCGTCTCGAGGGGTCGTTGACCGCGCAGGTAGCGGAACGCCGTGTTCAGCACCGCCACCGTCGGTACGGCGATCAGCGCCCCCACGATCCCCGCGACCACGACGCCGGCGCCGATCGCGATGATTACCGCCACCGGGTGCAACGCGACCGCCCTGCCCAGCAGCAGCGGCTGCAGTACGTGGCCCTCCACCTGCTGCACCCCGATCACGATCAACAGCATCACCAACGCCACGAACGGGCCCTTGACCACCAGCGCCACCAGCACCGCCACGATGCCGGACACCGTGGCGCCGACGATCGGTACGAACGACGCCAGGAACACCAGCGCGCCGATCGGGAACGCCAACGGCAGCCCGAGGATCGCCGCCCCGAGCCCGATGCCGACCGCGTCGATGGCCGCGACCACCACGGTGGCCCGTACGTACGAGGTGAGTGAACGCCACGCCGCGTTGCCGGCGCCGTACACGTCGGCCTGGGCGTTGCTCGGGAACATCGAGCTGATGCTCTGCCAGATGTTCCGTCCGTCCCGCATGAAGAAGAACGACGTGAACAGCACGAGGAAGATCCCCGCGAGGACGTGACCCACCGTGGTGGCGGTCTCGGTGGCGGTGTCGACGGCGCCGGCGGTGAACGCCTTACGGTTTTCGTCCAGCCACTCCCGGGCGCTGGCGAACGCCTGGTCGAGCTGCCGTTCGGACAGCTGCAGCGGGCCGGTACGCAGCCACGACTCGATCTGAACGATGCCTTCCTGCACGTTGCCGTACAGCTCGGGGACACCGTCGATGAACGCGTTGATCACCGCGGTCAGGATCCCCACCACGGCACCCAGCCCGCCGATCAACACGATCGCGGCGGCCAGCGACCGCGGCACCCCGACCCGGCGCAGCCACGCCGCCGCCGGCTCCAGCAGCGCCGAGAGCAGCAGTGCGATCACCAACGGCACCACGATCAGCCGGATGTACGCCAGCAGCCACAGCAGCGCGCCGGCCGCGACCGCGATCACCAGCAGGCGCCACGACCAGGCAGCGGCGATCCGTATCCCCCGCGACACCAACGCGTCGTCGTGCCGCGACAACGGCACCAGCGGATGGTCGTCGGGCACGACCGCTGTCGGCAGCTGCTCCTCGATCACCGGATCCGGCGCGGGCGCGGCTCGGGCCGGCTCGATCCACTCCTCGGAGCCACGATCCTCCAGACGCCGTACGGCCCGCCAGGCGTCCCGGATCCGGCCGCTCATCTGCTCCCACCGACTCACGTGATCACCGTAGCCCCTTCGGTCACCCGCCGAACTTGAAGTAGCGTGTCGGCGTGACCCGCAAGAACTCCGCCTCCCTGCCCACATCCGGCGAGCTGACCAAGCCGTCCGACACCGACCAGGGGCTCCCGATCCGGCTGCTGCACGACCGGCTGCTGGTCAGCCTCGAGAACGAGGGCGAGCGCCGTTCCGCCGCGGGCATCGTGATCCCGGCGACCGCGGCGGTCGGCAAGCGGCTGTCGTGGGCGGTCGCGGTGGCGGTCGGTCCGCTAGTACGCGCGGTGAAGAACGGCGACCGGGTGCTGTTCGACCCCGATGACCGGTCCGAAGTGGAGCTGCACGGCCAGGACTACGTCCTGCTACGCGAGCGCGACGTGCACGCGGTGGCCGCGGCCCGCGTCGAACCCGACGCCACCGGCCTCTACCTCTAATCCAACGAGCCCTGCGGCTCCAAGATCATGGGCACCTTCATGCATTCATGACTGCATGAAGGTGCCCATGATCTTGGCCATCACTCCAACCGCGACGCCACAGGCCGGCCTGACGCCGCCGGCCGGTACTGGCCGGACGAGAGAAAGGGCCGCTACCGGTAACCGCCGGGTGGGTAGCCCGACTGCGGGTAGCCGCCGGACTGACCACTCGGGGGGTACGCCGGAGGCGCCCCGCCGTACCCGGGCGGACCGCCGTGCCCGGCACCGCCGTAACCCGACTGGCCTCCGTACCCAGGCGGGCCTCCGTAACCAGGGCCGCCGTGACCGGGACCGCCGTAACCAGGGCCGCCGGGACCTGGGCGACCGCCGTACCCGGGCTGACCGGCGTACGCGGGCGGCAGCGTCCACGGATACTGCGCCAGCGCCGGGACCGGCATCACCAGGGTCCGTGGCGGATCGATCTGATGCTCCTTGCCGTCCGGGAACTTCAGGCGGTACCGCCGGCCGTCCCACCATGCCCCGGGCACCGACGGATCGCGCCCGCCGAAGACCTCGCGGTGCTTGGCGAGATCGCCGAGCAGTTTCGCCTCGGGATCCGGCTCCCAGTCCGGTACGCCGTTGCCGCGGGCTTCCCGCAGCAGCGCCAACTTGGTGCACGCGATCTGGTAGCCGCGCATCGCGACCACCCCGTCCGCGCCGGCCACCTTCTGCGCCCAGCGGCGGGCCCACAGCCGGCGCCGCAGCGTCACCAGCGAGCCCAGCTCGGGCGGGCTCAGCCAGCCGGCCCGTACGTACTCCGGGAGCAGCCGGCGGATCGCCCGACCCGGGGCGGTACGCGCCCAGCAGGCCAGCACCAGGAACCCGAACAGCACCGGCAACGCGATCAGGAAGTAGACGTACCCCAGGAAGCGGGGATCCCGCTGGGCCTGCGTGGCCATGAAGTTCCATACGCCGTGGAACAGCATCGCGCCCAGCAGCCCGGCCAGCGGAAACACGAAGCGCAGCGCCAGATTGCCGGTACGCGCAGCGAGCCCGATGCCGATCCCGGTCAGCGCCGTGAACAGCGGGTGGATGAAGCCGGTGAAGCCGAGCCGTACGACCACCAGGCTCACCACGCCCAGGACGGCGCCGAACTCGCCCTGCAGCTGCTCACCGGAGATGTAGACGCCGCCCAGGTAGAGCACGTTCTCGGTCATCGCGAAGCCCGCGGCGGACAGCCCCGCGTACATCACGGCATCGGGGATCCCGAGCACCTCGCGCCGGCGGAACAGGAACAGCAGAAGCGGCGCCATCGCCTTCGTGATCTCCTCGATCACCGGCGCCACGAACACCGCCACCCAGGTCTCGCGCCAGTCCAGCTGTGCGAAGACGTACGAGCCGAAGGTGTTCACCATCAACGAGAGCGCGGTCGCCACGCACGCGCCCCAGGCGAACGCCAGCGCCGGGTAGCGCCACGACGACGGCGGGTCGAAACGGTCCAGCCAGAGGAAGAAGAACACCAGGAACGGCACCGGCAGCAACGAGATCGCCGAGGCGGCGAAGAACAACCCCGGGCCCAGGTTGCTGCCGACCTGCCACACGATGATCAGCGCGCCCACCAGCAGCACCAGCACCACCGAGCTGATCAGCACGATCCGCTTCCAGTCCCGGCCTTGCTTGGGCGGCATCGCGGCGCCGATGAACTCGCGCATCCCGATCGTCGAGGTGGTCGGCGGCTCGGGCTGCAGCACCTGCTCGGCCTGCGACGCCTCGGCCTGCGATGTCTCAGGCTGCGACGCTCCGGACGGCGACTCCTCCGATGGCGACAGCCCAGACCACGGCGCCTCAGACTGCGGCGGCGCAGGCGGCGCCAGCTCGGACTGCGGAGGCCCGGACGGCTCAGACCGCGAGGGCCCGGACGGCTCAGGCTGCTGGGGTGGGGGCTGCTGCGGCGCAGTCCCTTCCGGCGGGAGCGAAGACATGCGGCCCAGCCTAGTGTTCCGGTGCCGGGGCCGGTTGTCGTACACCGACGCAGCTGGTCTCGGCGTACCCCCGTGTTCTAAACTGTCGCCAGGTCACGAGTGCCAGCGTCAAGCCCCGGCTTGCTGGCCGGCAACCCTCGCTCCGCGGTGGGGTGCCCCGGGTGAGGACCGGGTCCGGCACAACCGTGCCGGGCAAGCGCGGACCCCGGGACACACCAGGGGTCCTGAGCCCCGGGAGTTCCGGCATGACGTCCACCGTGGTCGCCCCTTGTAGCCCTGTCACCGCACTGCCCACTCAGCGTCCCAACCTTTCGCTGGTACGCGGTGCCGAAACACCGTCCGTGCTCGGCGCCGATCTCGTGGTGCCGCTCGCCGACGGCGGGCAGATCCCGTACGCCAACTTCGACTACGCCGCGAGCGCACCCTGCCTGGCCAGCGCCGCCGCGGCGGTGACCGAAGCCCTCGGGGAGTACGCAAGCGCCCACCGCGGCGCCGGCATCCTCTCCCAGCGCACCACCCGGCGGTACGAGCAGTCCCGCGAGACCGTCAAGGAGTTCCTGGGCTGCCGCGACGACGACACAGTGGTGTTCACCCGCAACACCACCGACGCCACCAACCTGCTCGCCCACGCGCTGCCCGCCGGCACCCGGGTGGTGGTCTTCGGCAGCGAACACCACGCCACCCTGCTGCCCTGGCCGGACGCGGTACGGCTGCCGATCCCGGACAGCCCGGGCGAGGCCGTACGGTCGGTGCACGCCGCGCTGACCGAGCTGCGCCGGGGCTCGGATGCCACAGCCGACGCTCCTATCTTGTTGGCGGTGACCGGCGCCTCCAACGTGACCGGCGAGCTGTGGCCGGTGGCCGAGATCTCGACCGTGGCCCGCCGGCACGGTGCCCGTACGCTGCTCGACGCCGCCCAACTCGCCCCGCACCGCAAGGTCGACATCGACGCCCTCGGGGTCGACTACGTCGCGGTGTCCGGCCACAAGCTGTACGCACCGTTCGGCGCCGGCGTGCTCGCGGGCCGCGCCGACTGGCTGGACGCGGCGCGGCCGTACCTGGCGGGGGGCGGCGCCAGCGCGTACGTCGGTGACGCCACCAGCGACCTGGTCTGGACCACCGGTCCGGCCCGGCACGAGGCGGGCACCCCGAACGTGGTCGGCGCGGTGGCGCTGGCCGAGGCGTGCCGTACCCTCGACACCGCCGGTCAGGATCGGCTCGCGGAGGCGGAGCAGCGGCTGCTCGCCCAGCTCCGCGCCGGGCTGACCGCGATCCCCGGAGTCCGCGAGCTGACCAGCTTCGGGCCGGACCACCCCCGGGTCGGGATCATCGCGTTCACGGTGGCGGGGCTCGACTCCGGCCAGCTCGCCGAAGCCCTTTCCCAGCGGTACGGCATCGGCGTACGCGCCGGACTGTTCTGCGCCCACCCGCTGACCCGCCGGCTGCTCGGCGATGCCGCCGGCGCCCCGGTCTCCGCGGTACGCGCAAGCCTCGGCCTCGGCAGCAGCGCCGTACACGTAGACCGTCTGGTCACCGCCGTGTCAACGCTGGCCGCCGAGGCCGGAAACTAGTCGTCGGCGAGTACGCCTTCCCGCAGCTGCCGCAGCGACCGCGCCAGCAGCCGCGAGACGTGCATCTGCGAGATGCCGATCTGTTCGGCGATCTGGGACTGGGTGAGGTTGCTGAAGAACCGCAGCCCGATGATGCGCCGCTCCCGCTCCGGGAGCTGCTTGATCAGTGGGCGCAGCGTCGCGCGGTGCTCCACGCTCTGCAGCCCGGGATCTTCCGCCCCGAGCAGGTCGAGCATCTCCGGACCGTCCGTCCCACCCGCCGGCGTGTGCAGCGACAACGCGCTGTACGCACTCGCCGTATCCAGTCCGGAGAGCACCTCCTCCTCGGAGACAACGAGGTGCGCGGCGAGGTCCGCCACGGTGGGCGAACGCTTGAGCTCCTGGGTCAGGTCGCCGGCGGCGCGCGCGATCTGCAGCTTGAGCTCCTGCAGCCGGCGCGGCACCCGTACGCTCCAACCCTTGTCCCGGAAGTGCCGTTTCAGCTCACCGACGATGGTGGGGATCGCGTAGCTCGCGAACTCCACCCCGCGCTCCGGGTCGAAGCCGTCGACAGCCTTGATCAACCCGATCACGGCCACCTGCGACAGATCGTCGTACGCCTCACCGCGGTTGCGGAACCGCCGGGCCAGATACTCGGCCAGCGGCAGGTAGAGCTCGATCACACGTTCCCGGATCCGCGCCCGGTCCACGTGTCCCTGAGGCAGGTCGGTCAGCCGGACAAGCAGCAGCACTTTCGCGTGTGCGTCGACAGCCTTGTCCGGTCGTACCGGAGAGGACTTGCGTTCCAGCAAGAGATTCACGGTGGTCGCCCCCTTGGCATCGCTGATGCGAGGTGGGTGACTGGTGTCGTGCTTGACTGCCGTGCTCGACAAGCAACGGCACATCTGTGGCGCCCACGCCTTGAGCGCCAAGCGCTCCGAGCATCGGGAGCGCCGCTTCCCTCACCGTACGCTCAACCCCGCCAACATCAAGTCCAGTCCCGTAAACCGGAAGAGATTTCCCGCCTTTTGAGAGGTTTTTCCGCAGCCGCGTCCTAGCCTCGACCTCCTCCCAGGTGAGCGGCGTGGACACCGTCGGGGTCTGCTCGGCGCGCGCAGTGGTGAGCGTGGACGGCGGTGAGGACATGAGCGCGCTGGCTCGCGAGGTACAGGTGTTGCTGACCGACCAGTACCGCGTCCAGGATCGGCGCCCGCCACACCGTGGCCCGCCGAACGCGGCGGCGCGATCAGCTCAAGGATCGTGTGCGGTCAGCGCGCGTCACGTTAGCCAGATCAGCATGCTGTCCCCGTCGGCCGCGGCGGCGTTGAAGAAGCCGACCAGGGCGGCGTAGACGTCGGCCAGGTACTGCAATGCCCATTCTTCGGTCCAGATGTTCGGATACACGTCGGCCGCGACGAGTTCAGAAGGTTTGTAGCCTTCGGCGATCCGGCTGAATGGAGTGTCCGCGAGGAACTGGGCCGCCGTCGACACCTCGTTCGGAGTGAGCAGCCGAGGTGAGTCGTATCCCACTCCTCGTCGGTCACCGGCGTGCCTCCGCTGATCACATTCAGCGGCGGACCCAGCTTCGCAAGTAGGTATTCCAGGCCGGCCCACGCCTTGTCGGTATCGATCGCGCGCGGGGTCGACTCGCCGTCTTCCAGATCACGCTCGGCAAGCTCGGAGGCGAACTCGAAGGCATCGTCCGGCGCCTCGAGCAACAGCCGCCTGAGCTCAGCAAGCTCGGTAGGTGTTAGCCGAAGGTACTGCGTGATCATGCCCATGGTGGGCCAGCCTGCCGCGTCCGCGTCGAAACCTCATGCCGGGAGCAAGTCACTGCTCATCTCTTTCGCGACCGTAGAAGGGCGCGGGCCTCCCGCCCGAACAGCGGGTCGGACGTAAGTGACTTGAGCACCTCGCGCCCCCCGGTGGCCACCGACTCGCTTGATCGCGCTCAGAAAGTAGATCCGTGTATGGCCGCGGGACGATTCACCCAGCAGAGCCACTAATCCGTCGAAATCACGCGCTGTCGCCCATTCCGACAGTGCGATAGCCAGCCCCTCCTCCTCGCCGCGGCCCTTCGCGGACAAGTACAGATCCCGGAGCGCGTCCCAGTCCACGAGCCCGGGCACAACAGCCAATCTGCTGCCCAGGCACTCCATCACCCTGTCTGGGTACCCCCCGCGCCGGAGGTGTGCTTCAACAGCACTGGAATGGCCTGCGGGTGCGGCTTGTTTGCATAGCCCAGATCCCACACCGACTCCACGTCACATCCGACGCGCCGCAGATCACGAACGATGGGCTGCTCAGCACGCCGCAACTCTGTAACCCGGGCCTGGCGATCCTCCTCCTCAGCAGCCATCCTGCGGACGTAGTCCTCATCTGCTGCAAGCTCGGCCGTCAGCTCGGCAGCGGTACTCGCGGAGGAGTCTTCTCTCGACTCACGTTGAAATACCCTCGGTGTGATCTCAACTGACAGCAATGAATTCGCCATTCAGAGATGTCGGCACCTTTACCTGGGAGCTCAGACGTTCGATGACGTCACGTTCAAGAACGCGGCATTGGCCGGGTCGAAAGGTGACGACCAATCTGCCAACTCAGCCCGTACCGTTGCATCCTCGTCACTGTAGTCTGGTGGTGTCTCGCCGAGCCCAGATGCATCACCCTCGAAAAAGCTCGCACTCTCCGCAACCAGATCAAGTTTTGCGTAGGGCAGCATCTCTAAGCTCAGGACAAATAACCCACCGTCAACGGCTGGCGTAGAACCCACAATATTCCAGGCAGTCCTAGCAGTCGGGCGCGGGTGGGCCTCCCACGACCACCGCTGCACCCCGCGAGTAATCAAGACGCCAGTGTTTCCCTCACGTAACTGTAATGCCATGCGAAGCTCTAGCAGGAGTGCAAGAGTCAAGCGCAGTGCATCGAACCGAACCTCTAGTAACTGCGCCTCCAGCAGTGCGTCCTCGTCTGTTAGCGGATTCATCTGGGGCTTTGTGGTATGACGCTGCAGGCCTGACGGTCCTTGCAGTAAGTCCTCAATGCGCATCTCTCACAACCTAATATGTGCGAACGGATGGTTGGGCGGAATCACCTGACCAGTATACGGATGGACTGTTTGCCCCATCTTATTCATGTATACCACATAGCCATTTGGAGCCTGATAAGGTTCCGTTGTAACCGGCTGCATCACGCGGATGTGTGTTACCCGCGGATCCAATTCCGGCGTACCTCTAGGTATTTCATATAGAAGGCCTTTGCCACTCTGGACTGGCCTACCAGCCGCACCCTTAGGCACTCCTGGCAACTTTACCCCATTTGGAGCCATGATCACGCGAGGAGCACCTCTCGCGGCCGCCAAGCGCCTCGCAATCATCTTTACTAGCGCCTTTACGCTCGCGAATACTGCCGTGCCGGCACCTCTGAGCAAAGCAAGATCGAGAATGAGCAGACCGACCTCGGTGGCGCGGTCGTCGGCGGCGGTGAGGGGTTGGGGGCACTGCTGGTGGAGGACGCATGTCTTGAATTTGTAGCCGTACTCGGACAGGCAGTGTGGGTCGTCGGTGAACCCGCACTGGACACGCACCATCGAGTTGTAGGTCGCCTCGTAGTCGTAGATGCCGGCCTCATCCACAGCGCGCCGTTCGACCTCACAGGCGCCTGGGTTGCGTTTGCACTCCGGACTGTTGTCGAGGTAATCGAGGTAGGCGCGGCGGACCGCCAAGGCCATTCCAAGTTCCTCGTAGTCCTTCCGCTTTGCGTCACCGTAGGAGTTGTCCAATATTGGGCTCCACTGGCTTGGGGACGGCGGATCCGGATCGACGATCGAGTTGCCGTCGCTGTCGGTGCCACCTTCCCGGATCAGGCCGCTGGGGTCGGACCAGGTGATGGGGTTGTTGTTGGCGTAGGCGTAGCCGTGTAGCTGTTGCGGGTCGGCGTAGTCGATGATCGGGTCGACGGAGATGAACCGGCCGGTGTCGGGGTCGTATTCGCGGGCTCCGAGGTGGGTGAGGCCGGTGGAGGGGTCGAGGGTGCCGTCGACGAAGCCGCGTTGCCCGGCCCAAGCGGCGGGGATGCCGCCGCGGGGCTGCCCGAAGGGGGTCATCCGCCGGTAGGTGGCCTCGAGGGTGGTGGCATCGATGCTGGTCTGTGCGGTGCCGTGGTGGTCGGGGACGAGCCAGGTGAGTTTGCTCGCGCTGCGCACAGCGATGGTGGCACCAGCGTGGTTGTAGTAGCGGGTGCAGGTCTTGGCGCCGGTGGTGTCGAGGTGGAGTTCGGTGCCGCCGGGTAGGTAGGCGGTGGTGCCCGTGGGGTCGCGGCGGATGAGCCGGTTGCCGTCGGCGTCGTAGATGTAGCTGGTCTGTTTGCCGTTCTCGGTGACGGACGCGAGGTGGCCTTCGGTGTCCCAGGTCAGGGCTTGGGCGCCGTTGGCGCCGGGGCGGCTGGTGGTGTTGCCGGCTGGGTCGTAGTTGTAGCTGTCGGTGCGGGTTCCGTCTGGCCCGTTGGTGGCTATGGATCGCAGCGTGTGGGGCTGCCCGGTGGCTGGTGCGGGGTAGGTGTAGGTGCGGGTGGTGTCGCCGGCGGTGCCGTGGCGGGTTTCGGTGGTGCGGTTGCCGGTGGTGTCGTAGGTGTAGCTGTCCCAGTATGGGGCCGCACCACCCAGCGCGGCCGCGGTGCGGGCCGCGGCACAGTCGCCGGACGTTGGGGTCCACGCTTCGGTGAGTCGCCGCAGGTGGTCATGGCTGAAGCACTGGGTGTCGGCTGTTCCGCCGGTGGCGGTGTCGGCGACGCGGGTGACGTTGCCGGCGGGGTCGTAGCTGTAGTCGAGGTGGGTTACTTCGGGTTTGAGTTCGGGTGTCGCTGTGGTGGTGGTGAGTCGCCCGGTGGCCTCGTTGTAGCTGTCGGAAAGCCAGGTGCGGGCGCCGTAGTCGCCGAGCACTCTCTGGTTGAGTTCGGAGTAGCTGGAGTAGGAGGCGTCGAAGACGTAGAAGTTGAGCGCGCTGTAGATCTTCGTCGGGTTACCGACGTCGTCGTAGCTGTGGTAGAGCTTCTCCGCTGCGAGGTCTCCCGCGGCGGGCAGGGTGGTGGTGGCGATGCTGCCGTCGGCGTTGTAGGTGTTGCTGACGGTGTAGGTGCCGGCGAGTGCGCCTTCGGCAGCGGGGAGGGTGACACTGGCGCCGGTGGGCCGTAGCGCCTCGTCGTAGCCGGTCACGGCTGTGGTGTAGGCGTCACTGCCGACGTATCGGGTCGATGAGGTGGGGTAGCCCTTGGCGAGGGTGTCGTACGTCCACTCGGCGAGTCGGGTACCGGTGGTGGAGTCGCGGTAGACGCCGGTCTTGCGGCCGAGTTTGTCGTAGCTGTAGGCGAGGGTGATGTTGCGGGCGTTGGTGGTGGAGGTCACCTGACCGGCGGCGTCGTAGGCGATCGTGGTGGTGCCGGCGTCGGGGTCTTCCGACTTGATCTTCCTGCCCCGCATGTCATAGGTGTACCGCCAGGTGTTGCCGGCGTTGTCGGTCACCGACGCCAGCTCGTCGCGCGGGGTGTAGCCGTAGCGCATGGTGTCGTAGCTGCCAGCCGGTGTGGGGCCGTGGTACTGGCGCAGCTCGACGATGTTCCCGCGGGCGTCGCTGATCGTGGTGGTGGCGGTGTCGCCGATCGGTGGGGTGACGTGGGTGCGGTCGCCGCTGTAGCTGGTGGTGGTGCGCCACTTCTCGGTGCCGCGTTCGAGGAAGATCTCGGCGGTGACCCGCTCGGCGCCGTCGTAGACGATGTCGGTCTGTGACGGCGGCACCGTCGCTGGGGTGACCAGCGTGCCGGACGGCGCACCGGTGTCGAAGTACCGGTTGTTGGTGTGGTCGATCAGCCCTCGCGCGTCGTGGCGGACGTCGGTGAGCACACGGCCCCCGCCGGCGGCCTGGGTCTGGGTCTGCCGTTCACGCAGCAGTCCGTCGAACAGCTCGTAGGAGGTGAGGTAGCCGCCGCCGGGAGTGAGCGTCTTGGTCCACACCGCCGTGGGAGCAGTTCTGGTGATGGAGTACCCGAACTCGAGGTTCGGCGTTTGTGTCGTGAGCCGGCCCGGCAACCAGACCTTCATCACGCGACCTAGCGGGTCATAGGACAGGTTCGTGCTCTTGCCGGCCGCGTTGATGGTGGTGGTGGGTTGTCCCCAGGCGGGTTCCAGATCGACCTTGTTGACGTGTGATTCGGGGTCGGTGATGTTGGTGACTTCGACGTGCGTTACCGGCCCGGTCGCAGGGGCGTACGAGGTGGTGGTGACCCGGTTCAGCGCGTCGGAGTCCTGGAGCAGGCGGCCGAGAGCGTCGTACTGGGATTGGCTCGTCGTCACGTAGACAGGCGTGGTGCCAGACCAGCTGTCGACTGTCTCGATCTTGGTCACGTCTCCCTGGGTTGGAGCGGCTCCCCAGGTGGTCGACCCGTCGTAGTAGGTCCGGACGTCGGCCAGCACCTCCGTTGGGCGCGCCGGCGTGGCCGAGCATGCGACCTTGACGGTCTCCACGCGGGACACCCTGTCGAGCATTCCGCTGGTGTTGTTGCGGGCGTACGTGTTCCGGGCACAGCGGTCGTCGGCTGAGGTGCTGGTGTCGCCGAAATCGTCGGCTGTGGTTGGCATGCCGAGGGTGTCGTACGCGGTTGCGGTCTTTGTGGTGCGCCACGCGCCGCCTTCCAGCGCCGTACGCGTCGTGGTTGCCGCAGTGCGGGTGATCCATCCCTCGAAGGTGCCCCAGGAACGGGTCCGTTTCGCCGTCGGACCACGCAGCCAGGGCTCGTGGAGCGTCTTCGAGGCGATGGAGCTGCCACTGTGCAGAATCTCTTCCCGGAGGAACCCGGACCACGCCCGGTGGTCCTCGATGGCTTCACCGGTGGAGGCGGTGACTGTGACGTTGCGGGTGCTGCCGTTGGCGAGCTTGTCGCCGTCCATGCCGCGCAGGTAGAAGTTCTCGCTTACCGACTGGAGCCGGTCGGGGGTGCCTTTGCGGATCACGACTTTGCCGTAGCCACGCCATTGCGACCAGGTCTTGTCCTTGGCGGGTACGAAGTTCTCATCCGAGTCGTAGTGCCATGCGGCACCGCCGTAGTACTCGTAGCTGGTGACGGCGGTGAGGTTCCCGCCGACCAGGTCACGGTCGTTGACCTGGGTGGCGACGTATTTGTGGTTCCAGTCGAGCACGCGTGTCTGGCCAGGTGGAGTCCAGTAGATCGGGTAACAGCGAAGGGTGTTCGAGTCTGGTGATGCGGGCATGCGGGTGGCGCGGTTGCAGTCCGCGCCGGAGTAGGTGATGACGGTCTGACCGCCGGTTTCGTTGTTGATGTTCTGGATGCGGTAGCGGGACAGCATGGAGTAGCCGTAGTCGGGTCCGTCGACCCGGTTGGGCATGGAGATACCGTCGAGGGTGATCTCAGGCATCGCGACCGAACCACCGACCAGCCCGGTGTGGGTGATGCCCTTCAGCCACATCGGTTTGGCGTCGTTCGCGCCGGTGTCGAGGTACTGGTGACGCAGCACGTACTTCTCCACATCCCGGAAACCGGGGGTGGTGGCCGCCGCGTCCCACACATGGGTTGTGATTTTGGACAGGCGGTAGCGGGTCCAGAACGTCGGCGAATGGTTGCCGGTGCAGGGTGCGGCGTAGCAGTACTGGTCCCATGGCGTGTCCGGCCAGGACGACGCGATCGCCTTGCCGCCGCTGTCGAGACAGGTGGTGTTTGGTAGGCACCGGTCGAGCTTGAGGAATGACACCTTCGCTGATGCCGGCTTGGTGTACTCCTGACCGAAGCGCATGCCGTACTCGACCCGGTCCACGAAACCGGCTTTGACGTAGAAGGTCCGCAGCGACGGGTCGTTGTTGCGGCCGTAGTAGCCGGGATCGCGACTGTAGTAGTAGGCGGTGGTGTTGTTGTGCGGGTCAATGACGTGATCCAGGCTCCACCGCCACGCCTGCGTGCAGTACGAGCTTGCGAAAGACGTGTTGTAGCAGGGTTCGCCCGGATGGTTGCCGTACACCGGCACCGTCCACACCGAGTGCGTCACCGGATGGCTGGTGTGCTCGCCCCAGTTGGGTAGCTTGTGACGGCCGAAGTAGTAGATGGTGCCGTCGACGGTGGTCAGCTTCCAGTACTCGTTGTTGTCATCGCCGTTACCGCGGTTCGGATCCGCGAGCAGCTCGATACGAGACCCGTCGTCGTCGGCGAGCCGCCAGTTGCCGGTGGCGTCGTCTTGCACCAGCTCGGTGGCGCGGCCGTTCAGTGAAAGCGTGGCGTTGTACGTGCCCCAACACAGGTCCCCGGTCGGACGGGTGGCGTTGTTAGGCAGCGGCGCGCCCGCTTCGGAGGTTCTGTCGTCGGCACAGGGCTTGTAGCGGCGCTCAATGGACCCGGGTGCCAGGTCAAATCCCTCGCCGATCCAAGACACCTGGTTGTTGCTCGCCGCGGAACGCCCATCGACCGACCCCGACGAGTACGAGAGCGCGAACTCGGGTGCCGCGCCACCCGGAGAGGGCGGCGTGCGGATCGGATACGACCACGAGAAGTCGCCGGTAGACGCCGATACGTCCCAGGCCGCGGACGGCGACAGCGACGTCGCCTTGTAGGTGCCGGTGTCACCGGATGCGGCGGCGGTGACCGCGAGCAGCGTCGACTCCTCCGACGTGTCCACATCCGCCACCAGCAGCGACGTCGCGGAATTGTTCCGCGAGCCGACCACTGTGCTGCCCTGACACGCCGCCTTCGCCGGTGTGGCCGCCGCGCAGACAGGCAGGCGCAGTAGCTGCAAACGAGAACCCCACGCACCGCCGTACGCTCCGGCGAAACCCGAGTAGTCCACGGCAACCGCCACCCGGCCGGCTTTGCCGCTCCCCCCAGTCACACGCAGCAGCACCCCGTCTACTCCGGCGGCGAGAGCGTACTTGCGATCGAGAATCTCGACCTTGACCCTGCCGGGTAGGGCGTTCTTGTCCCGGGCTGCCAGCCGCACGGGCATACCCGCGGCCGCGGCCCAGGTACCGACATCCGCCCGTGCTGCGACAGCCGGCGGGTTCACTGCAGCTGTGGCGGCCTTAGGCCACGCGACCTTCGGCGCGGCATGCACCACCTTGGCGGCAGAACGATCGGGTGCAGCCCTAGCTGGAGCGGCCGGTTTCACCGGCGTGCGCGTGGTGCGCTGGGGTGCCGGTGCCTCCCACCCGCCGTCCCACGGGTCAGCCCACGCCGCCCCCTCGAACAGGGTCGCCGCCAGTACGGCCGCGAGCGTCCCGGCCAGAACCCGCCGACCAGCGTGACGGCGCCAGCCGTTTCGATACGCCATTGTGCCGCTCATCGCGCAACCCTCCGTGGGGTGTTCTGCTAGCCGGAGTAGTTCTTGAGCCAGAACTGATTGACTTCTTCCTTGCTCCACGCCCGGGGGTGAATGCGCACGTCGTCGATGCTTCCCGCCCACACGTTCCGAACCGTGGTGCTTGTGGTACTGCCCGCGCCGCCGATCCGCAGCGGCCCCGAGGCGAGCCATCCCACCGCCGGAATCGGGGTATCCACCGGCTGGCCATCGACGTAGAGCTGGATCGTCTGGGTGGCCGCGTCGTAGACCGCGGCAAGGTGAGTCCAGTTGTTCTGGTCAACAGGGGGCGGCCCCAACTTCTTCGCCTCCGAAACCGTGCCGGACGAGTCCGATGCCGGAATCACTACCGCCCATGCGTTGTCGCTCTGGCTGTACTTGAGCTCAAACCCGCTGCGATACCTGCCGTCCTGACTGATCACCGTGCGGTCCTGCCCGCGCGCATCGTCATTGAGGCGCACCAACGCCATCACGGTGGACGAGCCATCCGTGACCAACGCCTGCCGCACGCTGGTGATACACCCAGCACCGGTGAACTGCGCGGCGCCGCCTACCTTGCCCGCCTCCCACGACACACCATCACCAAGCGTGCCGTGATTGCCCGATGCCGAACTATCGATCGCGGTCGTTCCCGATGCTTCGTCCAACTTCCACCAGCCTGCAAGGTCGGCTGGTGGATTGACCTTGAACGCGTACGCCTTGATGTCCGAACCTCTGCCCGACGCATCCACGCTCTGCACCCACACCCACTGATCCCCCTCACGGGTGGGCGTCACCGGCACGCTCGCCTTTCCTCCAGAATCCGGGAAAGCCGGCTCCGTAGGCGGCGTGTACGACGCGCCGTGCGACCAGAGGTACTTCACCACGTCAGTCGCGCCGTTCCGCCCAAACTCGAAGGTCCCCGTGATACCGATCCCGCCACCCCATTGGTTTTCCTGGTAAACGTCCGAGGACACGGTCGGCATGGACGGGTTGGTCGCATCGCTGGTGAACGTGAACCAGGACGACCACGGTCCACACGTCGTGTCGTCACACGCGCGTACCCGGAAGTGGTATGTCTGGCCATCGGCCCGGGATGTGTTCTGCTGCCACCTCGCTATCCCGTCGTTGGGAACGCCAGTTGCCGACCAGTTGGTCCACGCCACCTTCGTCGTCTTCGCGGCGTTCCACACCTCGAAATTGCCCCGCAGGGTGGTGCGGTCTGGGTCCGACAGCTTCGCGGACAACTCGGCCCGAAGCGAGCTCGTGATGGCCGGGGAGGCGCACTGCGAGGCGCACGGCTGGATCGCCAGGTTGGTCGGGGTGTTCGGCGTGTGGTTGTAGTTGATGGTCAGCTTCGCCGTACCGGGGATGAATTTCTTCCACTGCTCGCGGTCGCTCTCACTCGGCGCCCGCAGGCCCAGACCCATCCAGTGCGAACCCGACGGTCCCCAGGAACCGTTCGCGCCCCGCTGCACCGCCGAACGCAGCTGCGCGGTGCCGTACACCAGCTGCATGTCGGGCTGGATCGAACCACAGCCGCCGGCCTCATTAGCGTTGCCGTAATCACGGCCCAGGTTCTCCCAGAACTGCCCCTCCACCCACGAACCCCAAGTGGCCTCATGCACCTCTGACTTCGTCAACCACAAATCCGCCGCCGTCGCCCCACACGACCCGGAATGATCCAGCTTGATCGAAAACCGGGTGTTGTCCAGGATCGTCGCGCCATGCACCGGCGTCAGGTCGAACCGGAACAGACTCCGGTACGTACCGCTGTACTGCCAGCCGTCGTAACCGACCTTCGCGTCGGCGCCCTGCTGGTTGTAGTAGTTCGTCGACGGCGACTCCTTGCGGACCAGGTTCCACGCCGCCTTCCACACTTCCTTCACCGGCGGATCCACAAACACCGGGTACGTCGTCGCCGCCCCAATCAACAGCCCCTGATCGGGCACCAGCGCGACCGAACGACTGCCCGTCTCCACACCCACCGCCGCGGTCCGCGCACCCAGCCCAGGACCGTCCACATCAGACACCACAGCTCCGGACGCCCGCGTCGAGTCCCACATCCGGGCACCCTCGGTCCCGAACAACACCGTGCCCGCGGAATCCACCGCCTCGAAGCGCCGCCCGTCCAGACCCCGCAACGACAGACCGGACACCTCGACCCCGTACGAGAGGCGAGACAGGTCGGGGTTGGCCGCCGCATCCCGGGTCTTGACCACCAGCACGTGCGTGAACCCCAACGACTGCGCCGTCACCACCAGGTCCACACCCGGCAACACATCCCGGTACGTCGCCGAATCACCAGTCAGCACCGGACGCGGCAACCGCGTCGGCCACGTCAACGCCAACTGTCTACCGTCGCGTCCCATCCGCACCAGCGGCCCCGTGCCGCCACCGGAAAACACCACGTCCGACGCCGCCGCCACCGGCGCCACCAGGCCGTCAGCTCGGGTACGCAGCGTGGTGTCCACCCGCACCCAACCGGTATCACGACGCACCCGCACCGGCTCCGCCGACAACTCCGCGGTGAACGTGCCATCGGGCTCAGCGAACACCTGCCCGGTCTCGGTGGTCTTCCCCGCGATCTCCACCCGCTGCCCGTACTGACGCGCCCGACGCGACGCTGTCGCTTCCTCCGACGGCGACTGCGCGTCCTCCGCCGCGGCAGACGCGGCGACCGGGGCAGGCGCCTTGAGCGCCGGCGGCTTTGCCGCCCACGCGGACGGCGTGCTCGCTACCAGACCGGCAGCCAACACCGCCGCTGAGACAGCAGCGGTCAGGCTGCGAACAGTGGAGGAAACCTTCGGCCGGGCAGCACGCAACCCGGCCCTGTGGGCAGTTAACACGATGGACCTCCCGTACCCGCCACGCCGATCCCGGTGGTGAGCCGAGACTCAACGGCGATGGGGTGCCGGAACGCTAAGGCACTCCGTCGGCGCGCCACAAGGGAAGTCACAAACTGCTAGTACGAATCAGGCAACACCCAGCCGAACCGACCGCTGGCATCACCGTCAGCTATCCGGACAGCCGCCACCGATACCCGCGAACCGGGACTACTCGGGTACGCGGGGGCCCGGCTCGCAGACCGGGGCCATCAGGTCGCCGTACTCCTCGATGCGGTCGAGCACCTCGGCGGCGGTGAAACGCGGGGCGCCGCTGGCCTCGACCTCCTCCCACGTGAGCGGCGTGGACACCGTCGGGGTCTGCTCGGCGCGCAGCGAGTACGGGGTCACCGTGGTCTTCGCGGCGTTGTTCTGACTCCAGTCGATGAACACCTTGCCGGGGCGCAGCTTCTTCAGCATCCGGGACACCACCTCGCCGGGGTGGTCCTTCTCGATCGCGCGCGCCAGCTCGTGGGCGTACCCGGAGATCTCGTCATCGCTCTGCGACCCGGAGACCGGGCAGACCAGCTGCATGCCCTTCTTACCGCTGGTCTTCGGGTACGCCTCCAGCCCATCCTGGGTGAGCCGTTCCCGCAGCAGCAACGCCACCTCGAGGCACTCCGGCAGGCCGGCCGGTGCGCCCGGGTCCAGGTCGAAGACCAGCCGGTCCGGGCGGTGCTCGGACAGCTCGGCCTTACCCGACCGGCCGCCGACCGTCCACTGTGGAGTATGCAGCTCCAGCGCGGCCAGGTTGGCCAGCCACACCAGCGCGGCCAGCTCGTCGACCATGATGTAGTCGACGGTGTCCCGTCCGAGCGACGAGCCGGGCGAGGGGATCTCGACGGTACGTACCCACTTCGGGGTGTGGATCGGGGCGTTCTTCTCGAAGAACTTCTGCCCGTTCACGCCGTCCGGGAAGCGCAGCCGGGTCACCGGGCGGTCTGCCAGATGCGGCAGCAGTACGGGAGCCACCCGGGTGTAGTAGTCGATCACCTCGGCCTTCGCGAACTCCGGATACAATGGCTTGTCCAGATTGGACAGTTCCAGCGCGCGACCGTCCACCTCGACCCGTACCCGGCTACTTTTCGGCACCCGTACCACCCCTCAGGTCTTCCACGCTCAGATCCGGACGCAGCCGCAGGAACCGCGGAAACCGCAACCGGCCGACACTGGTTTCGTTGCCGTACGCGATCTCCACCACCACCCGCGGCTCGACCCAGACCGCGCCGCGGGCGTCCTCCCGGGGGATGCTGCCACCGAACGGGTTCTCCTGCCGGCGTAGCGGCTCCAGCTGCGACAACAGCTCGCGGATCATCTTGTCGGCCAGGCCGCCGCCGACCCGGGCCCGGAACCGGAGCGAGCCGTCCGGCTGCGGCTCGCCGGCCAGCAGCGCGCCGAGCGGACGCTCCCCGGGCCGCCAGCCACCGACCACCAGGTCGATCGAGCTGACCTGCTTCACCTTGACCCAGTCGTTGGTACGGGCGCCCGGCCGGTACACCGACGACAGTCGCTTGGCCATCACGCCCTCGAGCCCGAATTCGGCGCTGGCGTCGGCCGTCGCCAGTCCGTCGTCGAACATCGGTGACACCTGCCAGTGCGGACCGGCCAGCTCGAGCTCGTCGAGGGCAGCCCGCCGATCCCGGTACGGCGCCGCGATCAGCTCCAGCCCGTCCAGCCGCAGCAGGTCGAAGATCACGTACATCACGGGGGTGGTGACGGCGAGCCGGGCCGCGTTGGCCGGGTCCCGTACGTGCATCCGCTCCGCGAGCCGCTCGAACGACGGCCGGCCGGCGGCGTCGAAGGCGACCATCTCGCCGTCCAGCACCGCGTCCGGCAGCTCCTTGCCGAGCGGCGCCAGCTCCGGGTACGCCGCGGTGATCTCGGCGCCGCTGCGGGCGTACAGCCGGACCCGGCCCTCGGCCAGCGCGGCGATCGCGCGTACCCCGTCCCATTTGAACTCGTACGCCCAGTCATCGCCGACCGGGAGCACTCCCGCGGTCGCCAGCATCGGCCGAATCGGCACACCAGGCACGCAATGATCGTAAGCACCGGCCCCGAGATGCGATGCTGTCGGCATAAAGTCGCGGGGCGGATTAACTTAGCGGGGGTACGGAAGGAGAGCCGGTATGCCACGGGCGATCTGGAAGGGTGCTATCTCGTTCGGGCTGGTGTCGATCGGCGTGAAGCTGTATTCGGCCACCGAAGAGAAGGACATCCGGTTCCACCAGGTGCACCGCACCGATGGCGGCCGGATCCGGTACAAGCGGGTCTGCGAGGTGGACGGCGAAGAGGTCACCTACGACGACATCGCCAAGGGGTACGACCTGGGCGGCGGCGAGACGGTGATCCTCACCGATGACGACTTCGCCGAGCTGCCGTTGCCGACCAGCCGGGCGATCGAGGTGCTGGAGTTCGTACCGGCGGAGCAGGTCGACCCGATCCTGTACGCGAAGAGCTACCACCTCGACGCCGACGGCCAGGCCGCGAAGCCGTACGTGCTGCTGCGCGACGCGCTGGAAAACTCCGACCGGGTGGCGATCGTGAAGGTCGCGATCCGGCAGCGGGAACAGCTCGCCGTGCTGCGGGTACGCGATGACGTACTGGTCATGCACACCATGCTGTGGCCGGACGAGGTGCGTACCGCCGAATTCGAGTTCCTCGAGGAGGACATCTCGCCGCGGCCGCAGGAGTTGGCGATGGCCGAGTCGCTGATCGATTCGATGACCGCCGATTTCGATCCCGATGAATATGTCGACAACTACCGCGCAGCATTGCAGGAAGTCATCGATGCGAAAGTCGCCGGCCGGGAAGTCGTCGCGGTCGAACCCGAGGAGGAAAAGCCGGCCGCGGTGGATCTGATGGCGGCGCTGCGGGCCAGCGTGGAACGCGCCAAAGCGGGTCGCTCCGGCGGTGAGGAAAAGCCGAAGAAGGCCGCCTCCAAGGCGGCTTCGAAGCCGGCGAAGAAGGCGGCCGCGAAGCCTCGTAAGGCGGCGAAGAAGACCGCGGAACGGCGCCGCAAGTCCGCCTGACGTATCGACCGTAGACCACTACAGAGTGTCCCTCTAAGGGCTGAACTCCGACATAGTGATCATGTAGCCACAGACGGGGCAAGGAAGTTTTTAACTCGACCTGAGCGGTTCTGGTGGCTGAAACCGGGTGATATGCGTACGCTCCATGTTTAGCTGATCTTCGGGTGCGCTCCTGGGGGGAACGGGAGCCACCACACGGAGTCACGCACAACAAGGCGGGGTGGGCCGGCGTCGGAGGAGCCGGTGTGCGGTTCCGGCCGCCAATGGAGAAAGGGGGGTCACGCCGATGAACATCGGCCGCAGCCTGCAGGGAATGCTCGACACGGTAGTGTCCCTGGCACCAAAGATCGCAATCTTTCTGGTCATTCTCGTTGTCGGTTGGATCGTCGCGAAACTGCTTGCGCGGGTCCTCGACAAACTGCTGAACAGGGTCGGCTTCGACCGGCTGATCGAGCGCAGCGGAATGCGTCGCTGGATGGGCACGTACGACCCGAGCCAGCTGTTGTCCAAGCTGGTCTACTACGCGGTGCTGCTGTTCACACTGCAGTTCGCGTTCGGTGTCTTCGGGCCTAACCCGGTCAGTGACATCATTACCGCGATCGTGGCATTCCTGCCGCGGGCGTTCGTCGCACTGCTGATCGTGATGATCGCGGCCGGTATCGCCGGCGCCGTCAAGGACGTCATCAGCTCGGCGCTGGGGGGCCTGTCGTACAGCAGGATGCTCGGCACCATCGCGCAGGTCTTCATCCTGGGGCTCGGCATCATCGCCGCGCTGAACCAGGTCGGCATCGCGATGACGGTCACCATGCCGGTGCTGATCACGATCCTCGCCACCATCGGTGGTATCGCGGTGGTCGGTGTCGGCGGCGGTCTGATCCAGCCGATGCGGGACCGTTGGGAGCGGATGCTCACCAAGGCCGAGGGCGAGGCCGGCAACGTCAAGGCCCAGCTGGATGCCAACGCCGGCCAGAAGCAGCAGGCGTTCGCGCAGCAGCAGTACGCGTCCTCGCAGTACGCGGGCCAGTACGGTAGCCAGGGTCAGCCTGCTCAGGGCCAGCCCGCTCAGGGTCAGCCCCCGCAGGGCCAGACCGCGGCACACCACGCGGCGCAGGAGGCCCAGTCGGCCACGTACCGTGGGCAGTCGTACGACCGGTAACCGACACGCCGCGTCCTACCCGGTACGCGGACTCAACTCGGCCGCCGGCCAGGTTCCGTACGGAACCTGGCCGGTTGTCGTATCAGGAGGTGCGTGCCCGATATGTACGAAACTGCGGGGCACGGTGGGACCATGGATCCAACTCGGGTTACCCTGAACGACGTGGTGCGCCCCGACTTGAACATCTCGGTACGCCACGAGCCGGACGAGACCGTCGTGGCAATGACCGGGGAGCTGGACATCGGCACAGTCCCCCGGCTGCGCTCGGCGGTCGAAGATGCCCTCGACGGCAGTCCGTCGCGCCTGGTGCTTGACATGGGCGGCGTGACGTTCTGCGACTCGCAGGGCCTCGGGACGCTCGTGGTGCTCAGTCATACCGCGGCGCGCGCTCGCAGCTCGCTGGTCCTCACCAACGTCAGCGACATGCTGGTACGCCTGCTGCAGGTCACCGGCCTGCGCCAGCAGTTCACCATCCGCGACCAGGCCGCCCAGAACTAGCGCCGGTGGTCAGCTGCCCGGAGCATGGCACGAAGCCGGTGACCTTTCGATGACAGCTCCCAGTGCCGGTCGTCCGTGGCGGTGACGAGACCATCCTCCGCGAACCTCCGCATGACGGGCCGGATCTGGTCGCCGCGGAACCCCGTGATACCAGCGAGTGTCGTCGCCGAGGCTGGTCCGGCGCCAACGGGAAACAACTCCAGTACGGCATGCTCCACCGAGGGAAGCACGGGCGGCGGGATCGCGGTCTTCGCCCGCGCCGAGACGGGCAGCTTGCCGGACTCGCCGTCGCCGTCGGTCAGCAGGTAACGCTCAAAGTCGTCGAGCAGCCGCAGCACCGCGCGGTTGAGGTAGACGCGGTTGCGTTTTCCGAGGCTCACCTGCGCCACCGTCCCGATCTGCTCCAACCGCTCGACCACCTCGGTGGCGGCGGTTGTGGAGCAGCCCAGATCGTCACTGAGCGACGCCACCGTGAACACCGGAGTCACCGCCGTACGCTCGCAGGCAGCCCAGAGGTGCGAGCTCGGTCGGGCCTGCGATTCGATCCGCCACCGGCTGATCATCGCGGCGAGCTCCTGTTCGAATCGCGTCGTGCCGTCGATCGCGAGTTTCGCGGCCGCCGCGAAGCCGCCACACCACTCGTCCACGTGACCTTCGCGAAAGTCCACCAGCCCTTCGATGTAGCGATCCCCCTGCGCCGCGAGCACCAGACTGACCGGGACCAGCACCTTCGAGGCGAGCGTACGGCGCGCCATGACGGTGTGGATCAGACAGCGTCCGACGCGGCCATTGCCGTCGACGAACGGATGGATCGTCTCGAACTGGGCGTGCGCGATCGCTGCTTGGGCCAGCGTTGGAAGATCGTCTCGGTTGAGGAACGCCACCAGGTTTCGCATCAGCGGCTCGACGTATCGCGGTGGCGGCGGGACGAAGGCCGCCTCGCGTGGACTGTCGCTTCGACCACCGATCCAGTTCTGCTGAGTGCGGAAGACCCCGGCATGGCGTGCAGCGGCTCGATCTTCCCGCATCAAGATCGCGTGCATCTCGAGGATGTCGTCGACCGTCAGCTCGCTGCGCCCGGCCCCGATCTCAATGGCACGGCGCATCGCCGCGATGTTGGCGAGCACCTGGCGGGCGGTTTCCCCCGCGTGCTCGGGGGCGAACGCCGCCTCGGCGAGCCGGCGCTGGCTGCAGACCAGCCCCTCGATCCGGCTAGAGGCGACCGATTCGCTACGAAGCAGCAGCCGCGACAGAATCTCCATCGCCACCAGGTGCTCGCCACGGTCGGCGACCGCGATCGCCGCCTCGGCGTCGGCGATGTCCGCCGCCGTGGCCGCAGTGAAGGTCAACCCCGCCGCGTCGAGCTCACCCGGGACGAAGGCGCGGTACGTGAAGGACTGTCGCGCACGTCGCCCACCCGGCAGTGACAGATCCGGCTTCCAGACAGCCTCCACCCACCTGGCCACCCCGATACCATATCACTGAAACAGTGATCAACACTGGATATGTTTCACGCGCCGGGTGCGCTCCCGCTGCTTGACGTGCCCGGCGGTCTCGAATCCGTCCATCCGGCATCTGGGCGTCGAGCAGGGTCACGGCGAAATCGTCGTCAGACTCTGGTACGTCTACCCCAGGTCACCGAGCTGCGCCAGCAGTTCACCATCCGCGACAGCGCTGCCCAGAGGTAGAGGCGCCCAGAGTTGGCCCGCGCCGCTGCTATTCTGTGCCGGCCGAATATCACGTGCCGACATGGGGGAGGAACCGTACGTGTCGATCTTGGACAACGCGGTAAGCCAGACACAGACGGCGGCGAGCGGCGTGGACGACGTCGTGTCGGCTCTCGATGGAGCGGGCAGCGATCTGGATGACGCGCTCAGCCAGTTTCAGGCAGTCGGAGTGGACGACAAGGCGGGCGAAGCGAGCGCGGCCAAGGATTCACTCGAGGCGATCAAAGGGCAGGCAGCGGCGCTCAAGGACAGCATCGACTCGCTCGCCAGCCAGATCCAGGCGATCAGCGGTTGAAGAGCGGGCGACTCCGCCGGATCAGGACCATCGACTCGGCGAGGAGAGTCGCCATACGAGTCCGGATACTCCGGCGAAGGCGCCGACTTCCTGAAGTCGCTGGGCTCCGGCCGTCAGCAGCAGTCTGGCCAGGACCAGCCGGAGCCGCCGCCGCGCGCAGTGTCCGCCGAGAGCATCGGATGGTGGACGGCCTTGGCGACCACCGGGTGGGCAACCGTGCAGGAGATTCTCCCCATCATTCCGAAGACTGTCGGAGGCACCATCCTCGCAGCCGCTGCGGCAGTGGGGGCATTCAAAGCTTGGCGCGCACGGAGGGACAAGCAATGAAGATCGACATGAACGTCGAGCCACGCGTACGAGAGGCGCTCGCGGCGATCGTCAAACGCGACAGTGGCCGATTGGAATCCGCCATGCGAGCCTTCGACGAGACACGGTCCATCGCCCAGGGTGTCGAGCTGGCGACCGCGATCGTGTTGGTCGTGCTCAGCGACATGTTCGACCACGGGCCCACCAGAGACGAACTGCGTGGGCTTGCCGGCGCGATTGCCGAACTGGAGCAGTGGGCACGGCCAGAGCCCGCCGAGGTCGAGCAATACCTCGTCGGCGTTGTTGACGGAAGCCCGCTGCACGACACCCTCGCAACCGACCAGATCATCGTGCTGTCATTCCTCGTCCCGGCGAGCCTGCTCGCGGGCCGCACGAAAGCCGAGGATGGCAACCGGTGGTTCGATTACCTCGACCGAGTCGAGGCCCGGATCGAGGCCGCGCCAGACGTGGCAGGCACGGCCTAATCCCTCAGCTGTCGGCGGTACGCGCGCGGGCCAGCAGCTCCAGCGCCTTGGCACGCTCGGCGTCTCCCGAGCCGGCGCTGGACAACAGCTGGATCGCGTCGTCGACGGCGGCGACCAGTGCCGCGTGTTCGGCCTGCTGCCGCTTGGCCAGCTGCGACTGCTCCTGCAGCTGCTTGTTCTTCACCCACAGGTCCACGAACACGGTCACCTTCGCCCGCAGCACCCACGGGTCGAACGGCTTGGTGATGTAGTCGACCGCGCCGGCGGCATACCCCCGGAAAGCCAGGTGGGCGTCGCGGTCCACCGCGGTCAGGAAGATGATCGGTACGTGCCGGGTGCGTTCCCGCTGTTTGATGTGCCCCGCCGTCTCGAAGCCGTCCATCCCGGGCATCTGGGCGTCCAGCAGGATCGCCGCGAAATCGTCGGTGAGCAGCCGCTTGAGCGCCTCCTCACCGCTGGTCGCTGCCACCGGCTCGACCGGTAAGCCCTGCAGGATCGCCTCCAGCGCGACCAGGTTCTCGCGCCGGTCGTCCACCAGCAGCAGCTTTGCCCGTGCGCCTGGGGCGGTCATCAGACTCCTTCGACAGTCTTGCTCCGGCTGCGGGAAACCCAGTTGGCCATCCGGTCGAGCAGCTCGTCGAGATCCACCGGCTTGGTCACGTAGTCCGAGGCGCCGGCGGCGAGACTGGACTCGCGGTCGCCCGGCATCGCCTTGGCGGTCAGGAACACCACCGGCAGGTCGGCGAACTCCGGGATCCCGCGGATCGCCCGCGTGGTCTCGTTGCCGTCCATGTCCGGCATCATCGCGTCCATCAGCACCACATCGACCTCGGGGTGCTCGGTGAGCAGCTGCACCCCGTCGGCGCCGTTGTCGGCGTACAGCACGGTCAGGCCGTGCAGCTCCAGCGCGCTGGTCAACGCGAACACGTTGCGGATGTCGTCGTCCACGATCAGCACCGTGGCGCCGTCCAGCCGCTGCGCCGACTCGCTGGCCATGTGCTCGGACTTGGACTGCCGCAGGATCGGGCCGGAACGGCTCGGCAGCGGCAGCGCCTCCACCGGCTGTACCGCGAGCGCCGCCGCCGTCTCCGCCGGCAGCACCTCGGGGATGTAGAGGGTGAATGTACTGCCCTGGCCGACCACGCTGTCGACGGTGATCGCGCCGCCCAGCAGCCGGGCCAGCTGCAGGCTGATCGACAGCCCCAGCCCGGTGCCGCCGTACTTGCGGCTGGTGGTGCCGTCGGCCTGGTGGAACGCCTCGAAGATCATAGTGCGTTTTTCTTCCGGTACGCCGATCCCGGTGTCGCTGACGGTGAACGCGATCACCCGGCGGGCGGCGTCCAGCGTCGGCATACCGAACATCATCCCCTTCGGCGCCGTACCGATGGTCAGCGCCACGGAGCCGGTGTCGGTGAACTTCACCGCGTTGGAGACCAGGTTCCGCAGGATCTGCTGCAGCCGCTGGGCGTCGGTGACCACGTTCGCCGGGGAGCCCTTCTCGATCGACACCCGCAGATCCAGGCCCTTCTCCTCGGCCTGCGGCCGGAACGCCTGCTCGATGTAGTTGCAGGTCTCGTTCAGGTCCACCTCGAGCGTCTCGACGTCCATCCGGCCAGCTTCGATCTTGGAGATGTCCAGGATGTCGTCGATCAGGGAGAGCAGCTCCGAGCCGGCGTTGTGGATCGTACGAGCGAACTCGATCTGCTTCTGGGTGAGGTTGCGGTCGGTGTTGTCGGCCAGCAACCGCGCCAGGAGCAAGAGCGAGTTCAAGGGGGTACGCAGCTCGTGGCTCATGTTCGCCAGGAACTCCGACTTGTACTGGCTGGCCGCGGCGAGCTGCTGCGCCTTCTCCTCCAGGCCGCGCCGGGCGGTCTCGATCTCACGGTTCTTGATCTCGATGTTGCGGTTCTGCTCGGACAGCAGCGCCGCCTTCTCCTCCAGCTCGGCGTTCGTACGCTGCAGCTCCTCGGACTGCGCCTGCATCTCGCTCGCCATCCGCTGCGAGCCGGACAGCAGCTCCTCGGTACGCCGGTTCGCCAGGATCGTGTTCAGCGCGACACCGATGGTGGAGACCAGCCGGTCCAGGAAGGTCAGGTGCAGGTCCGACAGGGTGGAGAAGCTGGCGAACTCGATCACCCCGAGCGGCTGCCCCTCGAACAGCACCGGCAGTACGACGATGTCCGCCGGCGGCGCGCCGCCCAGCCCGGACCGTACGGTCAGGTAGCCCTCGGGGGCGCCGCTGACCCGGATCATCCGGCGCGACATCACCGCCTGGCCGACCAGCCCCTCGCCGGGCGCGAACAGCAGCGCCACGTCCGGCGCCACGTACCCGTACGAGGCGGCCAGGCGCAGCCGCGGCGCGCCCTCTCCCGGCTCGTACAGGAAGAAGGTGCCGACCTGGGCGTCGACCAGCGGGGTCACCTCGGTCATGATCATGCGGCTGACCTCGGAGAGGTCGCGCTGGCCCTGCAGCAGCCCGGAGACGCGCGCCAGGTTGGAGTTCAACCAGTCCTGCTCGGCGTTCTTCTTCGTGGTTTCGCGCAGCGCCACGATCATCTGGTTGATGTTGTCCTTCAGCTCCGCGACCTCGCCCTGGGCGGCGACCGCGATCCGCTGGGTCAGGTCGCCGCGGGTCACGGCGGTGGACACCCGGGAGATCGCCCGCAGCTGGGTGGTCAGCGTGGACGCCAGCTGGTTCACGTTCTCGGTCAGGTCCTTCCAGGTGCCGGACACGCCCTTCACCTGCGCGGAACCGCCGAGCTTGCCTTCCGTACCCACCTCGCGGGCGACTCGGGTGACCTCGTCGGCGAACGCGGAGAGCTGCTCCACCATCGTGTTGACGGTGTTCTTCAGCTCCAGGATCTCGCCCTGCGCGTCGACCGTGATCTTCTGGCCCAGGTCGCCTCGCGCCACCGCGGTGGTGACGGAGGCGATGTTCCGTACCTGGGAGGTCAGGTTGGACGCCATGTAGTTCACGTTGTCGGTCAGGTCCTTCCAGGTGCCGGAGACGCCGCGCACCTGCGCCTGGCCGCCCAGCTTCCCTTCCGTACCCACCTCACGGGCCACCCGGGTGACCTCGTCGGCGAACGACGAGAGCTGGTCCACCATGGTGTTCACGGTGTTCTTCAGCTCCAGGATCTCGCCCTGCGCGTCGACGGTGATCTTCTGCGTCAGGTCGCCCCGCGCTACGGCGGTGGAGACGCTTGCGATGTTTCGTACCTGGGCGGTCAGGTTGGAACCCATGTAGTTCACGTTGTCGGTCAGGTCCTTCCAGGTGCCGGAGACTCCCTTCACCTGGGCCTGGCCGCCGAGCTTGCCTTCCGTACCCACCTCGCGGGCCACCCGGGTGACCTCGTCGGCGAAGCTTGAAAGCTGGTCGACCATGGTGTTCACGGTGTTCTTCAGCTCTAGGATCTCGCCGCGGGCGTCCACCGTGATCTTCTGGGAGAGGTCGCCGCCGGCCACCGCGGTGGTGACGCTGGCGATGTTGCGGACCTGGGCGGTCAGGTTGCCGGCGAGCTGGTTCACGTTCTCCGTGAGGTCCTTCCAGGTGCCGGAGACGCCGCGTACCTGGGCCTGGCCGCCCAGCTTGCCCTCCGTACCCACCTCGCGGGCCACCCGGGTCACCTCGTCAGCGAACGCGGAGAGCTGGTCCACCATCGTGTTGACCGTGTTCTTCAGCTCCAGGATCTCGCCCTGCGCGTCGACGGTGATCTTCTGCGTCAGGTCGCCCCGGGCCACGGCGGTGGTAACGGAAGCGATGTTGCGGACCTGCGCGGTCAGGTTGCCGGCCAGCTGGTTCACGTTCTCGGTCAGGTCGCGCCAGGTGCCGGAGACGCCGCGTACCTGGGCCTGGCCGCCCAGCTTGCCCTCCGTACCCACCTCACGGGCCACCCGCGTCACCTCGTCGGCGAACGACGAGAGCTGGTCCACCATCGTGTTCACGGTGGTCTTCAGCTCCAGGATCTCGCCCTGCGCGGCCACCGTGATCTTCTGCGTCAGGTCGCCCTTGGCCACGGCGGTGGAGACGCTGGCGATGTTCCGTACCTGGGAGGTCAGGTTGGACGCCATCGAGTTCACGTTGTCGGTCAGGTCCTTCCAGGTGCCGGCCACGCCGGGCACCTCCGCCTGACCGCCGAGCTTGCCCTCCGTACCCACCTCACGGGCTACTCGGGTCACCTCGTCGGCGAACACCCGCAGCGTCTCGGTCAGCGAGTTGATGGTGTCCGCCAGCTCGGCGACCTCACCCTTCGCGCTCACCGTGATCTTCCGGGACAGGTCACCGCCGGCGATCGCGGTCGCGGCCTGGGAGATCGACCGCACCTGGTTGGTCAGGTTGGACGCCATGGTGTTCACCGAATCGGTGAGGTCGCGCCAGGTACCGGAGACACCGGACACCCGCGCCTGGCCACCCAGCTTTCCCTCGGTGCCCACTTCGCGGGCCACCCGAGTGACCTCGTCGGCGAAGCTGGAGAGCTGGTCGACCATCGTGTTCACGGTGCGGCCCACCCGGAGGAACTCACCGCGCAGCGGGCGGCCGTCGACTTCGTTGGTCATGTGCTGGGACAGGTCGCCCTCGGCCACCGCCCCGATCACCCGGGCGATCTCGGTGGTGGGGCGTACCACGTGCTCGATCAGGCCGTTCACCGCGTGGGCGGCGTCGGCCCAGGCGCCGTCGAGGTACTCCACCTCGAGCCGCTCGGTCATCCGGCCTTCCCGACCGACCACCCGGGAGATCCGCTGCAGCTGCCGGGTGTGCCGCTGCTGCTGCTCGACCACCTCGTTGAACCGCTCGGCGACCTCACCCGGCAACCCCGTACGGCGGCCCAGCCGGGCCCGGAAGTCGCCGCGCTTGACCTTGTCCAGGGCCTGCACCATCTCGGCGAGTACGGCACGCGCCTCGTCGCAGTCCAGCTCTGCCGAGGAGTTCGCGGTACGCCGGGTACGCGTCGTCTTCTCCCCGCCCTTGCCAACCGTCGTCATGTGCGTCCTCGCTCCACGTTGGGTGGCTCCTGGATGGCGCTGACGCCACCACGGTAGGTGACGCCAGGATGCCGCCACGTAGGTGGTGCAGTCACTGAGCCCCATCTTGACCCCTCAACCCACCAAATTGCGAGTACGACCGGTATGAGGACTCTCCGGACTCCGTCTGAAATAGTGAGCGTGAGCAACGGCGCCCACCAAGGGCGGCTCGTACGGCAGTATTGCTGGCCGCAGCGCCACGTAAAGGGGAGACTGCTATCCGTGTCGAGTAAGGCCCAGTCGAGCAAGGCCCACAGACGGCTCCGACTGCCCGCTGACCACCGCTCGCCAGCGGCAGCGCGGGCGGCCGTACGTGAGGTGCTCCAGGAAACCGGCCTGGCCGACCTGCTCGACGAGGCGCTGCTGCTGACCACCGAGCTGTCCACCAACGGCGTGATCCACGCCGGCACCGAGCTGGACGTGGACGTGAACGCCGACGGCGACGGGCTCACCGTGACCGTCACCGACTACAAGGGCGGCCCGATCGAGACCTCGATGCTGCGGCCGGCCGACGAGCTCGCCGAGCACGGGCGCGGGCTGCTGCTGGTGGACCAGTTCGCCACCGCATGGGGCACCACCCACACCTCCAGCGGCAAGGGGGTGTGGTTCCGGCTCGACCTGGACACCGCGGCCGGCGCACCGACGCCCGCCAAGCGGCGGCACACCCGGGGCATCCGGCAGGCGCCCGGCGTACCGGCCGAGGTGGCGCATCCGGTGGAGACGCCGCTGCCGC
>JBOGDF010000008.1:0-35032 GCA_050701635.1 Micromonosporaceae bacterium | reverse complement strand
CCGAGGAAGCCACGCCGAGCGGACCCACCAGCGCAAACAGGGTGGTCCCACTACCGGCAATCAGGTGGTCCCATGCTCATGGCAAACCGGGGCGGAAACCGGTCCCATGATCGTGGCAGGCGACAGAACCTTAGATCTTGACCAACCCGGCTGTCGGACCAGTCGCTGAGCCACATGAGAATGCATTGCGTTACCTGTGCTTCCGTCGACGATCAGGCCTCATGTGTTCGATCGATGATCGGCCAAACCTGACACACGACAGCCGTGGTCGAAGGCTGCCCTCGTAGGGCAATCTTCCCCGACCCGGTCGCCCGATATGCCCTAGATGAAGGGATACGCGGCCCGGCCGGGGTTGTCCTGTTCCACCAGCCGCCCACGATTACGCCGAAGGCGACCGCGAACCCGGATGACGTATGTCGACGCCGGCAGCCCCGACTAGCACGAAACCGCAGGTCAGAAGGCCCAAACCCGGCGCCGGGCCACGACACCGAGCGCGGAAAGTGCGACACTGACGTGACACCAGCCGTCCACAAGAGACAGAAAACAAAGATCGCCTGGCCAGCGTTTCCGCAGGTCAGACGCTGTTTGATTGGCGCGCCCGAAGGGATTCGAACCCCTAACCTTCTGATCCGTAGGGACCGGCACACCGTCAAGATCCTCCGCGGGCACCGCCACCGGCAACGGCGGCAGGACAGCCAACGCGCCGCCGCGCGGCCGCGGCGGGAGTGGGAGGGAAAGGAAGGTGTCGAGAGTCGTTTGAGGTCGTCGCGACGTTTGGGTGGGCGGCGGCCTGGCGTGGGATGAGTTCGGCGACGGCCCGGCCAGCAGGAGGAACCCCGTGGCCGTTGACAACTGGTTTGGCAACCGTAGATCGGCCGGAGTCAATGGTTGACAGGGCGTGCGTACGCGCGGCTAGCATGGGTTCGCTCTACGTGCAGGCGGGGACGGGGTGGGGACCAGTCATCACCGAGGACGAGTTCCTACTCTATCGAGCGAACATTGGTGGGTTCGACGCAGCCATTGTGGCAAGCGTCGAGTTCCGAAGCGCCCCGGCCGACGTCGAGATAGTGCTGAAGTATCTCGCTGATACGGTCGCGGCCATCGTGGATGGCACGATCCAGACCTGGTCTGCGGGACCGCCGCCCAGCATCCGGTTGACGTTCGATGCCGTGGGCGCTGGGCGGTTGTTCGTATCGTCTGCCTCGGTGGGCGGCAGGGAGCGCTCGTTCGCTCATCGGGTGATGCTGGTGGTCGATGAACCCGGGGAGCTGACGCGGTCGCAGGTCGCGGAGATGCTCGCGGCGGTGGGTCGGCTTCCTTTCTCGCACCTGGAGCGCTGCGAAATGGGTGAGCAGATGCCGCTCACCGCCTGCCTGCCCGATCACCTTCCGGCAGGGGCGCTCAAGGAGGTCGCGCCCGTGCTGACCGTGCATCACATGACCGACTTCCTCGTACTCGTCGATGCCATTGCTCGGCTTGGTGTGCCGCCGGCGGCGATGACGGTGCTCGACAAGGGGTATCGATACACCCACCGGGATCGGGTGGACGCGCACCTGCGACAGCTTGGCATTGCCGTCTGGCCGTGGACTGAGGCCGCCGACGGGCTGGCCGATCACGTTTCACGGGCCGACCGCTCGGGCCGGTCCTGCATTCTGGTCGATGACGGCGGATATACACTGCCGGTCCTCATGGACGCGCGGCCGGACCTGGTGCCGTCGTTCTCGGGGCTGGTCGAGCAGACCATGTCCGGCATATACAAGCTCGAGCGGTTCGGCGACGGGTTGCCGGTGCCGGTCTTCTCGGTCGCAGAGTCGCGACTGAAGGGCACGATCGAGTCCTACGGCATTGCAGATGCCGCAGTCCGCAACGTGCTGCGGCTGCTGCCGCACGAGAAGTTCGAGGGACAGCCTGCGCTGGTCGTCGGGTTCGGCCGGATCGGCGAGCAGGTGGCCGAGCTGCTACGCGCACGCCGGATGCGGGTGGCGGTGTTCGATCGGCGCCTGGCCAGCCTGATCGCAGCGCATGAGCGGGGGTTCCTCACCGCGCGGTCGTTACCCCGCCTGCTCGACTATCACCGGCCGATGCTGGTCTTCGGCTGCACGGGGCGGGTCAGCCTGCACGGTGAGCACGCGTTGGCACTGCGCCGCGACTGCTTCCTGGTGTCGACGACATCCCGCGACTACGAGTTCGCCTTGGACGAGATCGCGGAGGAGAGCCGCCGGGTCACCGACGCAGGCATGCTCGGTATGCGGTTTGAGCTGCGGCACGGCGTGACCGCCACGGTGGTGGCGGATGGGTACCCGGTCAATTTCCACCACGCGGAGAGCCTGCCGAACAAGTACGCGGACCTCATCCTCGCCTCGCTTGTGATGGGAGCCGTCACGCTGGCCAGGCCCGACCACGGTTTCCGCCCTGGTCACAACGTCGAGGCGACAGACCGTGTGCTGGAGTCGTGCGGCCTCCTCGAGCGGTATTACAGCCGGTTCGGCCCCGAGGGGCTCCGGTGAATGCTCCAAACGTGGAGCGGGTTTTCGGGCCGTCCGACGTCGTCGCGGTGCCGGACGTCGCTGGTGACCATGTGCTGGTGCTGCGTTCGGGTTCGACGCCGGAGCTCGCGGTCACCGGCGGCGCTGGTCCACGGCAGGCGATCGCAGTAGCCGAATCTTCGGGTATCGAAGCCGTCCTGATCGCACGGTCGACGGAGGATGCGGTCGGCCGGGGCCGGGCGCTCGCCTTCGCCAGCTGGCTACGTCATGTCCGCACGCGACGGGGCCTGGCTTGGTGTTGCGTGAGCGCGGCGACGCGGCCCGAGGTGGACGAGGACGCGTTCGTGCGTCTCCCGCATCTGGTCGCCACGACCGATGGAACCACCGTGGCCGACGTGGTCATCTGGGAGGTACTGCGCACCGATCGGGCCGAACGGTGGCTCGGCCGGCCGCTTCCGGCACGAGGGTTCGAGGACCGGCTCGACGGCCTGCTGACACTGCGACGCCGTGCCCGGGACGGGACCCTCGGCCCGGCCGCCGGGCGGCGGCTCGGCCGGGTGCTGGCCGACCGGTACCTCTCGATCCGCTTGGTGTACGAGCATCCTGACCTGTTCGACGACCTGACCCGCGAGACGAATGGAGCCGAGTAGTGAGCGACAACCCTTGGACGGTCGACGCTGACCTGTCGGCGGCGTTCGCTCGGCACCTGGCCACGCTGCGGGGCGCGGTGCGGCAGGCGCTGGTGTCGCGGGCGTTGCTGCAGCACCTGCACGGTGGGCCGATGACGGTGTTGGACGTCGGTGGTGGGGCGGGGCACTTGGCGATCGCACTCGCCCGACTGGGTCACGAGGTGGTGCTACTCGACCCGGACCAGGCCGCGCTGGATCGGGCCGCCGCTGCCCTGGATGCCGAAGACGACGCTGTCCGGTCGCGGATGCGCCTTGTCCGGGGCAGTGGCGAGGACGACGCGGCGGGGCTGCGTCCGGGCGGGTTCGACGTGGTGTGCTGCCACGGCGTGCTGATGTATGCGCCCGACCCAGCGGCGCTGCTAGGCGCGCTGGTGGCGGCGACCAGTCCTGGTGGCCTGGTCTCGGTGCTGGCGAAGAACGGCGAGGGACTGGCCATGCGCCCTGGAATCGAGGGGCGGTGGAGCGATGCGCTGGCGATGTTCGACCGGCGCGAGGAGGTCGGCAACCTGGGCGTGCCCAGTCGCGGCGACTCGGTCCGATCGGTGCGCGAGGGCCTTGCCGCGGCCGGCGCCGAGACGATCGCCTGGTACGGCGTGCGGGTGTTCACCGACCACCTGCGCGACCAGCCGGTCGGCCCGGACTTCGACCACGTCGTGGCGGCGGAGTGGGAGGCCGGCCGGCGCGACCCGTACCGCCAGGTCGCCCGCCTGCTCCACGTCCTCGCCCGCAGGGCCGCGCGGTGACCGGCACCGCCGGCACCCCGCCGCGCTGGACGCGGCTGACCGTTCCCGGTGCCCTCGCTGTGGCACGCGCGCACTGCACCGTGGACTGCTTTCCCTACCACTCGCTGTGGCGGCTGTTCCGGCGGACCGGGCTCAAGGGTCATCCCGGCTGGCACGCCGGCTTCTTCCGGGCCCACCTCAACGCGCCCCGCGACCCGCAGCGACCGGTCCGTGCGCTGGTCTGCGCCGCGTCCGACGAAGCGATGCTCGCAACCGTGCTCGCGTGCGCCGGGCCGCGCGTGGCGGCGCACATGGTGGACGCATGCGAGACACCGCTGATCCTCGCCGCAGAGTACGCGAGGCGGCACCACGTCGAGCTCACCGTGGAACAGGCCCGGCTCCCGGCGGCATCCTGGGCCCCCGGCCGGTTCGACGTCGTCGTCACAGACGGCCTGTTGTCGCTGCTGCCGTCGGGCCACGACCGGGACGCGCTACTTGCCCAACTCGCAGACCGGCTGGATCCGGGGGGCCGGCTGCTCTACACGACGCGCATCACCCGGAGCGGCTCGGTCCTCGAGTACGACCTGCTTGGGCGCGCCGTGCAGGCCGTCGCCGCGCGATGGACGTGGCGTGGCGGGCCGGCGCAGCGGCGGGAGCTCGCGGCGAGGGTGCGGTCCCGGACGTCCCGTCCGAGCCCGTTCGGCAGCCTCACCGACCTGCGGCAGGCGTTCGGCGGACAGTTCGACCGCGTGCGGCTGTTTGTCCGGCACGATCCGGCGTCTGTAGCACTGCGGGTCCACCCTGACGCGTGGCGAGGCGCGGGGAGCGTCTGCGTCGGCGTCTTAGCCACCCAACCGAGGAGCCCCTGATGAGTTTGCTGACGGTGAACGCTTACCAGCCGACTCCGGCCCTGGACGGCGAACTAGCCGCGCTCGGTTACGCCGTGACGCTGGGCTGGGCCGACCAGCGACCGATCACGCCGTCCCTGGTCCGTTCCCGGTTGCGGCCGATGGACGGAGCACCACCTACGCTGCTCGCTTGCGCCCGCGACGAGCGGGGTGGACTGCAAGGGTTCGCCGCACTGAGGCATCCAGCGCCCGGCGGAACGGGACGGCTGTGGGGTCCGGTCGTCGCTGACGCAGTGCGCCGACAGGGCCTCGGGCGGCCGCTGCTGGCCGGTCTGTCCGCGAGGGTGCCGTCCGCGGTGCCGGTCCGGACGGCCGAGATACCGGGCCGCCGGGTCGCCTCGCACCGCTTCTACGAGTCAGCCGGCTGGACCCCGGCACCCAGCTCCGTGCTGCTCAAACGGTCCCTGCCGATGCCGCTCGCGACCACCGGCCACGGGCCCGCCATCCGACCGCTCGGCGTCGACGGTGAGGCCGGCGCGGGGATTGCTCGGCTGTTCGCGGCTACCTGCCCGGAGCTCGGTCCTGCGATGGCCGCCGACCCGTTGGAAAGGTGGCGCGCCGACGAGCGGTTCCGCCCCGACACATTGCAGCTCGCGCACGACGGCGGCCGGGTCGTCGGCGCCGCGCTAGTGCTCGTCCTCGCCCACACCGATCTGGAAGAGCCGACCGAGGCCCTCCTAGGTGACCTCCTCGTCGACCCTGAGGCCCCAGTTCCGGACCGGCTGCGCCGACAGCTCTTGGCCCAGGCCCTTGAGGCCGGCGCCAAGGCCGGCGCGACAGTGGCCAGGGCGATCGTCCAGGAGCGGGATGCTCTGACCCGCGAGTTGCTGGCCGACCAGCTCGGGTTCGAGGTCGTGGACACCATCCACTTCTACGAGACCACCCTCACCGCATGACGACGCCAGCGCTGCGGGTTGAACGTGTCGACTCGCTTACCGAGTTCGGCCAGACCGCGTGGCGGCAGATCGAACCAGCCAGCAACTTCTACCAGTCCTACGTCTGGACGCAGGTGTCGGAGGCAACGGCCCGCGGGTCGGTCGCCTATCACATCGCGCGCACGGCGGACGGCGACCTGCTTGGCTGCCTGCCCGTCTACCAGCAGCCGAGCGGGGGCAACCCCGGCTACGACCCCGGCCGCTTCGGCGAAGGCGTGGCCGGATGGTTTCCGCACCGGCTGTACGGCGCACGCTCCGGCTACCAGCAACAGCTGCTGATGCGCCAGGGACTGCCCGACCCGGCACGAGTCGCGGTGCTGAGTGCACTGCTCGCGGCGGCCGATGGCGAAGCATCGGTGCGCAGCGCGTCCATGCCTTTCCTCGTGGCCCGATCCGATGCGGACCTGGTTGCGGCTGCAGCCCCGGCCGGATGGGAGATCGTCCCGGACGGTGTGACCGCAGCGCTCGATCTACCCGGGACCAGCCTCGATGAATACCTTGAGTCGCTGCCGGCGAAGCGGCGCAGCAGTGTGCGACGTGAGATCCGCGCGTACTCCGAGTACGGCTTCACGACATCGGAGGCTCGGTTATCGGAGTGCACCGGCCTCGTCGCGCAGATGGCGACCCGCACCCAGCGTCGCCACGGCAGCACCGTCACCGAGGAGCGAATGCGTGAGGCGCTGAGCCACCAGGTGCGGTATGCCGATGACCGGAGCTGGGTTCTCCAGGCGCGGCACGGTCAGGACTGTCTCGGCGTCGTGCTGCACTACCGGTACGGCGATCAGCTCTACATGCGGATGGTCGGCGTCGATACCGACGTCGCCCTGATCCGTAGCGCCGCGGTCTACTTCACGCTGACCTTCTACCATCCGGTGCGGCGGGCTCGTGACCTCGGCATCCGGCGGCTCTGGTTCGGTCCTGGTGCCGTGGCCGCGAAGACCCGCCGCGGTGCGCGGACGTATCCGCTGGCATCCGCCGTCCGCAGGCCGGTTCTGTGACCCGTCGGGCGTCCATCCCACTCGTGTTGGCCCGGTTGGTCAACGCGCTCGGCACCGGCTTTGCGTTGCCGTTCCTGCCGATCTATCTGCTGCAGGTCAAGGGCTGCTCGGTGGTGCTGGCAGGCGGGGCCATCGGGGCCGCGAGCCTCATTGGGCTGCTGGTCACGCTGCTGGCAGCGCGGGTCGTCGCGCATGGCGCCAAAGCGGTCGCCGTGGCTGCACCGCTCGCTTCGGCCTTGCTCTACGTCGCCTTGCTCGGGGCCGACCGCTGGAGCGCACTCGCCTTGGTCGCGGCGAACGGAGTGCCCGTAGCGTTGCTGAGGCCGGCGCAGCAGACCCTCACGGCGGGGGCGTCCGAGGTTGGAACGCGCCACCGTACGTTCGCATGGTCGCAGGTGGCGGTCAACCTCGGGCTCGGTCTGGGTGGGATCACCGCGACGGCCGTCGTCTTCGTCTCGACCAGCCTGCTGCCGATGATAGTGCTCGTCAACGCCGCCTCATACGTACTCGCGGCCGTGCTGTTCTCCCAGGTTCCCGTCCAACCGGTGGAGCGGCCTGCGGTGCGAACCTCATTCCGTGCCGTGCTGGGCCGCGCCGGGCTGCGGCCGGTGCTCGTGCTGCACGCCGGCTATTTCGCCGTCCTGGCAAGCGCCTTTACCGTCGGGATGCCGCTCTGGCTCGCGGGTCGACCCGGCGGCGAGGCGACCGCTGGTGCGACCTTCACCGTAAACACCGCCGCGGTCGTGCTCTTGCAGGCACCGCTGCTACGGGCGATCACCCGGCGCGCCCGCCCGGCGGTCCTCGCCCTTTCGATGCTCGTCGGCGCCAGTGCGTGGCTCACCGTCGGGCTCGCCGGACTGCGGTCACCCGGTGCGACGGCGTTGCTCGCCGTCATGGCGACCACTGCGGTCGTCATCGCTGTCGGCGAGTGCCTCTACAACCCGGTGACCGAGCCACTCGTCGCCGACCTGATGCCGCCAGAGGACCATCCGCACGCATTCTCCGCGCTCACCCTGGCGCGGCAGCTTGGCAGCGGTGCAGGTTCGCTCGCGGTGGCTGGGCTCGTTCAGACGTCGGGCGCGACGAGCTGGCTGGTGCTCGCGGTGGCTGGGCTCGTTCAGACGTCGGGCGCGACGAGCTGGCTGGTGCTCGCGCTGGCGGCGGTCGTGCTCGCCGTGCTCGCGGGCCGGTTGCGGCAGCACCTGCCCGAGCGGGTGGTGGCTGCGGTCGCGGGCGGTCGGGGGTGACCGGCCCGATGCATCTGCTGCTCGTGGAACCCGTGCCGGCGTCCCGTGACTACCTGATCGAGCACTGGGCGCGCGCCGGGCATCGGATCTCCTCAGTGGGCCGGGACCCGTCCGTGGCCGTGCACGCGTTGGTCAGCCGGCACGAGTCGGTACGGCTGGGCGATCGGCCCGCCACCCTGCGCGCCGCCCGTGAGATCGACGCGGCGAGACCAGTCGACGCCGTCGTCACCTACTCGCAGGCAGGGGTGTGCGCGGCGAACTGGGTCACCCACGCGCTCGGGTTGCCGCCGATCTGGGACGATCCCGACCTGGACCTGCGCGACAAAGCAGCCGTGGCGGCGCGGTGGGTCGCCGCTGGCGCACCGCACCCCCGGACCTGGGAGGTGACCGGACCTGACGACCCAGTCTGGAGCGCGGTCGACTTCCCGGTCGTGGTCAAGCCGTCGAGCATGATGGGCGGTTGGGGTGTCCGCCGCTGCGACACCCCCGACGAGGCACGACGATGGGTCTCGCTACTGCTGGAGGGCGACACGTGGCGCGCAGCCGGCCAGCGCATCGGCGAACTCTTCGCGGGTTACGGGATGCGCCCGTCCGTCATCGTCCAGCAGTTGCTCTCGCCGGACCCGGTCGGCGGCTCCCGGCCGGAGTTCACCCTGGAGTGCGTAGTCAACGACGGCGACATCCACCCGATCGGCAGCTTCCAGAAGGACCACTCTGCACCACCGTTCTTCGAGGAGCGCACGTTCATCTTCCCCGCGCCCGATCTCACTCCCCGACAGTCCGACCTGCTGCGGCGGACCGCGCAGGACGCAGTCTCCGCCCTTGGGTTCCGCTGGGGGGTCTGCCACCTGGAGATGTGCCTTCAGGACGGCGCGCCGCGCCTGTTCGAGATCAATCCGCGGCTCATAGGCGAGACGACTGCCAAGGTCCTCAACGCTACCGTCGACACCCACGTCGGTGACGTGATCACCGCCGTCAGCTCGGGCCAGCCGTCCTTTCCTCGCCGCCGCGAGGGCCTGTGGGGTGGCAGCGTGCACGTCTGCGCCGGAGACGAGTTCGCAGGAACCCAGTTCGTCGGCCTCGCCTACGAACCGGACAAACTGCTCGAAGAGTGGATCGACCTGAACCGCCCCATCGGATACACGATCAGCCCGCCACGCATTCGCCGCTCGCAGATCCTCGCGCGGGTCGGTTTCACCTCAAGGTCACTGCCAGCAGTTCGGGCCCGCCTCGCGTACTGGAACGACACTGCCCGCATCCGCACCCGGCGCTGACACACGCGAACTCGGCCGAACGTGCACAGCGATCACCTCGCAGATCGCCAATTACGATCGACAAGAGGGCGGCTTGGCGGTCGACTTGCGAGTGGTGCAGCACCGCCGTGACCAACGGACGTGCGGATTTGCGGCAATCGACACCTCGTTGCGCTCGCCCGCGCGTTCCTGGCCGTCCTCGCCGCGACCGAACGGGTCCGCACATCGGCGGCGCGGATCCCGTTCAACCCGCAACGAGATCAGGCGCCTGTTCGACGCACAGCTCGTCAAAGCTGCCGGAGATGTCTGGCATCCTCTTCGCCGGTCGAGCTGGCAACGACGTCGCAGCACCGGGCCCATGGGTAAGGATGACCTCGAGCTGGTCGGCGATGGCGGTGTCGTCGGGTGGGAGAACCCAGCCGTAGTGGCGGAGTGTGGTTGACGCGTCGCGGTGGCCGAGTCGATGTTGCGCGGCCAGCAGGTGGCCAGCGGCGACCAGGATGACGGCGACGGTGTGCCGCAGCCGGTGCAAGGTGGCGTGCGGGACGCTGGCCACGGCGCGTAGGCGTTCGAAGCGGGCCGCCAACCCGCGGGGGTGGATGAACGTGGCCCGATCCGGGTCGGGGGCGAACAGCCAGTCCTGTCCACGTTCCAGCACAGGAAAGTGTTGCAGGTGCCGGTGCCACCGGTTGGCGGTGGTCGACCCGAGGGTCATCGACCGGTACTGGTGGGTCTTCGGGCACGTCACGGTATCCAGGCCGGAGATGGCCTGGTGGATACTGAGCACCCGACCGGCCAGGTCGCCAGCCAGAAAGGCGGCGAGCTCACCCCGCCGCGCCGCCGAGTCAGCCGCCAGGTGAGCCAGCAGCTGGGTCTGCTCGGCCTCGAACAGCCGCTGCCGGCCACCGGCGGTGTCGGCTGCGGCTTCCGCGTCGGCGACCAGCTTCGCCGCGGTCCGCAGCAGCATCTGCACGTCGTCGAGCGGCAACGGCAGCCGGGGCAGTGGCTGCGGCGGGCGGCGCATCCCGGCCAGCGGATGCCACCGCAGCAGCCCTTGTTCGACCGCGAAGGTCAGCGCCGCGCACAGCACCTTCGACCGGCCGGATACCACCGCCGCCCCGGCGCCCGCGGCGCGCCACCGGAAGATCGCCCGGCGCACCGCCACCGGATCAACCGCGCACAGCCGCACCGAACCGATTGGATCCGCCTCGAGGAACCGGGCCGTGCACCGGTAGCCGACCACCGTCGACGGCTTCCAACCGAGGCGGCAGGCCGGTATCCACCGGCGCAGCAAACTCCGCGACGGTCACCCCCGCCGCAGGCGCCATCGGCACCGCGACGCCGTAGTCGGCAACCAACTCGCGGCGACGCGCCTGCACCTGCTCCACGTCACCGCGGACCGTGAACGAACGCTGCAGGCTACGCCCGGTCGCCGGATCACGACCGACCACCACCCGGACCTCGAACACCCCCGGCGACCCTCACGAACCGAACCCGTCCCACGCTCAGCGCGGCACCCTACATCAGAGGTGACAGCACGTACGCTCATCCCTACAGCACACGCCGATCCCTACAGCTGTAGGGACGATATAGGGATTCCGCTACCCGCCAGGGTCGCCGGCCGGGACCGAAAACCCCGGTCCTACCAGCAGAAACACCTTGCGCGCCCGAAGGGATTCGAACCCCTAACCTTCTGATCCGTAGGCCGCAGGGGATCAAGATCGTAACTTTGCGTGACGGCGTATCGGTTTAGTCCGACGCGCCATTGTTTTGTGCCGGTGAGTATCAGCAGGTCCGGGCCCTGAACTCTCCCTGTCGCTCCCGATCTTGCGGGGTGTGCCGGGCCGGCGTGCTGGAATTGTGCGAAAAATCCGTCCAGATAGCCGACGTCCGAGCACCATCGGAGCACCGAAGATCCGTGATTGCGGATTGATGTGGGCGACTCGGCAGGGTTCTGTTCAGGCCGGTGATGCCTGTCAAGGTGATCGGGTCGTTTTGACCAGCCAGGCACCTGCGGCAACGCCAACGCGGGCACGGCCGCCGCGGGACCGTCCGCCACGCAGCCCGTCGCCGGCACGGCCCCGTCAGCGCGGACGCGACCGGAACGCCGCCATGAACCCAGTCTCGCCAGCCCTCCGGCGCCGCACCGTGCCCGGGCCCACAGTCCGGCGGGGTCAGCGTTCGATGATCCCGGAGACGGTGTGGTCGCCGGCCGCCGCGGCGGCGGTGTCGTGCGGCAGCTCGACCACGCAGCGTGCGCGCAGTTGCCGCTACGGCTGCGGTTCCCGTGTACAGAAACCCATACCTCACTCGGCGCCAGATCGCTCCAGGTCGGGGTCCTCGCGGTAGTCGCTGGGCACGTCGACCATCTCGGTCTCCGGCCGTAAGCCAGGGTAGAGCCGCACCAGGTCCCACTCGTTGATCCAGGCGCGGACGTACTGTCGCATGCGGGTGGCACCGAGCCGCTCCAACCCGGACACGTCGGGAGGTTGCCAGCCGAACGCCCGGCCATGCAGTTCACGCAGGCGGTCGTACGCCTGCTTGAGCTCCACGTCGTCCGGCGGGGTGAGCAGGTGCATCTCCCGGTCGATGATGCGCATGCCCACCTCGGCGGCGGCCGCGAGCGCGGTCGCCTCCGGCGTGTCCTTCGCGCTCAGCTTTGCGGGCACGACCTCCTGGTCGTTGCGGCTCCTGATGACCTCCGCCTCGAAGTCGTCGGTCATCGCGAGCACGGAGGCGATGGGCACACCGTGGCCGTGCTCGCCGCGCATCCACCGGGCAAGCTCCGCATAGGACTTGGCGCGCTGCAGCAGCGAGTACCGCCCTATGAGCTCGACCTCGTCGAAGAGCACCAGCCAGCCCGGGGACCCAGCGGCGGCAAGCAGCCGGGCGGCGAAGCGCGACCGTTGCCGGGCCAGGTGCACCGCGGCGACCGGGGGCAGGGTGGGGCGCTGCTCACCGATCTCCTTCAGCCGGCGCCGCAGCTCGGGTACGGCGATCGGGTCACCGGACCAGAAGCGCAGGATCGTCTCCGCGTACGCGGCGTCGCGCTCCCGTACGTGGGCGAACAGCGCGAGCGTCGCGGGGAACCGCTCGTTGAGCTCGGAGCCGCTCGACGCTGCCCAGCGCAGCAGCTCGGCGTAGGCTCGGCCGTCGAGGTCCAGCGCCATCGCCGCCTCGATGATCGCCGGTCGGGCTTGCTCGGCCCGGAACGCCGAGTCGGCCGCCGCCCGGAACACCTTGGCCGGGTCGTACAGCGGCGTCTCCTTGCTGATCACCACCCGGCTGACCGTCCATCCGCCGTCGAGTGCCAGCCGGGCGAGGTGCTCCAGCAGGTGGCTCTTCCCGGCCCCGAATCCGCCGCCGAGCAGCAGGCCGCTCGCGGTGCCACCAGCAACGCCCTCGCACAGGGCTCGGAACCTGTCTTCGATGGCGGTCTGCCCGCTGCCCAGCACGGCCACGGCGTCTCGGCTTGGCACGCCGGCCCGCAGCGCCTCGATCGCCCGGCGAGCCGCGACGGATGGATCCACGCCGGTCTCCGATGAGGTCATTCCGCCTCCTGCCCACGAGAGCCGATCCGGACCAAGGCCGCGTACGGGTTGGGCCGCCGCCGGTCGCGCACCTCGTCGGCCACCCGCATCTGCAGGGCGGTGTACGCCGGCAGACCGCGCGCCTCGTCGTCAACGAGGAGAGGCGGCAGTTGGACCGCGACGAACAGGCCCTCGGACTCGTCGGTGGCGTCGATCAGCTGGCGCACCAGCTCGTACGCGTCCAGGGTCGCGGGCTTGGTGTAATAGAACCCGTCGCGCAGCCCCACCGGCGGGCGGCGGACCACGGCGAGCCGGTCGAGGCCCAGGTGCAGCACGAACCCGGACCGGCCGGCGATGCGCAACCAGCGGGTCAGTGACTGCAGCAGTGGCCTGGCGTTGTACCGGTTCACCTTGGTGCGCAGCCCAACCCTGCGGAGGTCGGGGGCCGGGAGCCGCTCGCCCCGTAGCCAGCCGATGACCGTCTCCCGCTCGGTCGCGCTCACGTCGCCACGCCCCAGGCGCTCCTGGCACAGCCGCAGCATCGCCACCCGGAACTCGTGACTCAGCTCAGTGTCCCGCAACACGATCTGCTCGATGGCCCGGCGGACGCTGCGGTACAGCTCGGCGGCATCGACGTCGTGATGGCGTGCGACGGCGGCCAGGTCGATGGCATCGTGCTCGTCCGGTACGGGGAATGCCGCCCGATCGAGGGCCGAGCGCACGACCGCCTCGGCCAGCGCGACCCAGTCGAGCTGGCGGGCGATGGCGGCGAACACCTGGTCTATCAGGTGGACGCGGGTGGTCGCGGCGTCCACCGCCGCGTGCTCGAACCGGTCACCCAGCTTGCCGAACCCGCTCAAGAGGCGCAGACGCTCCGCATCGTCACCCACGGACAGGACTTTGACGGCGGCACCTCCGCGTCCGATGTAGCCGGCGAGGTACTCCCGCTCGACGAATTCGAGGTACTCGTAGGCACCGATCACCGCGACCATCAGGGCCGCTCCCCAGCTGCCGGTTCAGCGGTGAACGAAACACCCCAGTACCGTTGCTGCTGGCCGTCGCGGGCCACGGTGATCAGGGTGCCGGAGCCTTTGGTGCCGGTGCTCGCCGCCCACCGCAGCGTCCGCGGGCTACGCGCGGTGCGCGTCACGCCGCTCTGGTCGAGCAGGTACAGGTCACGGGCGAACTCCTGCTTGGAGTACTGGCTGCGCTGGCCGGGGAGCATCGTCAACGCCGACCAGATGTCGACCAGCCGGACGACCGCGTCGGCACGCTTGCCCGCGCGCGACGCGAGCAGCTCGTACGCCGAGCGAAGGCTGTCGAGGAACGCCTCCGCCTTGAACCGAGGCCCCCGCTCCTGCGCCCGCGCGAGCGCGGTGACCAGCACGGAGGGCCGCAGCCGGCGGTCCCGCACCTTGTCCACTTCGACCGCCGCGTCGCCGGGCAGGACGCGGAGCAGCGACGGGTAGCACAGCAGCCGGTCGTCGTCCTCGACGATCGACAAGCCCCGCGCCTCCGCCTCGGCCAGCAACTCCTTCACGTACTCACCGGAGGAGAGGTACGCCTGCTCGTCGAAGTCGAAGCCGTCGGCGAGCACGCGGGTGTCGTGGGCCAGCACCCGAGCGGCGTCACGCGCGGCGGTCAACGACTTCCGCAGGTCGCGGACGTGGCCGCTGCGCGCCGCACCGAGCGCCCGCTTCAGCTCCCGCACGGCCGCGGCCGCACCGCGCAGCGCGGCGTCCACCTCACGCTCGGTCGCCGCTAGCGTCGTCTCCAACGTTCCCAGAGCTTCCGTGTTCAGCTCACCCGAGTCTGCCTGTGGCACCGTAAGACTTCCCCCAATAGGCTGGTACGCCCGGTGGATACAGTTAGGACCGTGCTGGAGCGGTCCGACGATGTTGCGGGGCGGTGGATTCCGCCCGGACAGCCGGCCGCGGCCGGCGCCCATGCTATCCCTGGCGGCCTCATCTACCTAGGCCGACACGTCCGGTCAGCCAGAGGTGTCGAGCCCGCGCTGGTCAACCCCGACCTCCCGGTCGCGGCACCGGATGGCTGTACGGTCAATCCTGGTGCCGTACCGCGGTTGGCCTATCACCTGCTGTCGCCGACGTCTCGGTGGGTGTACTTGGACTGGCTGGCCGGTGGTCGCCGTGCGGACGTGCCACCGGCTCTGGTCCTGCTGTTCTGCTTCGGGCTGGAGCGCCGGGTGCTACTCGACGCCGACCACGATCCGGCGGTACGCCACGAGTTGCCGGCGATCACCGCCGAAGTGCACCGGCTGCGTGCCCGGTACGGCGACGGCGGCCCGACCCTGCGCGGGGCACTCGACAACCTCCTCGACCTGCTGGAACTGCTCGCCCTTGGATCCGGTACGACGGCGGCCGTGCGGAGCAGCGAGCCCGGCGCAGGCAGGATGGGGGTACGCGTCGCCCTGGCCCGGTTCGCCGCCGCGTCCGACCCGGTGCCCGCGGACCTGGCGCGCGTGTGGGTCCGGCACCACCCGTCGTTGGCGCGTCGCAGCGCGGAGGTGTACTGCCCGGCGGAGTTCGACAAGATGTTCGCGCTGCGATACCGCGATCGGCATGGCGCCGGTCTGGAGCCACCCCATGATGTGCCGGGCGTCCGCCTGCGGTACCAGCCAGCCAGTCCAGGCCTCACCACGACCCTGGTGTGCCGGGAGGACCTGCCGGACGTACTGGCGGAGCCGCGCTGCACGCGGGCGCTCGGCAGCCTGGTCGACAGCGTCGCCGCGGCCCTCGACCCGTACCGCAGGTGGTTGGCCAGATTCCCCGAAGGGCGCGGCTCGCTCGCCGCCGCGGCGCTGCTGCCGCGCGAGCTGGTGGACGCCGACCACGGCAAGCTCGGCGCGCTGCGGGTGTGGGCGGAACGGCAGCTCGACGGGCGGCCACGGGCAGTCGTCGACGCCGCCGGCTTCTGGGCGTTCTGGTCGACGGCGGCGCCCGATCGCATGACTCGGGACGAGGCGGCGGCGTTCCTCGCCGTGCTGGCGCTGCTGGACCTCGGGGTCGAGCCGGACGTGCGCTTCGGCGCGCCGGCCTTGGCTCGCGTTCCGGCCGTGCTCTTCCGCCTCGGCCCGCCGGTGTCCGACCGCCCGAGCGCCCGTTTCCCCGCTGCGGCGGCGATCACCCGATGCGCCGCCGCGGTGGCTTCGGCGGCCCTGCCGATCCACCCGCAGGACCCGCCCGGCGCGGCGGTCCTCGCCACCGTCCGCGATCTGGCAGCGGCCCTACGCCTCGACCCGGGAGAGGACCTCCGGCTTGCGGCGCGGCTGGGCTGGTTGCTCACCACCCGTGTCGACGTTGACCGGCTCGCCCGGCACACCACGATTTTGACGGCTGTCGAGCGGGAGATCGCCGGCCATTACCTGGTCGCGGTGGCAGTGGCGGCGCATCCATTGGTCGGCCCGGCCGCCGTCGCCGTGCTGACCCGGGTGTACCGGCTCCTCGGGCTGGAACCCGATCTTGTCTTCCACCGGCTGCACGAGTGCAGCATCGGCGGCGCGCCCACGCTCCCCAGCCCGCAACCGGCCACCCGGCGAGATGATCCCCCCAGCCACGAACGGGATGGACCGGTCGTTGTGCAGGTCGCCGACGCCACCCCGAGCGGATACGCGCTGCCGTGGGCAGATGACCGGGCTTTGTCCGCGGGGGTCAAACTCGACCGGGCCGCGATCAACCGCAAGATCGCCGAGAGCGGCACCGCCGCCACACTACTCAACGCGATCTTCGACGCTGGGGAAGACCGGGAACAGGCCACACCACCAGACGCCGGCGGCACGGACCGGATCGCGGGTCTCGATCTCGCGCACAGCGCGCTGCTGCACGCGCTCGCGACCCGACCATCCTGGACCCGGGAGGAGTTCGCGTCGCTCGCCGCGGCACATAGAGTGCTGCCAGACGGCGCGGTCGATGTGCTGAACGAGGTCGCAATCGAGCGCGCCGGCGCGCCGCTCATCGAGGACGGCGATACGCTCGCGATCGACAACGACGTACTCCTGGAGTTGCTTGCATAATGCACCCCACGGACCCTGCATGACAGACCAGGGCGTGCCGGTCCACAGCGGGCCGATCCGGCGGCGTGCGCGGGACGCGATCGTGGCGTCGCTGCGCGCGGGCATGGTCCCGCGAGTCGGACAGCCGCACATCCAGGTTGGCCGGGCCGCCGAGGTCCGGGCGGCGGCGCACGACGTCGACCGGATCGCCGATGGCGGCGCCGGCTGCCGGTTTGTCATCGGCGAATACGGCTCCGGGAAGACGTTCTTCCTTCATCTGGTGCGGTCCATCGCCTTGGAGAAACGGCTCGTGACCGTCCACGCGGATCTGTCACCGGATCGACGGCTGCACGCCTCGTCCGGGCAGGCCCGCGGCCTCTACGCCGAACTGTTGCGCAACCTGGCCACCCGGGCACGACCCGACGGCGGGGCGCTGGCGAACGTCGTGGAACGTTTCGTGACCGGCGCCCTCGACGAGGCGAACGCGACCGGCGACGACCCGGCCGACGCAATCAAGTCCCGGCTTGCGACGCTGGCGGAGTTGACCGGCGGCTACGACTTCGCCACCGTGGTGGGCGCCTACTGGCGCGGCTACGACAGCGGCGACGAGCGGCTGCGGGCCGACGCGGTGCGCTGGCTGCGCGGGGAGTTCACCAGCCGGGTCGACGCCCGGGCCGCGCTCGGCGTTCGGACGATCATCAATGACGCGACCTTCTACGACCATCTCAAGCTGATGGCGCGTTTCGTCCGGCTGGCCGGCTTCAACGGGCTGCTGGTCTGCCTGGACGAGATGGTCAACCTGTACAAGATCACCGGATCGGCGGTCCGCAACGCCAACTACGAGCAGGTGCTGCGGATCGTCAACGACAGCACGCAGGGCAGCGCGGAGCACCTCGGGTTCCTGTTCGGCGGCACACCCGAGTTCCTGATGGACCCGCGGCGCGGGCTGTTCTCGTACCCCGCGTTGGCCTCACGGCTCGCGCCGAACCGCTTCGCCTCGGCCGACCGGGTGGACAACTCCGGTCCGGTGATCCGGTTGCGCAACCTCACCCCGGAGGACGTGTACGTCCTGCTGACCAAGCTCCGTCACGTGTACGCCAGTGGCGACCCGGCGCGGTACCTCGTCCCGGACGAGGCGCTCACCGCGTACATGGCGCACTGCGCGGCGCGGCTCGGCGACGCCTACTTCCGGACCCCGCGCGAGACCATCCGCGGCTTCCTCGACCTGCTCGCGCTGCTGGAACAGCACCCCGACCTTCATTGGTCCGACCTCGTGCGGACCGTCGAACTCGCCACCCCCGCCAGCACGGAGTCGACCACGATCGACGATGACGAGCTCACCTCCTTCCGGCTCTGAACGGCCGGCCATTCCGCCGCTGGTGGAGCCGTCGCGGGCCTACGCGCTGTACCATCCGGCGGTCCAGCGATGGATCTACAACCGCGGCTGGGATCGCCTCCGCGACGCGCAGGAGCGCGCCGCCGAGCTGATCATGACTGGGGAGCGCGACGTGATCATCGCGTCGGCCACCGCAAGCGGCAAGACCGAGGCGGCGCTGCTGCCCATCTGCTCGGCACTCGCCCGCCAGCACGAGCTCGGGGCCGGCGCCGGAGTCGCGGCGCTTTACGTGAGCCCGCTCAAGGCACTGATCAACGATCAGTACGACCGCATCGTCGAACTGGCCGGGCCGCTGGACCTCCCGGTGCACCGCTGGCACGGCGACGCACCGGCGAGCGGCAAAGCCCGGGTCCTGCGCGCGCCGGCCGGGCTGTTGCTGATCACCCCGGAGTCGCTGGAGGCGCTGTTCGTCCGACACGCCGACCGGGTCCGGCGGGTATTCGGCGGGCTGCGGCACATGGTCGTCGACGAGTTGCACTCCTTCGTCGGCACCGAGCGCGGTGCACAACTCCAAGCCCTGCTGCACCGGGCCGAAACGGCCGCGCGTCGGCGGGTACCTCGGGTGGCGCTCTCCGCGACGCTCGGCGACTTCGCCGGTGCGGCCGAGTTCCTGCGGCCCCGGCATGGGGCCGACGTGGCTGTGGTCGCCTCCGCCGAGCCGGGCGGCGAGATCCGGCTCCAGATCCGGGGCTATCTCGACCCGGCCGCCCCGACACCGCCGGGGCAGGAGCCCGCCGACCGGACGGCGATAGCCGACCACCTCTTCCAGACGTTGCGCGGCACTGACAACCTCGTCTTCGCCAACTCCCGCGCGGCCGTCGAGGTGTACGCCGACATGCTTACCCAGCGGGCCACACGGGCCGGGGTGCCGGTCCGCTTCCTCGCCCACCACGGCAGCCTGTCGAAGGAGGTCCGTGAGCACGTCGAGGAGCGGCTCAAGGACCCGGCCACTCCGGTGACGGCGATCTGTACGTCCACTCTGGAGCTGGGCATCGATGTCGGCTCGGTGGACTCGGTCGCGCAGGTCGGCGCCCCACCGACCGTTGCCGGCCTGCGCCAGCGGCTAGGCCGTTCCGGCCGCCGGCCGGGTCGCCCCGCTGTCCTGCGGATCTACATCGCGGAACCCGAAACCGCCCCCGGACTCAACCCGACAGACGCGTTGCGCGCCGAACTGTTCCAGTCCGTGGCGATGATCGACCTGCTCACCGCGTCCTGGTACGAGCCCCCGGACACCACCGGCCTGCACCTGTCCACCCTCATCCAGCAAGTGTTGTCGACAACCGCGCAGCACGGCGGCGCGACCGCCCGCCAGCTCTTCGACATGCTGTGCGCGAGCGGGCCGTTCCACCGCGTCGACCGGGCCACGTTCGCGGCCATCCTGCGTGACCTGGGCCGGCACGACCTGCTCCAGCAACAAGCCGACGGTGTCCTGCTGCCCGGCCGCGAGGGCGAACGGTTGCTCAGCCACTACAGCTTCTACGCCTCGTTCCGAACCTCGCTGGACTACCGCCTGGTCGCGGACGGCTACACGCTGGGCTCGCTCCCGGTGGACCGCCCGATCCTGCCCGGCACGTTCTTGATCTTCAGCGGTGCGCGCTGGCGCGTCATCTCCGTGGACACCGCGCAACGCGTGATCGAGCTGACCGCTGCCGAGGCAGGTCGACCCCCGGTCTTTCCAGGAACCGGCGGCGAGGTCGCCGACGAGGTGCGGCGGGCGATGCGCCGGCTGTACCGGTCGGGCCAGACCCCCGGGTACCTCGACGCGACCGCACGGACGCTGCTGGCCGAGGGACGAGCCGCATTCCACGCGTACGGGCACGCCACCCACCGGATCTTCTCCTGGGGCACGCAGACTGTCCTCTTCCCGTGGCGGGGCGATCGGATCATGAACACCCTCGCCGTCGTCCTCGCCGGGCACGGCCTGGAGGTCGGGCAGGATGGACTGGCCATCACCGTCGGCAACGGTTCGCCGGCGGGGCTCCTCGACGTGATCCGCGAGCTCGCCGCCGGACCAGCGCCGGACCCGGTGACGCTCGCCGCCACAGTCCGAGCCAAGGTTCACGACAAGTACGACCGCTACCTCAGCGAGGAACTCCTGAACCTCGCGTATGCCGCCCGCGCGCTCGACGTACCGGGCTCGTGGGCGAGCCTCGCCGAACTCGCCACCCTACCCATCCCCGCTCGCTGAAAACGCCTCTCCGGCAAGGACGGCGTCCCGGGCGTAGCGGAGCGGCCGTCAGCGCATCCAGCGCCGACGTCCTCCGCACAGCGGCGGCCGTCCGGTGTGCACTCACGGTGCCTCCCCCGCGCTGATGGTAAGCAATGCGATCCTGCGCGCGGCCGGCCTGCGCTGACCCTCCGAAGCGGTACGCTGCCGCGGTGGACATGACGAGCCGGGCACAGCTCGACGCGCTGGTCGAGGAGGCAACCGTCGACAGCAACGGCGAGGACGAGCAGGTCATGGGCCTGTACACGATGATCGCCGATAACCTTGTCACGCCGTTCCAGACCACCGTCCTCGGCGTGGAGGTTGCGGTCGACGACGTTGACCTGACCGGCCGCAACATCGTAGTGGCCCACTGTTCCCGCGGGACTTTCCGGCAGGCGATCGGCATCCTGGATCTTCCCCTGCCGACGCCACCACCGGACGGCGCTGAGTGGATCGAGGCTTACCGGCACTGGGCCCGCTGACGTGGGCAAGCCGAAACCTTTCCCACCCCGGTTGCGGGCCTGGGTCGACGCACGCAAACGCAACCGGCTCTCCCACGCACACGTGCAGATGGCCCGTGAGCTCGGCCTGAACCCGGCAAAGCTCGGCAAACTCGGCAACCACCGGCAGGAGCCGTGGAAGGCACCGCTACCCCAGTTCATCGAGGACCTGTACGCCAAGCGGTTCGGCCGCGCACGCCCCGACGTCGTCAAGACCATCGAGGAGATCGCACGCACAGCCGCGCATCACCGCGCCGAGCGAGCCACGCGTCGAAAGTCGCATGCGCGACCCGCATGACCTCAACCAGCTTGACGGCGACGCCACGTGGGCTCGGCATAGCGCGCGGCGAAGTGGCGCGGGGAACAGCGTCGGCGGCAGGACGCCAGCGAATTGCGCGCGGCGCTCAGCCGGTCTCGCCCGGTCGGATCTGCAGCTTGCGGCCCTTCCCTTCCCGGAACGCCTGCAGTGCCTGCGGGTACGCCTCCAGCGGGAAGCTGTGGCTGATCATGGTCTCCGGGTCGATCACGCCCTTCGCCATCAGATCCACGGCCCGGCCGAAGCTGTGCAGCACCGCCCGCCATACTCTCCACGATGGTGATCTCGTCGTTGTAGACCTGGAACGGCGAGAACGAGGCGACCGCGTCGTCGGCGGCCACCCCGAACACCTGGAACGCGCCGCCCCGGCGTACTCGGCGCAGCCCGTCCTCGATGGCCGGCAGGGCGCCGGTGCAGTCGATCACCACTTCCCAGCCGTGCGGTGCCGATCCGGTCCTCCGGATCGGCGAACGGCACAGTTGGCGGTCTTGGAACGGGCGCCGTTACGCGAGTTCCCACCGTCGCGGCCAGCCCGATCGTGCCTGTCGTATCCCAGGTGGTCGGTGATCTCACCCTCCAGCGCCGATTCCAGGACCCGCTTGGTCAGCTGCGCCAGCAGCCCACCCTCCCCGGACAGCTGCACACCGTCAGCGCGCGCCTGTGCCACCAGCCGCTCAACAAGATCACTGTTCGTCACGTCCGGCACAGCCGGCCTGTCCTCGATCTCCACCCCGGCATTATCGGCCACAGTGGACATTGCTCCAGACATCAGGTGCTCCTCCATGATCAGGAGTTACACCGATCGTTTTACAGTCCCACATGAGACTCCTCTCCGCGCTCGTGGCGCACCAAAGATCAACAACGGCTTGAAAGCCCATGATCATCGGCTTAGTGAAAGACCGAGGCTAGTACCGCAGACACCAAGATCCGGACCGGTCAGCACGGGTCGACCCCAGGCCCGGCCCCCTGGCACGAACCGTTGCGAAACAGCCGAGCACCACCGGAGCACCATAGTCCCAGAAAATGGGACAATCGCGCGATTCCATGGGAAGCAATCAAGGCCGTGACCGCGTTTCCGCAGGTCACGGCCTTGATCCGTTGCGCGCCCGAAGGGACTCGAACCCCCAACCTTCTGATCCGTAGTCAGACGCTCTATCCATTGAGCTACGGGCGCAGTCGTTGCCCGGCGTACGGGCAACTCGGCAAGTGTACGGCAACCAGCCGTGACCCTACGGCCGGGCCGTACGATGCCGAGCTCACCGGGCGCTCGTCGGGCCGGCCGGCTCGGCCGACCCGAGGTGCGTCTGGTGAGAGCGGAGGCTCCGGGATTTGAACCCGGGATCGGGGATAAACCCGAAACCCGCTTAGCAGGCGGGCGCCATAGACCGGACTAGGCGAAGCCTCCAGGGCGGCCAGACGACCGCCGCGCTTGAGGATACAGCGCGTGGCAGAGCGGCGGCAAAGCGGTAGTGCGTGCCGGGTGGCGGGTGGGTGGACGGCGTACAAGATGAAGGGCCGGGGCCATCGACTGGCCCCGGCCTCACGCGTGGGGTTGCGCTGCCTCGCGACGGGGGCGGGACCGTCATTGCGAGCGCTTTCCGCGTACGCCCGGGGGGCTGGGCTTTCCGCGGTTGCGGCGCGACCTCCTCGCAGGGGGTGCGCAGTCAGTATCTCTATGAACACGCCAGAACGAAACTCTACGGCCTTGTGTACGCGAGAAAGTGACGCAGATTACACAGTCTCTATCCATTTACTGCTGGCATCCACAGGCCGCGTCGGTCGCGCCGGCATCGGGCAGGTTTCCGTACCGCAGGAATTGCTGATTTCTCCTGACAAACCGCTTCTCGATCACTACCCAACGGCCGCATCTCCGCTGATCACGACGCGTTTCACGGCCTTCGGCAGTCACAGCAGCGAGCGCTGCGCCCAAACTTCGTGAACCCGCATGGCGGCATGGCGCCGAGGACCCGCGAGATGCTCGGGGACGCCGGCAGGCGCCGACGGAGAGAGGCGCGCCGGCTGGGCTGCGGACGCGCGGTCAGCACGCGCGCCACACCACGCGCCGCGGACGGACCCGCAACCCGTGAGCCACGCAGAAGCCGCCGGACTCGCGTGCGTCCGCGTCGCGCACGGGTCCCGGGCCGGGCGCGGCGATGTCGGCGGGAACCGGCAGCGGAGGGCTGAAGCGAGACCGGGCACAGAGAGAAGCCGCGACCTTGCAGTCGTGCTCAACGGCGACGGGGGGCGCCTAGCACGACTGCAAGATCGCGGCCGAGGGGGCAGGGCCTGATCGCCGACCGGGGCCGGGTCTGACGATCCGCCGTAATAACGATCCGCAGTCTTGCGACTACTAATAGATGATAGAACCAGTCTGTCGCGAGCACTAGTCGCACAAAGTGTGCGACTTCCGGCTCTCCGCAGCGGAAAGGCTCGGAATCAGCGTCACGTTAAATGATCGACATTTTACGGAGCGCTATCGGGGGTCGGGACGACACCGGTCCCCGCCCAAGCAGGGACCGGCGTCACGTGGACAAAGCGAGGCGTGATGGCGTCACTGCAGCGGCTGTTGAAGAAAGCTGGACGCTCGTCGAAGACCATGCCGACAAGGTGGCCGGCCACTTCTATGCCAGGATCTTCGTACTCGATCCGCAGCTGCGGGACTTGTTCCCGATCCAGATGGACGCGCAGCGCAACCGGCTGCTCAACGCGGTGGTACGCGCGGTGCAGCACGTCGAGGATCCCGAACGGTTCGCCGAGGAGCACCGCGCGCTGGGGCGGGACCACCGCAAGTTCCACGTCCAACCCGAACACCACGACGTGGTACGCGAATGCCTCATCGACGCCCTCTCGAGGTACGCCGGCGAGCAGTGGACCCCCGAGTACACCCAGGCCTGGCGGGACGCGTACGACGCGATCGCCGGACACATGATCGCCGGCGCCAAGGCGGACGCCGACTCGGGGCGTCCGGCGTACTGGCATGCTGAGGTGCTCAGCCACGAGCGGCGTACCCACGACATCGCGGTGATCACCTGCCGGCCGTTCGAGCAGCTGCCGTACCACGCGGGGCAGTACGTCTCGGTGGAGACGCCGTACCGGCCGCGGCTGTGGCGTACCTTCTCGATCGCGAACGCGCCCCGGCGCGACGGCGTGGTGGAGTTTCACGTACGGGCGGTCGGCGCCGGCTGGGGCTCCAGCGCGCTGGTGTGGAAGATCCGGCAGGGCGACGTGATCCGGCTCGGCGCCCCGATGGGCCGGATGCGGGTCGACCTGACCTCCTCCCGCCACGTGCTGTGCATCGCCGGCGGCACCGGCCTGTCGCCGCTGAAGGCGATCGCTGAGGAAGTCTGCCGCGGCAACCGGATCCGAGCTGACCGGCCGCGCCACGTACACCTGTTCTTCGGGGCCAGGACCGCCGACGAGCTGTACGACCTGCCGGCGCTCACCATCCTCACCAAGCGACATCCCTGGCTCACGGTGGTCCCCGCCGTCAGCGAGGAGGAGAGCTACCCCGGAAAGTGCGGGGAGATCACCAAGGTCGCGCTCCAGCAGGGCAGTTGGAACAAGCACGATGTGTACGTGTCCGGCTCGCCGATCATGGTGCGCAACACTCTCAACGACCTCAACCAGGCCGGCATCCCCCCGACCCGGGTCCAGTACGACGCCTTCGCCGACCTCTGACCCTGCCGGGCCGCCCCGCGCCGCCGCGACCTCCGACGCTGCCGGGCCGCCCGGCGCCGCCGCGACCTCGACAGACCGCCGGCTAGCGTGGCCGGATGCGGATCGAGATCGACGGGCGTACCGCGACGGCGGAGCAGCTCGGCTACCCGGCGCTGGTCAACTACGGCCACTACAGCTCGATGCAGGTACGCGACGGCCGGGTACGCGGGCTCGACCTGCACCTGGCGCGGCTGGCGGGCGCCACCCGCGAGCTGTTCGACGCCTCCCTCGACGGCTCCCTGGTACGCGACCGGATCCGCCATGCGCTCGGCGGCACCCCGGACGCGTCCGTGCAGGTACGGATCTTCTCGCCCGCGGACACCCCCTCGATCATGGTCGCGGTACAGGATCCGGTCGACATGCCGGCGGCGCCGTGGCGACTGACGTCGGTGCGGTACCTGCGGCCGCTGGCGTACCTCAAGCACGTGGGCAGCTTCGGGCAGGCGTACTACGGGCGGCTGGCCGAGCAGGCCGGGTACGACGACGCGCTGCTCACCGGGCCGGACGGGCTGATCGCGGAGACCGGCATCGCCAATATCGGGTTCCTCACCGGCGACACGGTGGTGTGGCCGGACGCGCCCTCGCTGCCCGGCATCACCCGTCAACTGCTGGAGCGCGGCCTGGGCTCCCGCAGCCGGCGCCGCGTCGTGACCCTGGCCGACCTCGACCAGTACGACGGCGCATTCGTCTGCAACTCCTGGGGCGTCGCGCCGGTCGGCCAGATCGACGGCCGGCAGCTGCCCACCGACGCGGCAGCGACAGACCGCCTCGTCATGCTCTACGACGCGGTGCCGGCCGACCAGATCTGAGACGCCAGCGAGCCAGGCTGGTCCCGCGGGTCAGCCGGCTGACGCGCCAGGCCGGCCTGTCCGGGACCTCAACCAGGAGGCGCTGGCTGCCGGGTGAGCCAGTCCAGGGCGACGGCGGCGGTCCAGGACTGGTCCGAGCTGCCCAACGCCTCTCCGGTGACCGGCTCGTAGTACTCCGCGAACTGCCCGTCGGAGATCAGCTTCAGCCCGGCGTCGGCCAGCGCAGCGGCCCGGTCCGCGAAGCCCCGGCGGCGCAGCGCCTCGCCGTACAGCCAGATCGCGACCGGCCACAGTGGACCGCGCCAGTAGCGGCGGCGGTCCAGCGCAGGTGAGCGCAGCGACGTGGACGGTGGGGCGGGCACCACCAGGTCGGGGTGGCCGCACCAGTCGGGCCCGTCGAAGCTCGCCAGCATCGTCCGCTCGGCGTCGGCCGCCAGCCCGCCACACAGCAGCGGCGCGAACCCGGCAATGGTGTCGGTGGCGCCCCGCGCCCCGGGCGTGCCGCCAGCGTCGGGCTCGATCCAGGTGGCGGAGCGGAGGTCGTAGTCGCGGGCCAGGCCGGTCGCCGGGTCGACAGTGCCGGCGACCGCGGCGCGGAGCTCGACCGCCCAACGGCGCAGGTCGATCACCGTGTGCGGCGCGAGCGGGGGCTCCAGACCGTCGGCCAGCTCGGCGAGCACCTCGCAGGCCACCGCCAGGATCGCGGTGAAGAACACGTCGCCGACCCGGAAGCTGCCGTGCTCGGCGATCGCGGCGTCGTCGTACCGGGCATGTTTCAGCTCTTCGACCAGCCAGAGGTAGCGGTCGTACTCGCGGTTGCTGGGGCGCTGCGACTCGTCGTCGACCACCCCGATGTCCCGCCGGCGGTACGGGGGCAGCGGCCCGGTGGGGACCGCCCGGTACGGGGCGTCCCAGCGTGGCGAGTTGTCCAGCCCGGACTCCCAGCTGTGCACGATCGCGATCAGCCCGGTCCCGGAGTCGCGCCGGGCGGTGATCAGCCAGCGGTGCCAGGCGTACAACGCGGGCCAGATCCTGCGGGCGAACTCGGCCGCGACGCGCGCGTCCTCGCCGCCGTTGGCACGGGCGATGCGCAGGATCTGCGCCAGCCCGATGGCGTGCACCGGCGGTTGGCAGATCCCCGAGGTCAGTACGCCGGCCGGCGCGGCGGGTGCCAGCTCGTGCGCCCGCCACCACTCGGGTCCCGGGAAGTACGGCAGCTCGGCCTCGGGCGAGAACACGATGTGCGGGATCATCCCGGTACGCCACTGGCCGGCCAGCAGCGAGTCCAGCTCGACACAGGCGCGGGGTACGGAGAGGTGAGCCAGACCGGCGGCGACGAAGGCGGCGTCCCAGCTCCACTGGTGGGGATAAAGCTCGGGTGCGGCGACGGTCATCGTGCCGCGGTCGTTGGTACGCAGCACCTTCGCGGCGGCGGTACGCAGATCGGGATCGGGATCGGTTCCGGCGGATTGGGCGGGTCTAGCGGGGTCTGACGACATCTTTCCTAAGTCTCGAGTGCGAGGGCGGTTTCCGGGTCGAACCAACGCTGGTGCCGCTCCGGCAGCTCCAGCCACAAGGTGTCCCCCGGCTCCGCGCGGAATGTCGCGGGTGCTTGCACCTTGAGCCGCTGGCCGGCGACCGTCGTGGTCAGTAGCACTGCCGAACCCAACGGTTCGTACACCTCGACGTTAGCGGGTACGGCACCTGGGGCGGATCGGTCGACCAGCCCGATCGCCTCTGCCCGTACGCCTAACCGGATCGGTCGTCCGGCAAACGTACGCAACGCCTCGGGCGTCGGCAGGGTGGCGCCGGAGCCGAGGTCGACGTGGCCGTTGGCAACCGTACCCGAGAGGAAGTTCATCGGAGGGCTGCCGATGAAGCCGCCGACGAACTCGTTGGCCGGAGTGTCGTACACCTCGAGCGGACCGGCGACCTGCTGCAGGGCGCCGTCGCGCATCACCGCCACCCGGTCGCCGAGCGAGAGCGCCTCCACCTGATCGTGGGTGACGTACAGGGTGGTGGTGCCGAGCTCCGCGACCAGCTTCTTCAGCTCGGCGCGGAAGCCTAGCCGCAGCAGCGCGTCGAGGTTGGACAGCGGCTCGTCCATCAGCAGTACGTCGGCGTCGACCACGATCGCGCGCGCCACCGCGACCCGCTGCCGTTGCCCGCCGGAGAGCTGCGCCGGGTAGCGGTCCAGGAAGTCGGTGAGCTGCAGCAGCTCCGCCGCCCACGCCACCTTCCGCTCGATCTCGGCCTTCGGTACGCCGCGCATCGCCAGCCCGAACCCGATGTTGGCGCGCACCCGGCGGTGCGGGAAGACGGCGTACGACTGGAACACCATCGACAGGTTGCGATCCCGGGGCGGCAGGTACGTGACGTCCCGGTCCCCGATCACCACCTGCCCCGAGGACGGCAGCTCCAGCCCGGCGACCATCCGCAGCAGCGTGGTCTTGCCGCAGCCGGACGGCCCGAGCAGCACCGTGAACTCGCCGTCGGCGACATCCAGGCTCACGCCGCTCACCGCCGGTTGGGTCGAGCCGGGGTACGTCTTGACCAGCTCGCGCAACCTCACCTCAGCCATGCCAGCCTCCCGGAAGCCTTGAGCACCGTGTCGTCACAAGCCTCATCGGATCGTCGAGCCCCACATGTTCAGCAGGTAGCGGCGCATCAGCAGGATGAACACCACCGCCGGCAGCACCAGCGCGAACCCGCCCGCGAACTGGTACGCCAGCGGCGAGTCCGACAGCGACACCAGCACCTGCGCCGGCAGCGTCCGTACGTCCAAGGTCAGCACCGCGGCGGCCAGCACCTCGTTCCAGGACAGTACGAAGGTGAAGATGCTCGACGCCGCCACGCCCGGCAGCGACATCGGAAGCACCACCTGGCGGAACGCCTGCAGCCGGTTGCAGCCGAACACCATCGCCGCCTCCTCCACGTCCACCGGCACCGCCACGAACACGCTCGCGGTGATCAGCACCGTGGTCGGCAACGCGAGCACGGAGTGCACCAGGATCACGGCGTACGTGGTGTCGTAGAGCGCGATGCGGAGGAAGAAGGACGCGAGCGGGATCGCCAGCACCACCACCGGCAGCGACTTCGTCAACAGCAGGAAGAGCTGGTACGGCTCCCGCCCGCGGAAGGCGTACCGGGCGATCGCGTACCCGGCGGGCGCGCCGACGCAGAGCGCGACGAGCACCGTACCGAGGCCGACCGTGATCGAGTTGATCAAAGCCGGGAGGACGCCGGTGCCCGGGCTGAGCAGGAACGCGGTCATCGTCTCGATCGAGACGTCGCGCGGCCAGAACGCCTTCGGGAAGCGGTTCAGCTCGGCCCGGGTGGAGAACGCGGCCAGCGTGATCAGGTAGATCGGCACCGCCATGAACAGCGTGATCACGACGGCGGCGGCCTGCTGCGCGACGCGTACCAACCGAAGCTTCCGAAGCGGCCTGGTGTCGACCGGAGGCAGCTCGCGGGCCGTGCCCGGTCCGGGCGCCGCGGTCATCACCGGGCCCCCTCGGGGTGGCGGAGCAGGCGCAGGTAGACGATCGCGGTGACCATCGACAGGCCGAGCACCACGACGGCGACGGCGCTGGCCACGAACGGGTCGGAGAGCTCCACGTACCACCAGTAGGTCTCGCCGATCAGCAGCGGGAACTGCCGGCCGGTGAGCGCCTGCGCCACCGCGAACGCCTGGAAGGCGAGGATCGTACGCAGGATCAGCGCCACCTGCAGCGACGGCTTCAGCAGCGGCAGCGTGACGTGCCGCAGCCGCTGCCAGAAGCTGGCGCCGAACACCTCGGCCGCCTCCTCGTAGTCGCGCGGCACCAGCTGCATCCCCGCCACCACGATCACCAGCACCAGCGACGTGGAGCGCCACAGCTCCGCGATCACCACCGCCGCCAGCATCTTCGTCGGGCTGGCGTAGTTGAGCCAGTCCACCCCGTCGGCGCCGAACCACGCCAGCACCGAGTTGAGGTAGCCGTTGTCGGTGAAGATCGACAACCACACCAGCCCAGCGGCCAGATCCGAGACGGCAAGCGGCACCGCCCAGAGATAGAAGTAGACCCCCGAACCCTTCATCTTGGTACGCAACAGCAGCGCCATCGTCAGCGCGAACCCGAACTGCAGCGGCAGCAGTACGACGATCAGCAGCAGCGTGTTGCGTACGGACTCCCAGAAGTGCGGATCGTCGGACAGCCGCTGCCAGTACCGGGTCGACAGCCCGCCGACGCTGCCGTACCCGAAGGCCTGCAGTACGCCCGAGATCAGCGGCCAGCCGAACAGCACCAGCATGAACAGCGCGGACGGCAACAGCAGCAGGTACGGTGCCACCGCGCGCCGACGGGACACCGGCTCAGCCGACCTGGCAGGGACCCTCGGACTCCGGGTCCGGGGCCCAGCACGGCGCCTTCGCTTCGTCGATCAGCCCCTGCAGGGTCTTCGCCCCGGCCTTGAGGGTGCCGGCGATGTCGGCGTTCTTCAGCACGATCGCGGAGAATGCGTTGACGAACACCTCGTCGACCTGGCCGGACTTCTCGCCGAACCCGATCGGCGGCAGCGCCAGCAGCGCGTCCTCGCTCTCCTGGGTCTTCGTCACCGCGCCGGCCTCCAGCTTCACCGCCGGTGGCAGGTCCTCGCCGATCTCGGCCTCCACCACCGGGAAGAAGCCGTTCTCGGCCAGCACCTTGAGCTGCACCTCGGGCTTGGACAGCGCCTTGATCAGCGCCTTGGTGTCGTCCTGCTTCGGGGCGCCCTTCGGGATCGCGAGCCCCGCCAGGATCGACATGTAGCCGCGGCCCTTCGGCCCCTTCGGCGCCGGCACCATCTGCCAGTCGTCCGGCTGCTCCTTCGGCGCTTCCAGCAGCCGCGCCACGTGGTCCCAGCCGACCTTCACCTCGCCCCGGGCGAGCGGCTCCTGCATGAAGTCGTACCGGGTGCTGGACGGCGAGGTGGCGGCCCACAGCTTCTTGACGTACTGCCACATGGCGGTCGCGTCGGCGGAGCTGAACGTGGTCACCTGGCCGCCGGTGAACGACGGGTAGAGGTGGCCCTGGACGAACCGCTTGATCAGCCCCTCCGGGCCGGCGGGCAGCCCGAACTGCGGCTTGCCCCGGTTGGCCTTCTTCGCGTTGACCGCCCACGCCAGGAAGTCGTCGTAGCTGAGGTCGTTCACGTCGGCGCCGCTCGGCAGCCAGTTGAGTGCGTCCTTGTGTACGGCGACCACGTACGTCGCCTGCATCCACGGGATGTAGTACGTCTTGTCGGTGCCGAGCTTGCCCAGCTCCACGAAGCTCTCGTCCCAGCCGGAGTCCTTCAACTCGTCGGCGACGTCGGAGAGGTCTTCCAGCAGGTCGGGCCCGAACGCGGACAGGTCGCCGTGCAGCGCCCCCAGCAGGTTGATCTTCACCTTCTTCGCCGCCACCTGGGATTTCACCTGGGCGGTCAGCGGCGCCGCCTCGCTGGGCAGGTACGCCACCTCGCCGTCGTACGCGTCTTTGAGGATCTTGCGGAACCGGTCCGCCTCCTCGATCGGCACGAACTGGGTCGACGCGAAGTTGAGCTTGCCTTCGCCGCCGCCGGTGGTCGACACACCGCCGCACGCCGCCAGCACGGGCGCCGCGATGCCGAGCGTGCCGCCGACCCTGAGGATGTCCCGTCGGGTGAATGCATTGCTGGCCATTGCGGCCACCTCCGTGAACCGTGCGAACCGGGCGTAGAGCCTCCCCTGGCCGAAGCTATTTGTCGGTGAATCGGCCGTCAAGCGATGCCTGTCTTCATTTGGTACGAACCCGCGCCGTCCGGGACGCCCGGACGAGCGCCAAGCTGGTCCGGTTTCGGGCCAGGGCCGCTCGCAGTCTCAGCTGAAGTCCAGGTCCTCGCTGCGGGTGCGCTTGAGCTCGAAGAAGTCGGGGTACGCCGCCAGCAACCGGGCGCCGTCGAAGACCCGTACGGCGTCCTCGCCGCGCGGCACCGAGGTGAGCACGGGGCCGAAGAACGCCACCCCGTCGATGTGGATGGTCGGCGTGCCGACGTCCATCCCGACGGGTCCCATGCCTTCGTGGTGGCTGGCGCGGAGCGCCTCGTCGTACCGGTCGCTGGTCGCCGCGGCTGCCAGCTCGGCGGGCAGGCCGACCTCGGCGAGCGCCTCGGGGATCACTTTGTCGTCCTTGCGTCCCTCGTTGTGGAACCGGGTGCCGAGCGCGGTGTAGAGGTCGCCGAGCACCTCCTCGCCGTGCTGCTGCGCGGCGGCGATGGCGACCCGTACCGGCCCCCAGGCGTAGTCCATCAGCTGCTGGTAGTCCTCCGGCAGGTCACGCCCCTCGTTGAGTACGGACAGGCTCATCACCCGGAACCGCAGGTCCAGCTCCCGGTGCTTGGCCACCTCGAGGATCCACCGTGAGGTTATCCAGGCGTACGGGCAGACCGGGTCGAAGTAGAAATCGACCCTGGTACGGGTCTCCACAGTGGTCACGGCGGCATCTCCCAAGACTCGTCCGGTGGATCTTGGTAGTTGAGTGCTCGACTCTGACACTCAACTACCAAGATCCAAATCGGCACCAGTACGGTGCGGCACCCTCTGCGGGGATAGTGCCCAGACGGCCGGTCCGGAAGTCCTCGATCGCCTGGCACCCTCGGATTCGTTTCACGCTACCCCGCGCATGGTTGACGGTTCAACTTTCCTTCGCCGGCCGAGGGGTGACGAGCGGCACTGCGCGGGCGAACGCTCCCGAGCGGGTCGCCGGGCCGCGTTCTCGACAGGATGCGGAGATCAGGTAAGGTAAGGCGAACCTAAGCTACAGAGCGTCGTCGGCGGGGGTGTTCGAGTGGGTACGCCGCTGGTCGTCGCGCGCCTCGCGCCGGCCGCCACGTCCCCGGCACCCACCCCCGTCAGCGAAGCGGCGCTGCGGGACGCCGTGACCGGCCGGCCGCAGCCCGCCGACTCGCCGCTGGACGCGATCGTCGCCGAGATCGCGCTCCGCGCCGGCGACGGCCCGCTCGGGATCGCCGACCCGCTCGTGGTGACCGACCCGGCGGCCGCCGGCTGGATCTCGGCGTCGTCGCTGGTGGACGGAAGCGCATTGCCGCTGCTGCTCGGCGGGCCGGTGGAACGCTGGGGCGCCGCCCCGCACGCCGCCGCCGCGCTGGCTTGGAAGGCTTACAGCTACTGGCTCACGCTGCCCGCGATCGTGGGCCTGACCTGCGCCGATCGGGTGCCGCTGCTGGACGCCGACAACGTACTGGTGCAGCTGTCGTACCGGCCGCCGTACATCACCGTCGGGGTACGCCGCCCCGCCGTCGCCGTACTCCCCGGCGACCGGTACGCCGGCCGCCCCGGCGCCGTGGTGGTGCCCGACCGGGACGCGCTGCTCGACGCGCTGGCCGGCAGTCTGCTGACCCGCCACCTCGCGCCGCTCGCCGACGCCACCCGGGCCCGGGTACGCATCGGCACCCGGATCCTGTCCGGCTCGCTGGCCGCGTCGGTGGCGTACGCCCTGCGCTTCGTCTCCACCGTCCCGCCGGCCACGGACGGGCTGGCCGCGCAGGGCAAGGTGATCCTGGACGCACTCTCCGTGACCGACCTGGTGTCGATGAGCGAGCAGCCGGACGGCACGGTCGGCGTACAGCGCAAGACCTGCTGCCTGGCGTTCACGGTGCCGCAGCTGAAGATCTGCAGCACCTGCTGCATCCAGCCGTAGCGCGCTACTTCGGCGGGAACGTTGCCGCGTACTCCAGACCGCGGGCGACCCAGCGGCGCAGATCGGCCTCGTCGGCGAGCACCTGCTGGTCCACCAGCACCCAGTTCTTCATCGGCCGCCCGCCCATGTCGAAGATCCGGGCGCCCGGCTCCGCCAGCACCGCGTCCGCCTCGTCGGAGCCGACCCGTACCATCAGCGAATCCTTGTGGATGCCGACCGCCATGTTCCCGTTCAGCAGGAACGACAGCCCGCCGAACATCTTCTTCTCGGTGATCGGCCGGTCCGCGACCAGCTCACGTACCCGGTCGGCAAGCTTCTCGTCGTACGCCATACCGCCATGCTGCCATCAACCGAGCCAGGCGCGGGTCCGCTCGACGGTCTCCGCCACCGGCACCAACGGGCAGGTGGCGCAGCACTGCCCGCGGAACGTCGGCGCCTGGTAGATCAGGCAGCACACCGGACGCCGCTTCCACAGCGTCGGCCGGCCGCGGTGCGTGAACTCCAGCCACGCCGGATCGTGCCGCAGCGGCGGCTCGGCGAGCGCCAGCAGCGCGTCCGCCTCGGCCCGCCCTGCCGCCGCGTCGCCCCGCGCCCGGCCCGCCAGCAGCAGATAGGTCGCCAGCCGATCACCCGCATCGGCCCACAGCGCGCGTCGCCCTCGCCGGGTGGTCGCCGCCACCACCTCCATCAGCGGTACGAGCAGCGCCCGGTAACCGTCCAGCGCGGCCCGCCGCAGCGCGTCCAGATCTGGAACGGTCTCCCCAGGCAGCGGATCGTCCGGGAGCACCGTCAACGACACCGCGCCGACCCCGAGCGCGTCCACCCCGGTGAAGCTGGGCCGCAGCCACAGCCCGTCCGGGACCGGTAACGGCACCCGCCGTTCGGTGAGCAGCGCCCCGGTCAGCGGCGCCGCTACGGCGGCCGCCACCGAGCTGGCGAACAGCGCCGCCGCCACGGTGTCCGGCGCACCGGGGGCGGCGCGGCGCACGTACCCCAGGAGAGATTGGAGGCCGGGCCGGGTGACCGCCGTGAGGTACGGCACCCAGCCCGGCCCGGCAGGCTCGTCGACGATCTGGCTGAGCACGATCTGGACATGGCCGGTGACCTCGGCGCCACGCCGCAGCACCCACCGCCCGTCGTCCATGCCCACACGCTAGCCGCAGGCCATACAAGGGCCGGCTAGCTCACCACGACCGGCTCCGGAGACGTCTTCCTGGTGCTGATCCCACGGACTCGGCGCGACCTGCGCAGGGCGCCACGGCGAGCACTATGGCTGAGCGGCCTCGCGGTGCCGTTGGCGCTGATAGCGGGATGGCTCGGCTTCCCGCTGATCCTGGCCGGCGGCGGAATCGCGCTCGGGCTCATGGCACCGACCACACCAGCCCGCAGCCGCCTGGCACTCGCCGCGATCGTCCTGGGGCTGCTGGTGCTGGCCTTCGGGATCCTGGCGACGGCCTTCCCAGCGGACTGAGTCGTCGCCGCGCCTATTGGATCCTAATGAGATCTGGGAGTTAGCCGATCCGGCAGACTCCTGGTGGTAGCCACCGGCGGGTGAGCACTCTGTGCTCCTGGACGTTGAGTCCTGTCGAAAGACCGTGCCCCTGCCGG